>CAYSSA010000024.1:19115-25995 GCA_964433485.1 uncultured Tepidisphaeraceae bacterium | reverse complement strand
GTTCCAGAACATTGAAGTGAAGCCCGCGGCGATGTTGCCTCGAAGGCTGCCCCTCTCCGGCAGAAACAGCACGGTTCGGCCATCGTCCAGCGCTGTCCTGGTTGCGGTGTTCCACTCCGTGGTCAGCAGCACACCGGGCGGAGTGTCAGCCGACGGCCCGTCCGGATAAACCCAGATGTCCCAGGAGTTTTCCTTGTTGGCCGCGGGCAGGGACACACTGAGTACGCATCGCGCGGCTGTGGAGACTCCGGACAAGGGAATCTCGATTCCGCCGAAGGACCGGACGTTTCCAGTGGGAACGTCCTGCGCCGGCGTCTTGCCCGAGGCGAGAAGTTCTCCATTGCTGGTCAGCTTCCATTCCAGGGCGGCCGCTTCAATCGGCGTCGGACCGTAATGGGCGAGCATCAACTCGGCCGCGAATGTCTCTCTGGATTTCCAGGTGAATTTCGCGAACTTCGCCAGCGTCACCGTCGAATCACAGAACCGCTTGAACTCCGCTGGCGTCAGATAAGGTTTGGAATCCCAGAATGGATCGAGCATTCCGACCAGCGCCGTGCCCTGGCCGGGGAAATCGTGCAGGTCGAGCAGTTGGAAGCCACCAAAACTGGCTGTGCGCAGCGACGCTTCCACCTCCTCCTTGTACAGCAGTGTCTGCAGCTTTCCTGACGCCATCACGAATGCATCCGCCTGATCGAGCATGTGGTTGCGCCCGAGGGTATCGCGGAAGATGTCGAAGTTACGCGGCTTGAGGTGCCCTTCGTACTTCTCAATCTCGCGGAAGTTCGGGTAAACACACCACTGGCCGACTTCGTGGGACACGATCGGGTACGGACGTTTGGCCACCCAGTCGGCATAGTCGTAGTCCGTCTTCGGTTGCGTCGCGTTGAACTTGCCTTTGAGCCCATCGCCCCACATGTACAGTCGCGGCCCCACGAGTACCTGATATTGTTCCTCCGGGATATTTGGCCAGCCCGAAGTCCCAGTGTACAACCGTCGCCGATCGGTCGCCTTCCACTTGTTCACAAACCCGCTGAGAAACTCCTTCTGCTTCGCCCCGCTTGGTTCATTGCCGACGCTCAGGCCAATGAAGGAAGGATGATTGCCGTAAGCGTTCACTATTCGCTCGGCCTCGGCGTGGATGAAGGCATCCGTCGGTGGGTCATCACCCAGCGCGCTCCAGACGGGCGTTTCGACGTGCAGATAGATGCCCGCTTCGTCGGCGGCGATGAATGCGGCTTCCGGGGGACAGTGCGAGTGAAATCTCAGGTGGTTGAGCCCGTGTGCCTTGAGCACCCGGCAGATCTTCGCCCACGACTCCACATCCGTGGGCGGATATCCGGTCTTGGGGAAAACACAGCATTCGAGCGTGCCCCGCAGCATGATCGGCCGGCCGTTGACGGTGATCTGTGTGCCCCTGGTTGCAACCTCGCGCAGGGCGAAGGTCGTCATATGCCGGTCGAACATGGCCCGATCCGCGGCGGAACTGTCCAACTCGATTTCCGCTCGCATCATCGCGGGATCGAACTCATCCCACAGCGGAGCTCCGGCAACTTCTATGGACATCCGTTGCGTGGTTCGCGGCCCGGTCGCTTCAAACCGCAGCGTCACAAATTTCCGGTCCCTTGCACCGGACCGGATGATCTTCCCCCCAAGAAGGCCTGTCATGGGTTTGCCAGTCACATTGCGGATGACAATCTCAAACTGAACAGTGCGTTGAGCCACGTCAGGGATTGCGGTCACGGACTCGATCCACACCGCATCCGTCGCTCGCAGTTCGATCCTGCCGACGATCCCGTTCCAGTTGGTTTGCGTATGTTCGGTGAAGCTGTGGGCGTCCTTGCCAACCTTGTAGCGGTAGGTGTTGTCCACCCGCACGACCAGGCGGCGCCGGCCGGGTTCGATGAATCCCAAGTCATATTCGTGCGGCGCCACCAGGCTGTCGCACATGCCAATATGTCTGCCATCCAGCCACACATCACTCTGCCAGTGGACCCGCTCCATGAACAGGCGCACCCATTTCCCCCGCCAAGCCTCGGGCACCTCAATCTCGATGGAGTACCAGGCGTGTCCTTCGTAGCGAAACTGCCGCGTCAGGTAGTGCTTTTCAAATTGCGTGACGCGCTGACCATAACCCGCCTGATCGGTGGACCCTGGCAGGTTGATGAGGTCCGGCAATTCTTGTTGAAACCATTTTTGGGCCTCCCCGACGCGATCGGGGTCCATGCGGAATTTCCAAGTTCCAGCCAGCGGAATGGACGAGGAAGTCCCACCCCGAGCTGAAAGCCCGACACACAGTGCAGCGACAAGCATTGCGGGGATCGCAAGACGCATTGGGACAACCTCCTTTACTCCGTTGGAGCCGCATCCGGCTCGTCCTGTGAAATGTCAAAGCCGCCGGATCATCTCCAGGTTGCAGTGTCGTGTGGCAATATAGCCATTGTCGTCGCGCTGGAAATCGCCGCCGGGCATGTAGGACAACAGGATGTGGTCGGGCTCAAAATTCAGATCCTCGTATCCGGCCGCCCTCAGCCGATCGAGGTGGCGTTGAACCAGTTCCTGAAGTTCATCGTCCGTCATCAGCGCCTTGGCATGAGCCTGGCCGGCGCCGATCGGGCTGTAGAGTACGGTGGCTTCGGCCGCGCACGAATCCTCGTGACCACGGAAATAGCCCCAGATGGTGATGTAATCGTGGCCAATGCGCAGCACGGGCTGTCCGTCGGGGCCGGTCAGACCCTGCATCTGCTGGAATCGTCGCTGATCGGTGACGCCCGAGGTTGAGACATCGCCCTGCCCGGTGACGTAGATGGCCCGCGGATAGGATGTGCGTATGCCCTTTCCCGTCATCTCCATGGCCAGCGCAAATTCCTCAAAGGGGCTGTTGTAGCCGTGGCGACACAGATTCGGCCAGCGCGGATCAGTGTCCCTGCCCGGCGGCTCCTCGCCCACCCGGCTGATTTTCCAGACCAGGTGGACTCCGTCTTTGGTCTGCGTGTACCAGGTTCGGGCCGATCCCGACAATGGAAACAACTTTTTGCGCCAACGTTCCGGCAGAAAGTATTCGAACAGCCGTGGATCTTTCCCAACCACCCAGAGCACCCCCGCCGTGCTTTCAGCGCGGCCGGCTATGTAGTCGATGTCCATGAGCCTGGCCCGGTGCAGGTGCGGCGGCAGGGTGACATCGGCCGGCGGACTGAATCGGTCGCGCTGAAGGTGCAGGTATCTGCTGCGGGAAGCAGCCTTTGCATAGGCCTGATGCTCGTCGGTCCGCGACAGCAGTTCATAGTCCACGAGCCCGTAAGCGAAGTCGCCGTTGCGCTTGCGGACGATTCGTTCATTGCCGACGCGCAGGATCAGGTGCGACGGCTTGTGGTCGGCGACGAAGAACCCCTTGTCCTCCAGGTCGCGCACAGTGCGGTCGGTGAATTCCTTGAGCGACTGTTCCTGCGAAAGCCCCGGATACATCCCCGCTCTGGCAACCTGCGCCGCATCCACCCCTTTAATCCAACTGTAGATCATGATATACGAGCGCAGAATGTCGATCTCGATGCAGGCGTGGTATTTGATCTTGCTGAGGATTTTCCAACGCGACCGGCCCGTCTGCCACAACTGCATCCGTTCGGAGGGCACGTAGATCGCCATTGGCCGCTGGGTCAGGATCCGCAGATCGCTCCGTCCATAGGCGCCGGCGCGCAGTTCCTCGACCAGGGAGAACTCCTCGAAGGGCGTGTTGAACTCGGCGTTGATCGCCTGGTTGAGGGTGAAGGTGTCCAGCGGCACGTCCTGACCCATGCGGGACCACTTGATAACCAGATCGATGCTCCTGCATTTGTGGCCCGGCACGGGGCGCGTGGGGATGCGATAGACCGTGCCGGTTCCCAGCAGCGGCTGGCGGTGCTTCTTGAACCAATCCGGCTCATACCAGTTGTCGGGGTGAATGTGCTCGAGAAACGGCAGACCATGCTCGGTCAGGTAGAGCTCGCTCTTGTCCGGCAGCGTGATATGGATGTAATTTACGCCCAGAAGGCGCACAAACGTGGCGTTCTGCCCCCACTGCCGCAACATCTCCGCGGAGAGAACCGCGCGTCCGGCCCGTTCGATGTTGGGCACTGGGGAGAGATTCTGTTCGGTCGGGGCGCTATGCATGCTCAGTCCATCTAGCGTTGTGAGTCAGGCAATTATTCGCCGCAACGCGGCAAATGCTCATTTCGACGCCATTCTAACCGCGATCGACCAAACTACCATTGCGTGACAGCGGCATCGGCGCCGTCGCGTTGGGGCGTCGGAGAAGATGACCTCCGCGGCCGAACATCGCTGATGGCAACGACGGGCCGGGGTTATCCAGACACGGCTTACAACGCGCCGTTCCCAACGGTATAGTAACGGAACCAGGGTCGGCCGCGGATCGGTCGACGTCGGAGCTGAGATCTCGTCACCGCAAACGGACCACCAATATGTCGCTACAAGTCGGAATCGTCGGCCTGCCACTGGTTGGCAAGACCACCATCTTCAACGCCCTCACCGCCGCAGGCGCCGAAGCAACGGCCTATTCCAAGGCTCAAGCCAAACCCAACATCGGTGTAGCCAAGATCCCCGACAACCGGCTCAAGATCATCAACCAGTTCATCGAGACCAAGAAACTGGTTCCGGCAACGATCAACGTGGTCGATGTGGCCGGACTCGTTCGCGGCGCAAGTAGCGGCCAGGGTCTGGGCAACAAATTCCTGGCGCATATCCGCGATATGGACGCGATCATCCACGTCGTTCGCTGCTTCGACAACGACGAGGTTGTCCACGTCGAGGAGACGATCGATCCCGCCCGCGACATCGAAACGATCGAGACGGAGCTGATCCTGGCCGACCTCGAGCAAGTCGGCACTTCGCTGGACAAGGCTCAGCGCGCGGCCAAGAGTGGCGACAAGGAAGCCATCATGCGGGCCGACATTCTGGGCAAAGCCTACGCCCAACTCAACGACGGCAAGCCCATCCGCGACCTGCACGTCACCCCCGAACAGTGGAAACTGGTCAAGAGCATGGGCATGCTCACATCCAAGAAGGTCCTGGTGGTGGCCAATGTCGGCGAGGACGACATCCATGGCCAGAGCGACCGGGTCAAGGCCGCCCGCGACAAGGCGGCCACGTTCGGATTTCCGCTCGTACCCATCTGCGGCAAGCTTGAGGCCGAGATCGCCGAGCTGTCCGAAGATGACCGGGGCGAGATGCTCCAGGGCATGGGCCTGACCGAGCCGGCGCTGACGGTGCTGGCAGCCGAAGCATACAAGCTGCTCGGCCTGCAGAGCTTCTTTACCGCCGGCGAGCCGGAAATCCGGGCTTGGACAATTGCCGTCGGCGCCAAGGCACCGGTCGCGGCCGGCGTCATCCACACTGATCTGGAAAAGAGCTTCATCAAGGCCGAGGTCTACACCATTGCCGACTTGCAGCAATACAAGACCGAACACGAGATCAAGCACCACGGCAAACTGCGCCTCGAAGGCAAGGAATACGTCGTGCGCGATGGCGATGTCATCCACTTCCAGGCGGGACTGGCGGGAAAGAAGTAGATGCACGATGCTCTCGCGACCTTCACCATCTCCCGGCAGGTCAGCAGAGGGAGGTGTGCGAAATAGCGGCGCAGGGGAATGGCCGGATTTCAAGTCGGCTGCCAGATTCCCTTTGCAGCCGGCAGGATGCGGCGTCACTTGTCATCCAGCACCTTGATCCGCACATCCTTGAACTCCACCCACATCGGCGGGCCGGCGTGGATCTGCAGGGCGATCAGGCCGGACATGCAGCGGCCTTTGGGATCGTTGTCGGTCAACTCGATGGTCTGGATGCCATTGAGATAGTGGACGACGTGATTGCCTTTGCAGATGATCACATAGTCGTTCCAGTCGGACTTCCTGTGAGTGGCGCCGATGGCTTTGGCATCGCCGAGCGAGCCGACGACCTTCGGCTTGCCGTCTTCGCCGATCTCCACTTTCTCACCCACGCGGCAGAGTGAGGCACGGCCCTTTTCATGATACAGAAAACCATCCGCAGTCGGAGAATTGGCGACCTCAGCCTGATAGCCGGAAACCACCCATTTGTTGTCTTTGGCTTCGGTCACATGGCGACTTCGATACTGCACGCCGCTGTTGCCATGGTCGATCCGGTAAGACAGCCGGAGCTCGAAGTCCTTGAACTCGACCGGCTTGCCCTGGTCACCGACATACATGAGAAATGTGTTGCCCTTGGTATTGTTCTGGGCCGTGGTCTCGCCGCGGATGACGCCATCTTTGACCGACCAGAGCATTGGATTGCCCTCCCAGCCGGTGAGATCCTTGCCATTGAACAGCTTGACCATCCCGGCCGGCTCAGGCGGGGCCGTGGGTTTGGGCGCGTCGCCCTGGGCAAAAGCGGTCGACGAGGTCATCAGAACAGACACAAGCAAGCAGGCAACTCGTTTGATCATGATGGTCTCCGTGGTCATGCTGTCTCTTATACACCCGAAGTCCGACAGACGTTCCGTTCCGGGTCCTTATCCCTCTCGACCCTCGATCGCCGCCAAGAGGATCGCGGCGGCCAGCGCCAGCCTCCGGTCCAGCAACTGTTGCGTATCCTGAGCGAGATCCACGTTCAGCTTCAGAACAAATGGATTGAAATTCTGACGTATGCACGCCACCGGCATGCCCCTCACCTGAACATGATACGACTGTGGAATCAGGTTCGTCAGGAAACGCCGGAGGGAGGCCATGAGCCAACTGTCCTCCTGCACCGTTCCGATCGGCTGATCCGCCGCGTCCAGGATCTCCCATTCATCCTTCAGAATGCTTTTGAAACCTCGACGGCGCAGTACGCCGACCTTCACTCGCTGCCGCGCATCGTAGACATCGTATGCCGCGGA
>CAYSSA010000024.1:16326-18993 GCA_964433485.1 uncultured Tepidisphaeraceae bacterium | reverse complement strand
GATCACCCCCATGGGATCGTAGATATGAAACGCACCGCCGAAAATCTTGAATATCTTCCGCCGGACGGTGTACTGAGTCAGGGAAAAAACGTCGACCATCGCCTGTATCCTCGTAGAGAGCCCACAACACCGACCCACAACGCTCGCTCAGTATGCCCCGCGGCGGCCGGGATGTAAACAGCGGATCTAACACGAGGCGTCGGACGGCGGTAATATGGCATGACGCCGCAAGCGTGCGACCATCGCGAATCTCAGCGCAGGGATTGTCGTCCGGGCTTTTTCCCGGCACAGCGTCCAACCGAGTGAACGGCGCAAAAACCGCGACGATGGCTCGCTCGACCGGTCCCCAGGAGTGTCTCTATGATCACCTGCTCCACGTCAGCCAGACTGTCCCGCCGCGGATTTGTGGGCGCGGCCGCCGTTGCGCTGGCCGGCGTGCCGTTTGCCGCCAGCGAACCCGCTGAGGTTCTGCCGCCGATCCGGCAGATCACGCGCGGACCAAAATTCCACTGGTTTGGTTACTACGACAAGCTGCAATTCGATCCGAACGATCGTCTGGTATTGGGCAACGAAGTGTCCTTCGAGCATCGCTCGCCCACCGGCGAGGATGTCATCAACGTGGGGATGGTGGACACGGCCGACGGCGACCGGTGGATCGAACTCGGCCAGTCGCGTGCTTGGAACTGGCAGCAGGGTTGCATGTTGCAGTGGATTCCCGGCACGGAGTCCGAGGTCTTCTGGAACGACCGCGAGGGCGATCGGTTCATCTGCCGACTTCTCGATGTCAAATCCGGCAGGAACAGAACGATCGGCCACCCGGTTTACGCTATCAGCCCGGACGGAACGTGGGGAATCGCGCCGGATTTCCGGCGGCTCAATGATTGCCGCCCGGGCTACGGTTATGCGGGGATTCCCGATCCCGGTCGTGACGTTCCGGCGCCCGACAACGCGGGCATCTGGAAGATCGACCTCAGGAGCGGCCAGATCAGGCTCATCATCACCTTTGCCCAGGTCGCGGCGATTGATTGCCCGGGCGGCTATCCCAAGGGAGCCAAACACTGGTTCAATCATCTGCTGGTTTCGCCGGACGGCGCGCGGTTCATTTTTCTTCACCGCTGGCGCGGACAGGAGGAGCGGGCAGGCTCGTTTCACACGCGGTTGTTCACCGCCAACGCCGAGGGAAGAGACCTTTACGTTCTCGATCCGCACGGGCGCACATCGCATTTTGTCTGGCGCGATGCGCAGCATGTCGCCGCGTGGGCGTGGCACCCGTCACTGAAGGAAAAGTTCTACCTTTATCGTGACAGGACTGACATCGTTGAGCCGATCGGTCCCGATGTGATGACCGTCAACGGCCACAATACTTATCTGCCCGGCAACCATTGGATACTCAACGACACCTATCCCGACAAGAACCGCCTGCAGCATCCCTACCTGTTCCATGTCCAGACCGGTCGGCGCGTGCCCCTGGGGCATTTTCTGCTGCCGCAGCCGTATTCGGGCGAGTGGCGATGCGATACCCACCCGCGATCGGATCGCCGGGGGAGGCAGGTGTGCATCGATTCACCTCACACTGGCGCCGGCCGGCAGATGCACCTGATCGACATCGCGGGGATCGTTGGGTGAGCGTCGCGCGGGTGACGGCTCATTTCCACGTCGCCAGCGGCTGGACCTCGCCGCCCGATGCCTTCTCATCGGTCGAAATGAGCACCGCCAGCCTGGCCTCTGATACCTTTCCAAGCTGAATGGACAGATTGTGCATCTCCGGCTGCTGGCGCTGCGGCGGCGGGGGGTTGCAGGACAACACTTCGAACTTCGCCGATTCCGGCGTCAGTATTCGCACATGCATCGACTTGCCCTTGAGCGACAGGACGGCGTGCCGGCCCGTTATGTCGATCTTTGCCGGGGTGACAAAGTTCCAGGCGACACTCACCGGATTGGCGGCTTCGACCTCGTCCTGAACCAGAATCGCCGAGCGGTTGAGCATGGCCAGCCCGCGCGTCACGCGCGATGCCCGGTCTTTCCATGCGGCCGACAGGTCAATGACGCAGTGCGAACGATTCCTGCCGCTGTGAAACACCCGGATGGGCGCTTTGGCGGCGGGATTCTGGTTTTCGCCATCCAGAACCAGCGTGTTGTGGGACTCGGTCCGCAGGCGATAGTAGGTCCATCGCTTGTTGCCGAAGTAGGCGGGAAGGTTGTAGTCATCGCCACCCAGATCGCTTGCCCAGCGGTGGCCCTGTGCATCGAGTACGAACGAGCCGAGGTCCAGGTGCGAATGGTTGGCCTTGTTGTCGCCGCCCTTGATTCCCACCCAGAGCGCGTTGGGGTCGTTCCATGCCGAACGGAAAAAGGCGACATCCACTCCCTTGAAGAAGGCGTCGAGCGGCAACTGGGCAATCGTGCCAAGTCCGGCATCGAGCGGCGCCTGGCGTTGCCAATCAAACTTCGCGCCCCAGACGAGGTTGAGCGCGGCAGGTCGGGCATCGGCGAAGGCGATCTGGTGCTCGCGGTAGGCCGCAATTCCAAATGCCCTGGCCAGCAGCATCATCTGGGGCGCCGAGCCCGTACCCGCGCCGGCATCGGCATAGTTGAAACTCATGCCGCTGGGGCCGGCGCAGTGAATGCGAAACAGCCCGGTCTCGCGGAATCCGGGCATGGCGTAGT
>CAYSSA010000024.1:7757-16316 GCA_964433485.1 uncultured Tepidisphaeraceae bacterium | reverse complement strand
GGATCCTGGGCGATGACCAATCACGCGTCGGTTTCCGCCTGGGCCGACTCGATGGCCGACAGGTAATAGGCCGTGTACAGCGTGGCGTATCCCCAATAGCCCGGACCTTCCGGAAAACCGCCATCGGGCGCGAAGGTGCTCATGGAATGCGCGAAGGATGGTCGGCACTTGCTGACAATCTCCGCGGCGATGGCCGGATCGGTGTCGGCGATCGCCAGCGCGCCGACACTCAGCCCGCCATTGCACACCTGGGCCCAGTTGTGGGTCACTTTCGTCCAGAACGCCTTCTTCTCGAATCCGGCCAGGCCGGGTTTGAGACCCTTTTCGATGATGGCAACGCGAACAGCGGTGCGCTCGGCGTCGGTCAGCGCCGGATAGAACCAGTCATATCCCACGCCAAATGCGTTGGTCATCTCCGCCGTATCAAGAAAGTGCGAGGGATTCCAGTCTGCGAACTCCGCGACCGCCAGCAGTTCCTTCTTTGCTCGTTCGGCCATGCGGGCATCGCCGTCCACGAGGTAGACCGTGCCAAGCGTGACCATCCGATCAAGCGCCCGCCGGCTCTTGTCCAGAAGCCGCGGCCCTATGAGCACGCGCTGCACCGGCGGCTCGCTCAGGATTTTATCCGCGCCGGCCTTCACACCGGCGTACCACGCCGCCATTTTCGCGTCATTCCTGATTTGCTGGCGGAACGCCGGAAGGTCGGCCTTGCGAATGAAGATGCGAGGATGGTCCTTTTGCAGATTCTTCAGAACATCTTCCTGGGCCCGAGCGGGCACACAGAAGATGATGGAGACGAAAAGGAATGTGATGATGTGCTTCATGGCAATTACCTCGAGGAATCCGAAACCTGAAATCCCAATCAAATCCAGTTATCGAAGGAAATATCCGCCGGCTCATTCGGCTAATCCCACTCGAGCACCAGCAATCTCGGGTAGTCCGCGACCTTGACCTCCAGGCGCGCACTCCCGGCATCACCGGTCACTCTGATCTCATCGCGGCGGCCCGTGATCGGATCGATGACGCGGGCCGTCTTGACCGCGCCACCAAGGCCCTTGATGCTCAGGCGATAGGTCTCCTCGGGCATGCTTCTGGTGACGTCATAGGTCATAACGTAGACGGGGACCACGAGACGCTTGGCGGTTGTCTGAAACGGCAGGAACGCGAACACGTCCTTGTGGCTCAGCGGCGGATGCCGACCGTCACCGGGAAACACCACCCCCACCGCCCCGACGGCCTCATAGTCGACCTCCAGGGCGACCGGCTTCTCAATCGGACCTGCACCGCCGAAAACGTCCAGCAGCGCCCGGACGGCTCGCATCGGCGGCGTGGCGACATCCGCCCATCTGGCATCGGGGGGAAGTGTCTTGACATCAAACGGCAGCAGTCCCATGCCGCCGGGTTTGTCGGCCGCCTGAAAATAGTGCATCACGTCCACACCTTTGTTCATCCACAGACAGAACGCCCTCAGCGCACAATAGGTCTTGACCCGCCATTCGCCCGGCGTGTCGGTGATCCCACACTCGGCCGGCACCACGCCGTGCTCGGTGATGTAATGGAAAAACCGCTGTGTCCCGGCCGGCTTCTTCTGGCGCGAGAGCGGGTTCAGCAGCCGCATGATGCCCTCGGTCTGGATGAACGTGTGCGCCCAGCCTTCACTCATGCGGATGTCGAGCGTCGGCGTATATCTCTCCAGGTTCAGTTCGGGGCGTTCCTTGTGTGCTTCTGCATTGGGCAGCGATCGTAGGCCGGTTCCATAGAGATGATACGACTGCCCGTCCGTTCCCGGAGGCAGCTTTTCCACGGCGCAATGGTAAAATGTCGTGTTGGACCATCCCCAGATGCACCGCACCTTTGGGTGCTTCGCCTTCACCGCCTCGACGGTTCGCCGAGTCACCTCCCAACTGCTGCCGCCGGGATTCAGAAAGTCGGGCTTCTTCACCGAGTAGGGTGGCTTGCCCTTCTCGTAGTAATGGTCAATCGAAGTGAAGTTCGATCCGAAAGACAACTCGTTCCAGATCTCGATGTCGAACTCCTCGTGCCCGGCCTCCTTCGCCAGATCGCAGATCATCATCGCATATTTCACCCATCCCCCGGCCGTCTCCTCGAATTCCGCGGTCCCCACAGGATAGAACGGCGCATACCTCAGCGTCGCCATGCGCACCGGCTTGTCGGACTTGATCTCCCACGGCAGCGGCTTGCTCAGCCTGCATTCGCCGCTGGCCGCATCCACGGCCGTGATGATCACCGCGGCCGCCCAATAGTCCTTGAGGTGATTGATCCCGCTGCGACCGGGAACTACGTCCTTCACGTCCGTCAGCCGTATGCTTGTTGCGCCCGCGGCCGCGTCGGCCGCCAGTTTGCGATCAAAAAACTTCACCGGACAGGGCACGCCATGATGCGCATTGAGCAGAAGGGTTGGTCGGCCGTTATACCGCTTCATCAATCGCAGAATTTCAATGTGCTTCTTACGTCCGTTTATCTGCGTTTCATCCCATGACACACTGCCCCAGCCGATCTCATAGCGATACGCCCGCACGCCGGTCTCGGCCAGCAGCCGAATCGCCAGTTCATCGTTGCCTGGCGAGTGATAATTGACTCCGATTCCCCGGAGAAACGCCTCGCCCGATCGCACCTCGAGAAACGCGCGCCAGGGCTGCTTGTAGAACGAGTGCTTCGGCCAAGGACAGTCGAGCTGTGACGGATCCACATAAGCATCGGCGCTCGCCGACAATGAGCCGGCGAGCACGATCACAATGGAGAGTAGTCGCTTCATGTCGCTATATACACGTCGCCCCCTCGCGCGTGGTGTCTCAACGGCACAAGGCCGGAACACGGCAAGGCGCTCCGCATGGCGACTTCCGGCCCGGCTTCAGACCAACTGCCGGCCGGTTGCGAGGGTCTTGACGAAAGCGGTAAGATGGCCGCATGAAATCGCTTCTGACGCCGCGTGAACTCGCCGACGCCATCGGAGTTTCCGAATCATCGGTTCGGCGCTGGGTTGATGCCGGCCACATCCCCATGACTCGAACACAGGGCGGCCATCGCCGGATCGCCCTGGATGACGCGCTGCGGTATCTCCGCGAGATTCAGGCGGATATCGTCCGCCCGGAACTGCTGGGCTTGGAACAGTTCTCCACCGCCGACACCGAGGATCAGGCGCTTCTCCGGGCCCTCGCTGCGGGTGACGCCGCTCGCGCCCGCGGGATCATCCTCAGTCTGTTCGCCTCCGGACGACATGTTTCCAGAATCTTCGATGGGCCGATGCGCTCGGCGCTGGTGAAACTCGCCGATCATCCAGCTCGCGACGTCATGGCCGCTCTCGTGCAACGGCGAGCCGCTGACATCTGTGTACAGGCAGTGTGCAACCTGCGCTCACTGATGTCTGCGCCGCCCGACGCGCCGCTGGCGATCCCTCCGTACTGCCGTCGATGATGGCCGCCGCCGTGCTCGCCGACGCCGGGTTTCGCGAGGCCAACCATGGCCCGGACACGCCCGTCGAGCCGTTGGGACAACTGGCGTCGGACTGCCAGGCGCGCCTGGTCTGGTTGTCCATCACGGCAACGGCGAACAAGGACAAACTTCTCAGCGAGATCGACCGGCTCAGCCGCCGCCTGCATGAACTGCGCGTTCCCCTGGTGCTGGGAGGGCGCCTGGTGCGCGATTTTGTCGTGCGAGACCGACCGAACCTGCACGTTGTGAGCACGATGGCCGAACTGACCGCCTTCGCCCGCGGGCTGCGACCAGCGCGGCCTGAAGCGCTGTCGATCACGCCGCACTGTATCACCGGCAATGCCCTTCGCCGGTGATGATCCACTTGTACGTGGTCAGGTCCATCGCTCCCATCGGGCCGCGGGCGTGCATCTTGTCGGTGCTGATGCCGACTTCGGCGCCCAGACCGTACTCGCCACCGTCGGCGAAACGTGTCGAGGCATTAACCATAACGCTGCCGGAATCGACCGCTTTCACAAAGCGATCGGCGCTGGCAATCGACGTCGTGAGAATCGCGTCGGTGTGGTGACTGCCGTAAAGATTGATGTGTTCGACGGCGGCATCGAGCGAATCCACGACCTTCACGCCAACGACCAAAGCCAGATACTCGGCGGCCCAATCGTCGTCGGAAGCCGGCCGGGCGGCGGGATAGAACTTCCGGGCGATCTCGTCGGCGCGGATCTCCACGCCCTTGCCGGCCAGATCTTCGCACACCAGCGCCAGCATCGCCGCCGCGGCGTCCTTGTGGAATAGGATGTGCTCAACGGCATTGCACACCGCGCCGCCGGGGTAACTGGTCTTGGCGTTGACGCAGATCCTGCGAATCTGATCCTCGATGCCGGTGAAATGCCGGTCAACGTAGATGTGGCAGTTGCCGGTGAAATGCTTCAGCACGGGGATCGTCGCCTCGCGGGTCACGGCTCTAATCAGCCCCTCGCCGCCGCGGGGAATGACCAGGTCGATTTGCCTGTCCAGCTTCACGAGTTCCGTCAGTAGAGCCCGGTCGGTGGACTGGACCAGCTGCACGGCCGCCGGGTCGATCTCCGTCTCGGCCAGCGACGTGGCAATGATCTCCGCGATAGCGCGGTTGGAATGAAAGGCCTCCTTGCCGCCGCGAAGAATGATGGCGTTGCCGCTCTTAAGGCAAAGGGCGGCGGCATCCGAAGTGACATTCGGCCGAGATTCGTAAATGAACAACACCACTCCGATGGGAACGCGCATCTTGGTGATGCGCAAACCATTGGGCCGGACGCAACCCTCGATGATCCGCCCCACGGGATCGACCTGTGAGGCGATCTGCTCAACGGCGTCGGCCATGCCGCCGATTCGCCGGTCGTTGAGCTTCAATCGCTCAATCAGGTTCGCGGACAGGCCCGCTTCCCCGGCGGCGGAGATATCGGCCGCGTTGGCCGCGATCAATTCCGCCTGCCTCTCGCGGATTGCCCGGGCGATGCGCCGAAGAGCGGAGGATTTGACGTTGTCGGTCAACTCGGCCAATTGCCGCGCGGCGCGACGGGCATTGGCGCCCAATTCCTGCACGTAGGTGTTGGCGTCCATCATCGCGGGCGGATTGTATGCGGCCAAGGCACGGACGCCAAAGGGGGAACGCTGTGCCGCCAGCATCTCCACGGCTCGGCCTTGCCTGCACCCGGCAATCGGAGTAGATTAACCTCTCAGATCACTCCGCAAGGAGTTCTCCGGCACGGAGGCCGATTCCAACCGGGAAGCTGCGACGGCCTTCGCGAACATGTCTCGTTTTGCCGCGGAGGTCGGCATGAGCCTGCTTGAACAATTGTGTGTTCCCGCCAACGAGATCCGTTCGGCCACGAAGTTGGCTGAACGCGGCGACGCCCTTGTGCAATTGGTCCGGCAAGATCTGGTCGTCGTATTTGTATACGAGCGATACCAGCGGTTCCGCGTCGAACTGATGCTGGACGGAACCCGGATCGAGAACTGCTGGTGCGGCTGCGGAGTCGCATTCCTGAAGGCCCCTTGCAGGCACGTCTACGCCGCGGCCGCGCAGGTCCAGTTGCAGTACCCGGAATTCGCCGCGCCGGGAGTGTCGTCGCCGACACCGGCCTGGCGAAAGCAGTTCAAGGCATTGTCGGAAATCCAACTTCCACCGGTCCAGCAAACCGCGAAACGAAGGAAGATGCACCAGTTTGTGTACCTCATCGACATTCCCAGATGCACGCGCCATCGCGGACTGGTGATCACCGTCGCCGAGCGACGCCCTCTGAAGGACGGCTCCACCCGCTTGCGGCCGCTCGACAGCATCGGCCTCTCTCCGGCCGAGGCCACCGATCCTATCGACCGGCAGATACTGGCAATGCTCCGCGGAGCCCGCTACCACGACAAAGACAATTATGGCTACTCGTGGCAGGCCGACATCGTCATCGATCCCTCGATGTACGAGACGCTTATCCCAACGATGGCGGCCACAGGCCGGCTGCTCGCCGGGGCAAATGACGGCGACAACTGCAAAGAACTGACCGGGCCGCTGGCATGGGATGGCGAACCAGCCTGGGAGTTCTGCCTGCGAACCACCAAGGACGACCAGCGAATGGCCTATGTCATGGAAGGCACGCTGCAGCGCGACGGCCAAGCGATGGACCTGCGCTCCCCGCTGCACATCCTCAACACCGGCTTGTTGGTCCTGCGCGACCGCGTGGCCAGGCACAACGCGGAAGGTTCGCTCGCTTGGATCGCTCATCTCCACAAAGCCGGCCAGATCGCCGTGCCCTTCGCCGACGCCGAAGTCATGCTCCGCGAACTCCTGCGGATGCGCGCCTTGCCGCGGCTGGAGATGCCGGAAGAACTTCGGGTGGAGGAACGCCTCGGCAAGCCGGAACCCCGGCTGCTGATCCGAGCTTCCAAGGACAACGAAACCTATCGCAAGAAGCTCCGCGGCGAACTGACCTTCGACTACGGCGTGGCCAGGTTGCCTTTCGGGCACAACGCGGATGGAGGAGTGCTGCACCTGGAAGGACGCTGTGTCACCCGGCGCAACCCCGCCGCCGAGAAGAAACTGCTGGCGCGGCTCCTCGACGCCGGCTTCACGGAATACAACAGCTATTGCCATGGACCGCAACTTCTGCTCTCGCACAAGCTGTTGCCGGCGGCGGTGCTCTGGTGGCTGATCGCCGCTGTATGGCTGCGCTGTTGCCGGCGGCGGTGCGCTCGCTGTTGGCCGATGGCTGGCACGTCGAGGCCGAGGGCAAGCTCTACCGCAAGGCCGGGCGCTGGAGCGGCTTGAGCGTCTCCTCCGGCATCGACTACTTCGAGGTGACGGGTGACATCGACTTCGAGGGCAAGACCGTGCAGTTGCCGCAATTGCTGGCGGCCGTGCGCAAGGGAGAGAACACCATCGTTCTGGACGACGGATCCATGGGGATGATCCCGGAGGAATGGCTCAAGAAGTACGCCCTGCTGGCGTCGGCCGGCGAAACGGACCAGGGCAGTCTGCGCTTTGCCCGCGCGCAGGCCGTGCTGCTGGATGCGCTGCTGGCCGCCGAACCGAAGGTGTGTGTGGACGAGCTCTTCGCCCAGACTCGGGCGGCTCTGCGGAAGTTCAACGGCATTGCCCCGCGGGATCCGTCGGCGGACTTCGCCCCTATCAGCGCGAGGCGCTGGGCTGGTTTGACTTCCTGCGCGGCCTCGGCTTCGGCGGCTGCCTCGCCGACGACATGGGGCTGGGCAAGACCGTCCAGGTTCTGGCGATGCTGGACCACCGCCGGCGGGAGCGAACGTCGGCCGGACAGCCGGGCGAGCCGTCGATCGTCGTCGTGCCGCGGTCGCTGGTGTTCAACTGGCTCAACGAATCGACAAAGTTCACGCCGAAACTGAAGGTGCTGGACAACACTTCGTCGCAGCGCGACCGCTCGGGTGAGTCGCTCTCGCAATACGACCTGGTGCTGTGCACCTACGGCACGCTCGTTCGCGATGTGCCGCATCTTAAGGATGTACACTTTGACTACGTTGTGCTGGACGAGGCGCAGGCGGTGAAGAACCATTCGACCGATTCCGCCAAAGCCGTGCGACTGCTCAAGGGACGGCACAGGCTGGCCCTTTCGGGCACGCCCATCCAGAACCACATCGGCGAACTCTGGAGCCTGTTCGAGTTTCTCAATCCCGGATTGCTCGGGGCGTCATCCGCCTTCGCCGGAGCCATCGGCAGAAACCCCGATCCCGAATCGCGCGGGGTGCTGTCGCGGGCGCTGCGACCCTTCATCCTGCGCCGCACCAAGGAACAGGTGGCCCCGGAATTGCCGCCCCGAACGGAACAGACCGTCTATTGCGAGCTCGATCCCGACCAGCGGAGGCTCTACGACGAACTGCGCGATCACTACAGAGGCCTTCTTCTGGCCAAGGTCGATCGCCAGGGCATCAACAACTCCAAGATCGAAATCCTGGAAGCGCTCCTGCGGTTGCGCCAGGCGGCCATTCATCCGGGCCTGATCGACAAATCCCGAGCCGCCTCCGGCTCCGCCAAGCTCGACGTGCTGCTGGATCGCCTCGACGAGACCATCGAGGAAGGCCACAAGACGCTGGTCTTCTCGCAGTTCGTTTCCATGCTCGACATCCTCCGCAACCGCCTCGACCAGCGACGCGTTCCCTACGCCTATCTCGACGGGCAGACCCGCGACCGCCAGGCGGCCGTCAGGCAGTTCCAGGAAGACCCCGCTTGCAAGCTGTTTCTCGTCAGCCTCAAGGCCGGCGGACTGGGGCTGAACCTGACCGCGGCCGAGTACGTCTTCCTGCTCGATCCCTGGTGGAACCCGGCCGTCGAGGCCCAGGCCATCGACCGCGCCCACCGCATCGGCCAGACCCGGCATGTGTTCGCCTATCGCATCATCGCCCGCGACACGGTGGAGGAAAAAGTGTTGCAACTGCAGCAAAGCAAACGCGATCTGGCCGACGCGATCATCAGCGCCGACAATTCCCTGATCCGCTCGCTCGGTCGCGAAGACCTGGAACTGCTGCTGTCATGACCCGATCTTCGCCGCGACGATGGATATGACTCGCTCGCGTTCGCCACGAACGACATTACAATCCTCCCATGATCTC
>CAYSSA010000024.1:2146-7739 GCA_964433485.1 uncultured Tepidisphaeraceae bacterium | reverse complement strand
ACGACCGCGTCTTTCTGCAGGTCGGACCGATGCAGTATGAGCTTCTGGTTCCGGCGGCGGATGTGGCGGAGTTGCAGTCGAGCATCGGACACGAGTTTACGTTTCACACGCTCTGTTACCTCGAAGGCGACCCGACTCGCGGCAATCTTGAGCCGAGGCTGATCGGCTTCCTGCGGGCGACCGATAAGCGATTTTTCGAACGTTTCACCACCGTCAAGGGCATTGGTCCGAAGACCGCGCTGAAGGCGCTGACGCTTCCCGTCGGACAGATCGCCCAGGCGATCGAGGAAAAGAACACACGGTTCCTGACCGAGCTCAAGGGCGTCGGCAAACGCACGGCCGAACTGATCGTGGCGGAGCTTGCAGGAAAGGTGAAGGATTTCGCGACCGGCCTGGGCACAAAGGCGACAGTGCCCGTCACGCCGCGCGCCCCGCACGAGGAAGACGCCATTGCCGGCCTGGTGGCGCTGGGCGAACCCCGCGCTATCGCCGAACGGTTGCTCGAGCGGGTGAAGCAGACCAAGCCGGCGCTCAAGTCGGCCGGTGAGCTGATTCGCGAAATGTTGAGCTTGAGAGCGGCTTAGTCTGCCGCCGCGATCATCCGTCGCGGTACATAAGACCAAGGCAACGGGACCGCAATCGACATTTGCGGCTACAGGAGCCAATAGATGCCCCGAGAACGAATTGTCAGCGGCGAAGCCCAGGGCGAAGTTGAGAACCAGTTCAACTACGCCCTGCGCCCGCAGCGTTTCGAGCAGTACATCGGCCAGGAAACGCTCATCCGCAAACTGCGGATCGCCGTCGAGGCGGCCAAGACCCGCGCCGAACCGGTCGAGCATGTCCTGCTGCACGGCCCTCCGGGTCTGGGAAAAACCACCCTGGCCCACGTCATCGCCAACGAGGTGCGGGCACAGGTGCATATCACCAATGGGCCGGCGCTGACCAAGGGCGCGGACCTGGTCGGCATCCTCACCAAGCTCCAGCGCGGCGATGTGCTCTTCATCGACGAGATCCACCGCCTTCCCCCGATCGTCGAGGAATACCTCTATCCCGCGATGGAGGATTTGAAGGTGGACATCACGCTCGACGCCGGCATGCACGCCCGCACCCTCACCATGCCGCTGCCGCCGTTCACGCTCATCGGAGCCACCACGCGCATCGGCCTGCTCACCGGGCCCATGCGCAGCCGCTTCGGCATTGTCAGTCACATCGAGTTCTATACGCCGGAATCGCTGCACGAAATCCTGCGACAGAACGCGGCTCTGCTCAAGCTGGCCGCGGATGACCAGGCGCTGTGGGAATTGGCCCGCCGCAGCCGCGGCACGCCCCGCATCGCCAACCGTCTCCTGCGCCGTGTCCGCGATTTCGCCGCCGTCGAGGCCAAAGGCAAGCTCACGCTCGAGGTCACACGCGACGCCCTCAAGCTCGAAGGCATCGACGACCGCGGACTCGACGAGCAGGACCGGACCTACCTGCGCACCCTCATCGAGGTCTACCAGGGCGGACCGGCCGGCGTCGAGGCCATCGCCGCCACCATGGGCGAAGAGGTTGACACGCTTGTCGATGTCATCGAGCCCTACCTCCTGCAAACCGCCCTCGTGACACGCACCCGCCAGGGACGGCGGGCAACCAAAACCTCCTATCTGCACCTCGGGCTGACCTATGTGCCGCCCTCCGACGGCAACGGGGACACCGGTTTGTTTGGCCAAACGCCTTCCGTCTGACAACTTCGCCCCATCCGGCGCGTATCGGATACGGCGGGCAAGGCCTGCCACCGACGTTTTACAAACTCGCCTCATCTCACGGAGCCACAATGCGCTCGTTCTTTCTGGCCATCGCGACATTGCTCATCTTGCGAACTCCGGCTCTTTCAGCCGCCGAACCTCTGCAAACTCCACCAACCTCCAGACCCAGCGTCTTCGATCTTCCGGCCATTCAGGTGAACTCGGCGGCCGCCCAGCAGATCGCCGGCGCGTTGTTCGCCCGCCGCGATTACGCTGAGGCCGAACGGCAACTGCGTATGTTCGTCCAGCGCATCCCCTTCGACAGCGCGGCGTTCTACAATCTGGCGTGCGCCCAGGCCCGCCAGGGCAAGACCGACGAAGCCCTGGCCAATCTGGACAAAGCCGTCGAACTCGGCTACCGCGACGTCCGACATATCGAAACCGATGAGGATCTGGAGTCCCTGCGCGACAAGGAACGTTTCACCTCCATCCTCGACAAGGCCAGGCAACCACTGACCCAACCGGCCGGCCTCACCTACCGCGCCGAGCCCGAGCCCGTTCGCAACGGTCAGGTGTTCATCACCGACGGAAACGTCGTCTGGGACACGCGGCTGGGCATGTTCTACGGCCTGTTCAAGCTCGATCGTGAAGCCACGGCGGACAAGCCGATCATCAATGGATTCGGCGAAACCGGCGATCTCCTGCGGCAGTGGTACAAACAAGGCACGGCGGCCGGCAATCACGGCGACCTCTACGACAACCATGACGGCGACCACTCCGCGTTGAACATGGGCAGCTTCCCGCAGATGACCCGCATCCAGTTCGCCGAGTCCGCCAGGAAGCGCGGCCTCCATTACGGACTTCAAGTGGCCTTCCTGTACAACGGAGTCACGATTGGAAACTCCTCGACCGCGCTGACGGCCGGCCCGCTCTGGCGCAGCCAGGGACGGCATGCGCTGACCCAACAGACCGCCCCGCAACGCCTCTATCTTCAGTACATCGGCAATCACCTCTACTTCTATCCGTCACACCGCGACCACATCGTCGGCCACAACGGACAAGGCGAGGCCAAAGGCCATGGCGACGTGATTACCGCCAACACGCCCTACATGATCCTGTCGCAGGGTTCATCCGGATCGGACCGCCCGTTCATGAATGCCGTTGCCGCGACGCTTGCGGCATTCCGGCCAGAGGTCAAGCAGAAGCTTGCCAGGAACGGCATGCTCATGCCTGCGGTGCAATGGGCCTTCCGAATGAGCAACAAGCCAGTGGAAAAGCCGGCGGACTACCTCAAGGGCACGGCCCATCCTTCGGTTTTCAACGCCCAGGATCTCGACATGACGCGTATGGTGAAGCTGGCGCACGAACTGACGGAAGATGAGCTTCCCCCGCGGGTATTGATCCGCGTGGTCAAAGAGGACGAACCCCGACCCGGCATCGACTTCTTCGACGCCGGAGGCGAAAAGCTCTTCGACACGCCCTGCGCCGTGGCGCGCATCGTCAAGTCCACGCAATATGAACGCCGCATGACCCTCAGCGCTGAATCCAGCAAAGACCTCAACGACAAGCCCCTGACCTATCACTGGGTAGTCCTGCGCGGCGACCCCGAGCGTATTCAGATCAAGAAGCAGAACGAGGCCGGGTCCGTGGCCGAAATCGTTGTGCCCTGGCACGAACGTCGCCCGGTGTCGCCGGGTTCGGCACTGGAATCCAATCGAGTTGACATCGGAGTGTTCGTTCACAACGGCAGGCACTTCTCTCCGCCGGCGTTCGTCTCACTGACCTTCCTCGACAACCAGAAGCGAGTCTACGACGCACGACATCGCATCGTGTCGGTTGACTATGCCGATGCGGAAACCTCGAAGAACTACGTGGACCCCCTGCTCGATGCCAGGAAGAATTGGCGCGACGAATATCGCTATGACGAAGCCGGTAAACCCGCCGGATGGACGCGCGTCCGCGGCGAAAAACGCGAGGACTTCACGGCCGATGGATTGCTCGTGCTGGAGAAGGACGCCTCCGGAAAACCCACCCGGACGTCCAGGGTGCGATACCAGCCCAAAGGTCAGCCCGGAAGCGCCATGACGCTGGAACAGGTTCAGTAGTCGGCCGCGGACGCCCCAAAGCGTCCATCCGCTTTACGCCAACGACGTTCGCCGATAGCTTACTCCGGTACAACACAAGGAGACCATCATGACATTCCCCGGCCAACTCTCCCGTCGCAGGTTTCTTGCCGCTTCGGCCGCCGCCGCGCTTTTCCCGAACTGCGATCTCTCGGCCGCCGAGGATCCCGTCAATGTCGGCTGGGCCGATCTGGGGTTCCCTCTGCTCGATCTCCATGTGCATCTGGACAACAGCACGATCGACAAGGTTGTCGAACTGTGCAAACCGCGCAATGTCAAATTCGGCATCGTCGAACACGCCGGCACCAAGCTCAACGTCTACCCCAAGGTTCTCAGCAACGACCAGGAACTCTCGGAATACCTGGCCATGCTCGACGGCAAGGGCGTCTACAAGGGCGTGCAGACTGAATGGACCGACTGGATGGGCTGCTTCTCCAAGGCCGCATTGGGAAAACTCGACTACATTCTCACCGATGCCATGACCTACCCCGGCAAGGACGGCCAGCGCGTCAAACTCTGGGAAAAGGAGGTCGAAGACCGCGTTGATATGGCCAACAAGGAAGCGTTCATGGACCGCTACGTGGACTGGTATGTTCAGGTTGTCGCCAAACAGCCGATCGACATTCTGGCCAATGTCTCCTGGCTCCCGGAGCCGCTGATGCCCGATTACGACACCTATTGGACGACCAGCCGCATCCAGAAAGTGGTCGACGCGTGCCTGAAATACAAGGTCGCCATGGAGATCAGCTCCAGTTACAAGCTTCCCCGGCTGCCGATGCTCAAACTGGCCAGGGAAGCCGGCTTGAAGTTCACCTTCGGCTCCAACGGTCGCTATCCCAAAATGGGCATCCTCGACCACAGCATCGCCATGGCAAAGGAATTGAAGCTCACGGCCGCCGACATGTTCACCCCCGCCCCGGACGGCCAGAAGGCCGCACAGCGGCGGGAGTGGTGAACAATTCGTCCCCGAGGACTTCCATAGGGCTTCGCCTTGGCTCAGTCGCCGGTGCCGCAGACGGCTGCTTGGAAGCCCTTCGGCCCGCAGTTGCCCTTGTCGAACCCGCTGCGCTCCAACGGGATCTTCAGCAGGGCGAGAACGAGAACAAGGAGCCAACTATGCCTCTCCAAAAACCATGCATCATCATTCTCGCTCTGGCCGCCCTGTTTCTTTCGGGTAATTCCCGAGGCGCCGAATCCGACAGCAAGCCTCTGCGCGCCGGGATCATCGGGCTTGACACCTCGCATGTGGTCGCGTTCACAAAGCTGCTCAACGACCCCAAAGCATCGGGCGACCTCGCCGGAGTCAGGGTCGTCGCCGCTTTTCCCGGCGGCAGCAGCGACCTGCCCGCCAGCCGCGACCGCGTCGCCGGGTATACCGCCGAACTCAAGGCCATGGGCGTGGAAATCGTCGATGCCATCCCCGCTTTGCTGGAAAAAGTCGACGTCATTCTGCTGGAGAGCGTCGATGGACGCCCGCATCTTGAGCAGGTTCGCCCGGTATTTTCGGCCGGCAAACCGGTCTTCATCGACAAACCCCTGGCCGGTTCTCTTGCCGACGCCGTGGCAATCGTCGATCTGGCCAGGAAGCACAACGCCGTCTGGTTTTCCAGCTCAGCCCTGCGCTTCTGCTCGAATATTCCCACAATGCGCAACCACGAGCAGCTCGGGCCCGTGATCGGCTGCGAGGCATGGAGCCCGTGCCATATCGAGCCGACTCACCCGGACCTGTTCTGGTACGGCATCCAC
>CAYSSA010000024.1:256-2094 GCA_964433485.1 uncultured Tepidisphaeraceae bacterium | reverse complement strand
CGCGGAACTCCTGGAGCCCGGGCGTCGCGACCGTCATCCTGACGAAGGACGGACGCGTGGGCATCTTCCGCGGCATCAAAAAAGGCAAGCAGGACTACGGCGCCATGGTCTTCGGGACAAAGGCCAACCTGCAGAGCGGTGGCTACGACAGCTACGCCGGCCTCGTGCGCCAGATTGCTTCGTTTTTCAAAACCCGAAAACCGCCCGTCAGCGCCGAGGAAACACTGGAGATCATGGCCTTCATGGAGGCGGCCGACGAAAGCAAACGCCAGGGCGGCGTGCCCGTTAAACTCGACGCCGTTCTGGCCAAGGCAAGGGAGCAGGCCAAAGCGCGAATGGCGCAATAACCGCCGGATCAAATGTCGCGACCCAAGCCGGGCGCGACTCACCCCTTGCGACCGCGGGTGGCCGCTTCAATGACTTTCTGCAGGACGACAAACAGCAGCAGGAGCGCGCCGACCACGACCTTCGTCCAGCCGGGAGAGAACCGGCCACTGAAGGTAATGATCGTCTGGATGATCCCCAGGATCAGTACACCGAGGATGGTGCTGGCAACGTAGCCAACGCCGCCCGACAGCAGCGTTCCGCCAATGACCACGGCGGCGATGGCGTCGAGTTCGAGGCCCTGTCCGGCGTTGAGGGCGTCGCCCGATGTATTGGCGATGGTGTGGCAGACCCCCGCCAACGCGGCGCAGAATCCGGAAAGAACGTAAATGCTGATTTTTGCAGGATTTACCGGCAGGCCCATCAGCCGCGCCGATGTCTCGTTGCCGCCGATTGCATAGACGTTTCGGCCAAAGCGGGTGAACAGCGAAAGCAAAGTCCCCAGAACCAGAACCGCGATGAAGATGCCGGTGACAATGGTGATGCGACCGGGCGGCATGCCCGATCCGATCTTGATGGCCGTGTCGGCGGCCGACTTCACCATGGCGTGGCCGATCTCGATGGAGTTCTCCGAGATCTTGAGCGCCAGCCCGCGGCAGAAAAACATGCCGGCCAGTGTCACCAGAAATGGCGGCAGATCGAACAGTGCGATGAGCACGCCATGCGTCAGCCCGACAAGAACGCCGGCGCCCAGCATGATCGCCCACGCCAGCAGCGGATGGACGTGGTGGTGATGCACCAGAACCGCGGTGGAGATGGACACCAGCGCCACCATGCCGCCGACCGAAAGGTCGATGCCGCCGGAGAGGATGACGAACGCCATGCCAACGGCCGCCACGCCCAGAATGGCGCTTTCGTGAAACAAATTGAAGAAGTTATATGCCGTAAAATAGTTGCGGTCGGCGAAGGCGATGCATGCGCCGGCATAGAGCAACACCAGCGAAACCAGGGCGGCAATAACGGGAAGATGTTGACGGGTGATGGGAAGTGTCATGCGGATTTCCCGGAAAGGCCAAGAAGCGTGCGGAACTTGGGGGCCTGCAACAGGCAGACGGCAATGACAACCCCCGCTTTTACGACAAGCGTCACGTTGGGGTTGACACCCTTGTTGAGAACGGTCGTGGTCAGAGCCTGAATGAGAATCGCTCCGACCAGTGTGCCGACGAGCGAGAATCGGCCCCCAGTAAGCGCCGTGCCGCCAATTACGACGGCCAGGATGGCGTCAAGTTCAAAGTTCAGGCCGCAACTCGGCGGGTCGGCCAGGGCGATGTCGGCAGCGGGGATGATACCCGCCACCGCGGCAAGCAGGCCCGTAATGCCGTAGGCCATGAGTTTGACAAAACTTGAGCGCACTCCCGCGATGCGCGCGGCGGCGGGATTGTTGCCCACGGATTCGACGAACAGCCCTGCGGCCATCAACCGGGTGAATGCGGCCATCAGTACAAACGCCAATG
>CAYSSA010000024.1:0-246 GCA_964433485.1 uncultured Tepidisphaeraceae bacterium | reverse complement strand
CCGCGATGGCGATTGGTCTGGGCAGACCCATGAACGATCCGCGACTGATGGCCGTGAAAACCTCTGAACGGATTTCCACCTTCTGCGAATCCGTCAGAATCTGAGCGATGCCTCGCCCGGCGACCATCAGGATCAGCGTGGCAATAATTGGCTGCAGGTTGAGGAACGCAACCAGCGCGCCATTCCACAGTCCCAGAAGCAATCCCACCAGAACGGATATCAGAACGATCAAATAAACCTGCGAGG
>CAYSSA010000023.1:24772-27672 GCA_964433485.1 uncultured Tepidisphaeraceae bacterium | reverse complement strand
CCTGTTGCAGGGCGAGGGCGTCATCCAGCGGGATCTTCGCCTTGTCCGCCGTCTCGCCCTGAACCCGGTAGCCGCCGAGCATCCCCGCTGTCTGCGGCGTGAGGCCGAGGTGACCGACGACCGGTACGCCCGCCTTCGTCAGGCGATCGACGATCTCGATCATCGGTCCGCCGCCTTCCAGCTTCACCGCATCCGCTCCGGCTTCCTTCATGAAGCGCACGCCGTTCGCGATCGCGGTTTCCGGAATTGCCGGCCCGGACGGTGGCACGACGGCAAAGCCGGTCGGCACCGTCTGGCTGGCGCTGGCAAGCGACGGAGGCGAACACGTGACAACACGCTGCTTCGTGTTTCCGCCTGATCGCGAGTCGGTTCGAGACCGGGCGGCAAAAATGGCGCTCAGCCTGCTCCGTTACCGACTGTTGGGCGCGGAGACGCCGTTCTGATAGGCTGTCCGTTTCAAGGCAACCTCGTTACGGGATCTTCACATGGCCAAAGACCTCGCTATCGTCCTCAACAACGGGTCCCTGAACTCCGCTGTCGTCACGGCGCTGGCCGCCCAGAAATATCGACCCATCACCGTCTACGCCGACCTCGGGACTCTGCCCACGGCCCGCGCCCGAGCGGCCTACGATCAGCAGGTGGCCTGCTTCAAGCCATATCGCGAACACACACTGGCCCTGTCCCAGCTTGGCGGCATGCGTGTTTCGGGCGGATCGCCCGCATCCGCCATCGACCCTCGACAGCAGGGGCTTCTCGCCCCGCAACTTGTCGATCTTCTGCCGCTGCTTTTCTCGGCGGCCGCCATTGCCGTTCACTACCAGGCCAGCGCGGTGTACGCCGGCTTGCGCGTGGGGCCGGGCGTCGATGACCTGGCCCAGGCGACCGAGTACATCCAGATCTGCACGGAACTGCTGCAGCTTCCCTGCGGGCAACGGGAACTGGAAATCCAGATGCCGCTGCTGGAGCTTGAACCGTGGCAGGTCGTGGACCTCGGCTTCCAGATCGGGGCTCCGTTGGACAAGGGATGGTCCTGTTCCGAAAACGCTCCCGATCCCTGCGGTGTTTGCCGCGGGTGCCGGGCCAGGGAATCCGCATTTCAGACCGCCGGCAAGCCCGACCCGCTCAAGATGCAGAAAAAAGGCTGAGCCGGCTCAGCGTGCCGGACCGTCACTGCCTGAGCTCAATATGTTCACTGCTGCCGAGAACGTTGCGATCGTCCCTCACGTTAATGTAGAAAGTTGTGGCATTATCAGGCACCTTGGCGGTTACAACGCCCGTCGCAGCATCGAGCGCTGCCGGCTCCGCTTTCCATGACCGCTTCTGCCACGGTCCGACGTCGGTTGTGGAGATGACTTCGGCCGCGACGAGCCTCGTTCTGGACTTGAACACTGCCCGAGCGGTTCGACCTGCGACTTCGAGCCGCTCGCATTTCGGCAGCGGAGCCCCTCCCTTGAGCACCTGATTGGCAAAAACATGAATCTCCTCAGGCGCTTCGCCGGCCGGATGCGAGTGCTTCATGCCATGGATGATCGATAGAAACCGTTCGCCGCCGGGAAGATGGTAGGATTTCTGGACGGCATTCAGCGGATAGGCGAAATCGACATTGCCGGTAATCCAGAGCATGGGCATTTTCGCGCTGGGCAGATAGACCGATGGATCCCAGAGCCCCAGCCATTTGCCGGACTTCTCCGCGCCCATCTTCTCGTAGGTCGGCGCCCACACCGAACCGTCCTTCAGGAAACCGCAGCCGTATACAGGAGCGGCAAGTTTGAAACGACCATCCACGCCGGCAACGATGCACGTCAGGTACCCGCCCCAGGATATTCCCGTGACTCCGGTTCGCTCCGGATCCACCTGCGGCAGTGAACGAATCAGCGAATGGGCAAGGATCGCATCGGCCACCGCGTGAAACGGCCATTGGTCCTCGACCGGCTCATCCACCTGCCGGTAGGCTGCATCCCAACCCGGCGGACCGGAGAATTCCGTGCGACGCGCGGCCTTGGAATCCCCGCCGAACTTCCCGCAGGTATCCATGGCTATGGCGGCGTATCCGCGATTGTTCCATAGCCTCACCCAGCGCGCGTGGGCAGTGCCCCCGCCGCCGTGAACCAGAACCATCGCTGGAACCCTGGCCGAGTCGGCTTCCTTCGGCAAACCCAGCCACGCAAACACGCGGGTGGGTTTGCCCTGATAAGGCAGGCCGTCAAACTCGATGGCCCGAAGACCGGGTTCGGAAAACTCGCTGTTCTCCCGATACGCCGGCGGGTCGGACAACCTGTTCATATCCCATGGCGATTTCCGCTGCGCCAGGGCACTGAATGTTAACAACAGACACACGAGAAAGACGATGGTCTTCATGTACAAGCATACCACGCGGAGCAACACGGGTTTTCCACGCCGTTTGCATGAACCGCCTTGGTCGCACGCCGAGCTGTTGGGAACCAGTGGCTTACCGCAACGGGCGGGCTAGAATGTAGTCCAAAGAAAAGGACTCCATCCATGGCTACAACGGTGCAAGTGCCCGCGCTTGGCGAATCCGTCACCCAGGCTGTTCTCGTGAAATGGCACAAGAACGATGGTGACCGCGTCGGCCTTGACGAGCCGATCTGTGAACTTGAAACCGACAAGGCGAACGTGGATATCCCGGCCAAATCGGCCGGCATTCTGCGGCGGCTCAAGCAGGAAGGCGACACGGTGACGGTGGGCGAGAACGTCGCGATCATCGATGCCGCGGGAACGCTCCCCTCCACGCCGCCAGCCGCCAAACGAGAGCCGGCAAGCGCGCCTGTCCCCTCAACTACCGGGAATGTGGCGACGGACCCGGCTGATTTCAGCCCGGCCGTGCGGCGGGTGGTGGCGGAGAACAACCTTGACGCGACGGCCATCAAAGGCACGGGTCC
>CAYSSA010000023.1:24233-24672 GCA_964433485.1 uncultured Tepidisphaeraceae bacterium | reverse complement strand
CGAGGGAGGCATCCGCCGCGAACCGATGTCCAAGATACGCAAGAAAATCGCCGAACGGCTGGTGGCCGCGCAGCACAACGCGGCAATCCTCACCACGTTCAATGAGGTGGACCTGACGGAGGTGCTGGCTCTCCGCAGTCGGCACAAGGAACAATTTGATAAGGTTCACGGCGTGGGATTGGGATTCATGAGCTTCTTTGCCAGGGCGGTGGTCCAGTCCCTGCGCGAAGTGCCCAAACTCAACGCCTTTGTCGAAGGCGACGACATCGTCTACCACGACTACGTCAACCTCGGCATCGCCGTCAGTACCGACCGTGGCCTGGCGGTTCCGGTGCTGCGCAATGTCCAGGACATGTCCTTCGCCCGCATCGAAAGCGAGATCAAACGCCTGGCGCAGGCCACGCGCGACGGCAAGCTCTCGCTGGAAGAACTCTCCGGC
>CAYSSA010000023.1:6821-24211 GCA_964433485.1 uncultured Tepidisphaeraceae bacterium | reverse complement strand
GTGTTTGGCTCGCTGCTCAGCACCCCGATCCTCAACCCCCCGCAATCGGGCATCCTGGGAATGCACACCATCCAGAAACGGCCGGTGGTCCTGAATGACAAGATCGAAGTGCGCTCCATGATGTATCTGGCGTTGAGCTACGATCACCGCATCGTCGACGGCGAAGAAGCCATCACATTCCTGGTGCGCATCAAACAACTGCTGGAAGACCCGTCCCGGCTGTTACTGGAAATCTGACGCATCGGGCGAGCAGCATTGTCCGGCCGGATTGCGCCGGCAGCGACGCTCCGGTTGCGCCCGGTATTCCGTCGTTACCACTGTTCGATCACGCCCAGGCGGACATCGGGCACCTCGCCCTGCGGATACGCCTTGAGTCTGAGCGCCGCGCTGTTGGCGGGAACGCGAAAATCCCGCGTAAGATAGGACGCAAAGCCTGGATCGGCGGTTTCACTCCCCTGCTCGATCGTCAACTCCTTCTGCGCCTCCGACAGGCGATGGTATCGCCTGTTGAATGCCCACGCGGCCCCCCAGTTGAACAACCCCTGGCCCGGCGCGGCAAAAAGAAGATTGTCGGCATGATCGAGCTTCAGTTGCGGCAGCGCCAGCCCCAACGGCTGGCCGCGGCTGTCTTTTGCCGCATAGGCGCCGGCAATGTCCTGTTCCGGCCGGGCCGGACTGATCCCGGCGGCGGGGCGCAGGTCAAGCGGCCAGTGACGGCCATCGCGGACATCGAACCAACCCCAGCATTGCGCGTCGCGGTTATGCGCCAAGACATTGTTGCGGACGATCTGGTCGTGGTTCCAGACAGCCTCTTCCCCGGCGGTCTTGTCGATGCGGGGTGTGGTGCGCAGCTGCTCGCGGTAGTTGAAGCCTTCCCGATTGCCGACCATCAGGTTGCGCTCGATGCGGCAACCGGGCGAGCTGGACAAGGAAATGCCGCCCCAGGCGCCCCAGGCCCCCGGCTCGGCATCGAAACCATTGCCAATGATGACGTTGTCATGAGCATGCAAGCCGAAGCTGATTTCATAGAATATCCCGGCGCATTCGTTATCGGCGATCAGGCAGTTGCGCACCGTGGCCGCTTCGTTGCCGATGTCGAACCAGATTCCGTTTCCTCGATTCTCGACGAATCGACTGGACTCGATGACGACACCGCGACTGAGACAGAGCTTGTTGCCGCCGGCCTCCCAGCCGCGATCCCATCCCTTGGTGCTGTTGCCGCGTATGGTGCAATGGCTCACCAGCAGGTTGTGAGCATGGCTGGCGCTGAAGCCCATCTGCCCGTTGTATTGCATGACGCATCGCCGCAATACGGCATTGCTGCCGCGATTAACGCCCACGCCGATGCTGTTGGTGTACTCGAACAGGCAATCCTCGAATGTGTTGTGGTCGCCCGAGATGAGGATGGCCCCCTGCTGAGCCCGGTTGGCCGCGTAACGAAACCGCAGCCCTCGCACGATGATGTGCGAGCCTTTGCTGTTCCACATGGTGTCGCGTACGGATGCCTCGACGCGCGTACGGCGTCTGCCCAGGTCGGCGTTGTCCGCCGTCCACACGTACAACTTCCGGGCTTCGGTGTCCGCAAAGAACGTACCCCGGCTGAGTTTGTCGCGGCTCAACACCTGACGCAAGGCATAGTTCCCGGCGAAGACCTGTTCACAGCGACCGATCAGCAGATGGAAATCGTCGCCAGGATGCGCGTTGGTGCGATTCCAGCCGATGAACTTGTGCGGCCATGCTGTGCTGAAGACACAGTCCTTCTCGTCCTCGCGCTTCCAGTCGGTCAGCAAATCGGCTCCGGTGACGACGACACGCTCGGCCGTCGCCGGCTCGATAATGATGGGGGCGTCGGCCGTTCCGCTGGCCTGGACGACCACGGTTTCCCGATAGACTCCTCCGTGGATGATGATGCGATCGCCCGGCCCGATTCCGCGCACAGCATCGCCGATGGTCCGAACCTGTTGTTCGGCCGGAATATCTGCCAGCTTCTGTGGGGCGACATGAACAACTTTCGCCCTCGCCAACACCGGCAGAATGCCCAACACGAACAAGCCGGCGATCATTCGTTGCCAAAGAAAGCCGGAAGTCTCTGAGGTGACCATGTCAGGACATACTCCCAAATCGATCCCCGGTTGCACCACGGGGAACCGTCAGACGCCGGCCACCCTCAGCGCCATTCCACTTGGCCTGCATCCCCTGTTCGGAGTTCATGCTTTCAGCATAACCACGACGTTTCAGAACTGTGTAAATGAAGTGTGAATACCATGACGGTCGCATCAAGGCGCGCTTAGTGGCAAACGTTGTTTGGGCGGGCATTCTTCTGGTTATCCCTCTAGGCGCCGCGTTCATACTTATCATCCTTGGTTAATTCTCCGGGTGCGGAAGATCCCAAGCACCGAAAGAAAACAAGCCAGCCCACCAGGCATCCAATGCAGGAACCTGCAACCGATGCCGCAATGTCTGCCCAATCAAAGGCCCGCTTTGGCATCCAGAGTTGAGCGAATTCGTAAACACACAGGGCCACCAGTATCGCCACAACAACCCGCAGGTAATCAGGGAACCGAACCACTCTCTTGGAGATGAAGAGCACCATCGGCACGAAGATTGCCGGCACGAGATTCGGGACAACCGCGAGAATCCGATCTGGAACAAGCTGGCCCTCCGCCATGGAACGACGGGAGAACTTCCAAACGACAGCGACCATACCAGCGACCAAATAGAGCGCTACGGCTGCTATCGTTCTGGCTTTGGAAGGGTTTGACTCCATGGCCTCTACCCCATGCTGCCGCTCCAGACTGTCAGCAGCACACAGAAGATGACAGCGGCAAACAAAACCAAGAGCAGCCCGGATACAATCGTGGCGGCCTTGCCTGTGGGCTTCCGCCAATGGCAAATGCCAAATATGAAAGCTGCAATCGCAGTCATGATTACCAAGCCGACGACGAGAGAGAATGTGGGGAGACCAAGCAACGAGAACTTGGAGGTGACAACTGGCTGCATGGTGCGAGTTGCCCGCTCCACCTCGCTTTCCGGGAGAAACCACCTGGAGGTGTTGGCTGTGCGGCGCACCAGTTTAAGATCGGTCAGGGAAGCTGTCGTTTGCGGACTTGTGGTGTGCAGGATCTTGATGCGGATCGCGCCTTTCAAGGTGGCGTGCAGAGGGTCGCCCGGATCCGGTTTCACGCGCAGCACTTCCTCCTCAGAATGGGACGGTTCTTGGCCGGCACGCCGCCACAACTTGGCTGGAGACTCGGAGTCGGGAGCATCAAATACCGTACGCAGCACCAGTTGGTCGTCTTGATGCACTTCCATCGTTAGCACTTTTCGGCCGGGGAAACTGCACCCAGCCAACGTCGCTGCGATCAATACCAGCAAGAGCCCCATGGTCCGTCGCATGTTCTTGAATGCGCATGTGTTGTTCATTGTCTTAACATTCATTGTCTTAACTCCACAGCATACTCAAGTGAGTTATGTTATAGTGTCAATTCGAGTGAACCATCATCATGCCGCCATCTTGGCCCTCAACGACGTCGGCGTCGAGACACCCTGCCTGGCCGGGTCGTAATACTCATACACCCTCGCCGGGGGAACGGTGATCTGCACGGGCATGGTGGCTTTGAGTCGATAGGTCACCGTCAACGGAGCATCAGGCTTGAGCGAACGCAGATAGACGATCACCGTGCGCGGCGTGATCTGGTATCTGGCCGCCACGCCGGATGACACCAGCTTCTCCAAATCGTCAGTCTCAACAGAAAAACCGGCCGGGATGGGCAGGTCGAGCATGACCATGGGCGCGGTCTGAGTCGTGCGATTGGCGACAGTGCATCGGGCAGTCATGGTCTGGCCGACTTCGATGTCGGTCTTGTCGTAGGTGAGGTCGATAGACAACGGCTGTTGCGCGGCGATGGGTTCGGCACCAGGGGCATGGTAGCGGAATGTGACCTGGTAGCCCGAGACGGAGCCCGTGGCATCGCGAAGCGTGAGGCGATTGTCGCCGGGGCGGAGTTGGCCGGACAGATCGAGTTGCTGCATGACCTCGGCCTGATCGGCGGGGATGACGATCTCGCTTGTGGTCCCGCCAAGCGTCACCTGAATCCGCCGGGTCGTGTCAGCGCCCAGCGGCTTGCCGGTGCCGGCGAGCAGCGCCTTAAGCGCCAGCACGGTCGCGTGCGTGGAATGCCAGGTGCCACTGGCGTCTTTCTGCTGGATAAGCCACGCCAGGGCGCTGCGAACGGTGGCGGGGTCGATCTTGCTCTGGATCATCGCCAGCGTGGCCAGAGCGGTGGTCTCGACGGAACTGCTCCGGCCTGCGCCGCAGAATGCCGTTCGCAAATTGGCCGGCTGGTCCCACCAGACGAGCTTGCCGTCAGGCGAGGACTGCTTCATCGCTTGCAGGCGATTGATGGCGGGAAGCGCTTCGCGGCCAGTCGGGTCCATGGCCTGCAGGGTATTGGCAAGGACGGCCACGAGGTAGGGATCCGCAATGCGATCCGGCTGCTGGCCGCGGAGATAGGCGAGCGTCGGGGCGGCATCGGTCGTGTCGGAGTTCTTGCCGAAGACGGCCCAGGCGACATACGCCGTCGTCGCCAGATTCGGATCGGCCCCGCGCAGGACACTGTCAGACAGCCCATCATGGATCATGTGCGCGTCGGCCGGCCACGAACCGTTCACCGTCCGCTTGGACATCAGCCACGTCCGTGTGCGCTCGATGAGTTTACTGTCCACATCATGCACCTCGGCCATGTCCTGGAATTCCATCAGCCCGTAAGCCGTCAGCAGCACATTGGCCGGCGGGTTGCCGAACCAGTCGAAGCCGCCGCCGGACACCTCGAAACCCACCAGCCGCTGATAACCCAGGTTGATGTACTGCTTCGCCTTGGCCTCGACCGCGGGCACGGTTTTGCCCGTGCGGCGGAGGTAGCTGAGCGCCATGATGTTCGGATACGTCGTCGAGGAAGTCTGCTCGAAGCAGCCGTACGGCATCTGGAAAATGCCGTCGAGCCCTTCGACAACCTGACTGAAGGTCGAGGGGTGAATCTTGACGATCAGGCGGGCACTGCCTTCGATGGCTTCGGCCGGGAGTGACAGATCAAGCTGTGCGGGCTGCGACAGGCTCCCGTTGACGACTCGCTCGATACGCCGGCCGTCGGAAACGACTTCGATCTCGCGCCGGATTGCATCGGCCACACCGTTGCCGCGGGCGGTGATCTGTATCTGCTGTCGGCCGACTTTGCCAAAACGCATGCGATAGGAGAGGGCCTTCACGTCACCGGGCACCAGATCGATGTGTTTGCTCGGCACATCGAGCAGTTCAAAGCCGTTGCCGGCCTTGTCGAGCGTGAGATCGACGCTCTGCGGGCGGTCGAGGTAGTTGTAGACGACGACGGGGATGGCGATCTCATCGCCACGCGTCAGGGCCACGGGGAGGTTGATATCGACGAAGAACGGCTGGAAGACGCGAATGGACGACTGCAAGCCGCCAAGGCGTCCGTCGGCCGCCACGGCGCTGGCCGACAGCCGCCAGGTGGTGATCGAGTCGGCCAGGCTGACCGGCAAACTGGCTTCGCCGCGTTCATCGGTGATCAGTTCGGGCCGCCAGAGCAGGGTTTCGGGGAACCACTGGCGGATGCGGGGGGAGAGGGATTGAGTCTGGTCGCCGACGTAAGACCGGACCGGTGGCGAGACATCCATGGCCAGCACTTGGCCTAACTGGCGGAGATTAGAGGCCGACTTGACGGTATTGGCTCGTTCCTTTGACGCATTCAGTGCGGGCAACATGATGCTGGCCAGCAAGATTCCCAGGAATGCCATCAGTAACATCGCCAGCAGTGACACATGGACGCGGTACAACAACCAACCAAGGGCTACAAGTCCTACGATGACGCTCAACGCAAACCAGGCCGTCTCAGCCACTTTTAATCCGTTGTATCGCTGGCTCCAGATGCGACGGTCTTTTTCAAGGTACGTGGCGGCGACAATTCCATAGCCATTTGCCCCGCCCAGAATCTGCTCGCGCTGTTCGGGTTCAAACGATGCCTCCCGAAGCCACTCGGCCAGTTCGGCCGCACTGACCGGGCGATCATCGTTCGCTGCATCGGGCTCCATGAACATAGAGCGACGGTCTACGCCAAGAACCTGCGCCGCCCGCTCCATTAGCTCGCGCCGCGTTAACTTCGTTTCCCGTGGAACTTGTGATGCCCGCGAGAAGAGCGTCTGTTCCAGTTCATCCTTGTCCCGCGGGCTTGCGGTCGATCCGAAGTCGGGTGACCAGCCGTAGATCGTGTAAATCGGCTTGAGCAGTTCCTGCTCCAGCGCGAAGAACAGTCGCTCCATGCCCGTCGCCTGCTCCAACACCGAGAAGACCGCCTCGTCCACGGCCGCCAGGCTGATGGCGCCGGGCGTGGCCAGGCCCTTGGCGTCGCGTAGCGTGAAACGCAGCTTCGCCTCGTCGCCCGGCCGGTATTCCTCCTTGTCCTTGGCTACATCCAGCTTGAGTTGTTGCGCCGGCTGCACGAACAGAATGCGTGTCTGGTGTACCGGCAAAGCCGACTCGCCGATGCGATAGGCGCTCAGTTGCAGCGTCCCCGAGACCTCCGGTGGCAGGTCGATCTGGCACTCGCCCCGGCCCTTGGCCACTTCGACCGTCTGCGTCAACAGCGTCTGTCCATCCTTGATGAGGTCGACGAACACCGGCTCGCTGCCGCCGCCGAGGATGGTGAGCTTGATCGTCTGGCCGCCGGTGTAGACGGCTTTGTCCGTCCGCACAGCAAACGTGTTCTGGCTCTCGCCGCACTTGAGCGACAGTTGCGCGTCCGCACTGATGCCCTGGGCATCGATCGCGCGGGCCGTCAGGTCAAGCTTCTCGGCCTTGGGCGTCAACTCAAATGATGCCGCGCCGAGTTCGCTGGTCTGTAGTTCTCGATCCAGGCCGCTGATGGCAATGCGGGCCCTGGCTGGCCGGCCGTCGGCGTAGGTCGCCAGGACATAGACCGTATTGGGAATGCCCTGCACAAGCTGCCCGGACTCGGGGATCAACTCGATCCGCAGCGGCTTGACCGTCACCACGCGCGAAATGGTTCGCCGCTGCTCCTGCCCGGCCGAGTCGCGGACCAGTACCTCCAGCCACACTCGGCCGTCGCTTGAATCCTGTTCCCGGCCGACGATTCTCGACGGAAGCACCAATTCCAGCTTCGCCTCACCGCGTGCATCGGTCTTCGCGCTCACCTCGCTCCTGTCGGTGACATCGCGCAGCGACACCTCGATCGTCCCATCCGCCACCGGCTTGCCAAAGAAATACGCCGAGCGGATTGTCAGATTCATCCGCTCGCCCGGTTGGTAATATGGCTTATCCAGGTCGAGCGTGATGTTGAACTTGGGCAGGACGTAGCGTTTGACATCCACCGTACTCTTGCTTTCGACATCGCCAACCGTGCAGCGGATTTCGTACGCGCCTTCGAGGATCTCGTCGGCCAGTTCACAGTCGGCCGAGGTGATGCCGAACTTGCTCGTGGGGCTGCGATGCTTGAAGAGAATATTCCCCTTGGGATCGACCAGGCTGAAGACCGTCTCCTGCCCGGCAACGGGCTTCAAATCAGGCCGGCGCAGCGCCAGCGCCCGCACGTGGATCGTCTGCCCCGGCTGATACACAGGTTTGTCGGTGCTGAGCATGACCTTCCAGCTTCGCTGCAACTTGATCGACCGCGTAATCTGCTCGGTGCTTCCCGATGGGCTGGCGGTGATGCGCAGCTCATACTTGCCATCCTTCCACGCCGGCAGGCGGAACTTCGGCTGGCCGGTGCCCAGGCGATCGGTGGTGAAACTGGCCAGGTGAACGACATTCCTGGTGCCGGGGTCGAGCAGGTCGATGCTGACCTTCGCCCCGGCCACGGGTGTGGTGCCTGCATCGCGCACCAGCACAGCGCGCAGCGACGTTTCCGTGTCCGACAGCATCTCCGACTGCGCCACCACGCGAAGGTCATACGGAGTCGGCGACAGATTCAGGAAATACAGATGGCACACGCCAATGATGAGAACGGCCGCCGCCATCGCGCCGGCGAACGACCGCCATGCGATCTTACTCACACGCCCGCCCCAGACAGCGCGGCTCTTCACGCGCACCATGGTCTGCGCGATCAGTTCCTGCGACGGCTCGCTGGGCGGCGCTGACTGCACCATTGCCAGCCGCTGGCGGGCCTGCTCCATCGCCGGGCCGCAGATGGGGCAGGATTCGCAATGCCTGCGGACGTAGCGGGCATCGTCCTCCTCCAGCAGGTCGTGCAGGCAATCATCGACATAATCCACGACATGGTCATCGTGTCTGAGCATGGCAGTACCTCGTCAGTTCGTCTGTTCGCTCGCGGGATCCAGCCCCGCCAGGGGCGGCAGACGTTAGCCCACGACGTAAGTCGTGGGTGTAATACGCGATCGATAGGCGTAGCCCCGTAGGGGCGACAGAAGGCTTCTTTCGCCCCTCCGGGGCTGAGAAACGGTCGATGTCCCTAATTCTCCCATGGCTCGCGCCATGGGCTACCATCTACCGCCCCTACGGGGCTTGGGCCTCCAGTCGCCGTCGCATCGACGCCAGTGCATCGTGCATGTTCGACCGCACGGTGCCTTCGCTGACGTTCATCGCCTCGGCAATCTGCGCATACGCCAATCCGCCCCACAACCGCATCACCACGACCGATCGTTGCCGCAGCGGCAACTCGGCCACGGCCTGCTCAACAATTGTCGCCGTCTCGACCGCGATGGCCGATTCCTGCGGCGATGGCCCGGCCATGGCGAAGGGCCGCGGCGGTTCGTCCTCGATCGAACGGACCGGTTCCCTGCGCACACGGAACCACTGACGGCAACGGTTATGGGCAATCTGGTAAAGCCAAGGCTTGAAGGGCATGGGATAGCGATACTGCTGGCGCTTGGTCCATACGGCCAGGAACACCTCCTGGAACAGTTCCTCGCTGCGGTGGTGGTCGCCCACCATGTGGCGGATGAAGGTCAGAAGGGGCGTGCCATAGCGACGAACCAGTGGGGCCAGTTGATCCGGCCGACCCCGTGCCGCCTGGGCCATCAGCCACTCATCGCTTCGCTGTTCTTCGGCGTTCATAGCGTTGCCTCTGTGGCGTTCCATCAGCCACTATGCGCGCCGGGCAACGGCCGTTGGGTACAAAGTCCGGATTGCCGACCGTTTGCAGTGCCGGCTTCAGCAGGATAACGGCAGCACCAGCGTTCGGCTGTATGAAAACCATGAAGTCACCAGAGCCGGCATTACAAGCGCACTTCGACGAACTCGCGCGCGATCTTGGCATCTTTGGTCTTGCAGGCAAAGAACCCCTTTTCCTTGGTCTTGTCGTGGTTGTCGCGCCGAAATGAGCAGCATTTGCCGGTGGTGATCGTGGCGTTTCCACGAGGCCGCTCCGTGAATCCATGGTAGTGCCCGCAGAACACCGCGCGCAGGTTGAAATCCCGGAACCGATCCAGCAGGTCGTCGGCGTTCTTTGGCCGCATGGGCGTGAAGACCCCCATGGGAAAGTGTGTGAGCAGAATCATCGGCCGCTTGCGGTCAAGTCCGGGCAAGTTCTCGTCCAGCCAGGCAAACGTGGGCTTGCGGATTTCCACATTTGATTTTGTGCCGTCGGTTGTATCCAGAGCCACGATCTGCCAGCCACCGTGCTCGAACGTGTAGTTGAGCGATCCGGGCCAGATATCGTCGAATGCCCTGCGGTCGTTGTTGCCGGCCCAGTCATGATTGCCGCAAACCGTTCGCACCTCCATGCCGCCGGTCTTGAGCAGGTCGCGAATGCCGCTCAATTGCTCGGCCTTGCCGTGCTCGCACAGATCGCCGCACACCAGCAGCAATCTGGATTTCGGCGCGGCCGCCCGCATCCGCGCCAGCATTTTCTCGAAAAATGCCGCGCATCCCTTGTCCCAGTAGTGCAGATCGTTGACAACAACAAACTCGAAGTCCTCAGCGGCGGCCCCCTCAGCGGCCAGTGCGCCCGGCCAGAGTCCCGACGCAAGAAGCAATCCCGCCGACATTCGTACCAGCCGACGACGCGTGATGGGCATCTTGTTCATGTTATATTCTACTCCGGAGACAGCCAACTGTGCGGGGCGCAGCCCGCTGACGGCGACCATCGCAGCGCACCTTCACCGACCTCAGGGAACCGGGCGCGGTGCGATCAGGTCTCCGAACGCGCCCAGGAGTTCATACTTCTTCTGCCAGGGCGTGTACATGAATCCACGCACGTTGGGCAATTTCGCGGCCAAGTCCATCCACGCCTTGACGTCAGTCAAGTCATCCGCGTCGTAATAGCAGGCGACCAGTGATGCAAAGCCCTGGTCGGATGCGAAGCGAAGACTCTTTTCGCGCACGCCGCCACCCCAGACGGCCAGGGTCAGATCCTTGGGAATGTGCTTCCATGAGCCGGTGAAATCGCCATCGACCAGATAGTAATTGCCGTGGGCGTTGTGATTTGGATCAAGCATGTCGGACCAGATGTATATCCTTGCTCCAGGGATATGCCGCCGCAGAGTCTGTGTCTGTCTGGTCACGCATTCGCCCAGCAGCTCGCCCAAGTTCCGTCCGGCGCAGGCTCGGCAGGTGCCTCCCATCCGGACCTCATCCATGTTCAGCAGCACGCGCCGGGGACGCAGCTTCTCAGCCAGCAGTTTCGCCTCATGCTCATAAATATCGTACAGCGCCGGCTCGCCCATGCACACGGTGATCTGGCCGTCGTTCACCGTCATAGGATGATACCAGCTCACCCGAAGCGCCTGGCCATCCTGTATGCGCCCGCCCGGCAACAGTTTCAGAGGCGGCGCATCGCGATCAATGTTGCTGAAACTGAACCGGGGATCTTCCAGCTTCGCGTAGTCCCTGCCTTCAACGAATGTGATGGCTCCATCCTCGCTTTGTACCGTCACGGGCGTACCCGGCCGGTGCAACACGTTCAACGGTCCGACCTCCTCCAACGACCAGTCATCCAGCCACAGCCTGCCGGAGACGCCCTTCCAGATGCCGGCGTACAGGTTGACGCTCTCATAGCCCATGCTGTTGAACACCATGGTCAGCTTCCGCCAATCGCTCGTCGGCGGCAGTTTGAATGAACGCGGAGCCAACTGCCGACCCTTGGCCAGCGCCGACAACTGAAACGATCCCACGGGTTGCAAACCCTCGGTCCGAACCCACAGCGTCACGCGGTAGCTGCGGTGCGGCCGAACTCGAACCTCCTGCATCACCCGCCCATGGCCGTGCGGATTGGCCGTGAAATTCTCCAGTCGCAGCGAAGCGCTGCCGCCATGCTTGATCTCTCTGTCGATAAAGCTGACCACGCCCGGCTGATCGTGGAAGTTGAAGCCCTTGAGCTTGTTTCCGGCCGATTCCTCAAAGCCACCATTGGCCAGGCGCGACGACTCATCGGGAACCAAGCGAGCTTCGCCGCCTTTGACAAGGAATGGCGCCCCTTGGACACCGATCCCCTCGGCCAGATTCCGGTCATGGGCCAGGGCCATACTTCCATAACCGACGGAGAATACGGACGGAATCAACTCGATCTTGTTGCGGTCGCACGCCCGCCTGACCTCATCGAGCCGCTGAAAAAACTCCGGCGGCTTCTTGCAGAGCGTATCAAGACCAAACGACACCACCGCGCCGTTGATCCCGTGTTTGGCCGCGGTGTCCAGCAGCCTCGACACTTCGGCAACATCGCCTTCCTTGCTCAGGTTCCAGCCAAAGATCCACACAAACCGATCGGGGTATTCGGCCCCCCCGACCGAGCACGCCAAGGCAAGCAGAACACAGAGGGAGCAAATGCGATGGATCATGAAATGCCTCCGGCAATAGTGAGGATCACATATTTGTTATCATCCGAACGTGGCAGTCGTTGCGGTATGTCCTTCGAGCGGAACTCAACTCAAGCCTCATGCCATCCCCGCCACTGCGGCGGGAGCATCTCCGGCGCCTGTCCGGGCACACAAATCGATTCCGGCCCGGAATCAACGTTTCGGCCCGAGAACCCGATGTTCAACTCGGGAACCCGGCTAAGGTGTTGACGGACCGAGGCGGCGGAGGTTCTCACAAGAACAGCGTAATTGATGTGGTCACGGCCTTATCCGCGATGACCCGCCACAGCGAAATGCCATCACTCGCCCTGTCGCTCCAGGACTTTGGCGGAGATCGCGATTACCTCGCAGGCCAGGTTGTTTGCGTCGGTTGGAGTGGGACACTTGCGGAATTTGCAGATATGCACGCCGATCTGCCGGTCGCCTCGGTGGGCCACAGGAGGCCAGAAATCGTCGGCATTCTTCAGGAAATAGTTGCCGACGCTTTCCGTACTGACGCTGGAAAATCCAATCAAGGCGATCTCCAACGCATTTCGGTTTGGCTCATTGGTGACGACAACGATGGCCGCATCCTGCCCGGTCTCCTCATCATACGCCACGCCTTCCCATCGATCCGGTTCCGCCTGAAAGTACACGCCCGGCGCGGAGGGCAGGTCGATCGCCTTGGGCAATGTTCTGGCGCCAAAACAACTGGACATGGCCATGTCATCCTTGCGGTAAAGCACGAAGAACGGCAGCCTGAAATCCGACTTGTGCGGCGTAAACGGCTTGCAGCCGAAACAGGAAGCCACAAGCTGCTCAGTCACCAGGTTGGCCTTCTGCGATCCGATCAGAAAGACCGCCGTCTGGGCCAACTCGCGGGACCGCATTCGCTCGAAGGTCGACTTGGCCAGCGCCTTGTCCTCCTCGCGGATGACCTGGGACGTTTCGGACACGTACTGGAACGGAACATAGGAGATGTCCACCTCGCGAAGGTGGCCGTGGCGGGCCATGGCCTTCACGATGTTCGACGCCACGGCGGCGTCGTGTCGAGAGATCATGCTTCTGGCCACTTTGCGCGGGCCTCCCGGCACATACTCGCCCATGTAGACCAAGGCGCGGCTGGCCAGACCGATGCGGTCCCACATGGCCCCCGGACCGATCAACGCTCCGGGCAGAATCTCGATCGGGACCCCTTTTTCGATGAGCCACTCGGAGATCTTGCCGAGCAGGTCGAGATTGACTGAGACCGCGTCTCCGTTGTAGAGGCTGGAAATCGTGTGGCGGTGCGCACCGGTGTGCTTGGCGATCTCCAGAATAACCCCTCGATGATCGAGCTTCCTGTCCACGAGCAGTTTCCGCAATCGGCACTCGATTTTCACATTGACTCCATTCGAATATTCCAAAGAGGCGAAAACAACTCGAAAAAAACTTGATAAATTCCCGAGTCGATATGAGTCTACATGAACCGATGAAATGTACAAGAATATCTCAGATAATGTACAATTGAATCGACTTTCACATTATATAAGGCCTATATCGTCGACATTGCTGATTGATTTTTCACGAAACTTTGATACAGTGCTTACCATGGGCTTCTCTTGGTCTTCCGACCGTTTGAAGTCCTGATTGATCCGGCGGAGAACGAGCAACTCGAGCGGTGGCGACATTCTGCCTCACGATGATTTGTGTTCGAGCGGATCGAACATCAGTCTCGCAATGCGCCGCTGATTTGGCAAGCCCTTTCCCGCCTGACATTCCGACGGATGAATTGATTCACACGCGGTTCATCCACGCGTCGTCGGACTGGATTGCGTGATTGCTGGTCTTCTTGAGCGATCTTGTCGCGCCATGTCATCAAAGGAGGCTGTTTATGGCCAGGGACGTCCTCAACAACAACAACGAGAGCTCGAACAACCAAGGCGAAAATCGGCTCATTGCTGATCCGGAGCTTCATCCGAACACTCTGGCGGGCGGTGGCCGACGAACAATCGTCCTGCATACCCAGAAGGGCACTATTACGATCGATCTTGAGAAGCGGCTGGTGCGACTGCTGATCATCCTCAGCGATGTGTTGCGCGAGCAGTTGAGCCAGCCAAGTTCCTGCGATCAGCACAAGGGACGCATCAGCGCCGAGGAAATCGGAAAACGCATCGGGACGTTGACCGACTGGGATCTCAATGCCGAGGTCATCGTGGCATACATCGCCGCCATCAACAAGGCCATTCGCAAGGCCGCACGTGACGCCAAGATCCCCCCGCCGCAGATCATCAGCTCCGGATGGGGAGGTTATAGAATTTTCAGGCCCTTCCCAAAATTGGCCGATGCTCCCTCTCATCCGAACCTTGGCGGGCCAACCCACAACCGGGCTATCGCGTAGCCGGCCGTTCCAAGGGCAGTACAACCCGCATGGCACCCTCGGCGATGTCGAAGGCGACTTCGCCGTACCTCAGGCTGTCCGACAGGTGCAGCCAAAGGGCGCTGAGCATCGCCGACGCCACCGCCAGGTTGGTGAAGAGAATCTGAGGCACATGCATCATCAGATCGGAGCAGCTCTGGTCCGTGGGTAATTTGTCCGCGGGATTCTCGATCTCTGGATGATAGCGCATCAGCGACGGCGAGACGTCGCGCCCATCGCGGCGGATGTGAACCTGGCAATTGCCATAGGTTCCCCGGCGACGACGCCCATCCGGCAGTTCCTCGATCCCGTCGTTGCCGCCGGAGATCAGAACCACATTGTTCAGATGTCCGGCACAGTGGCTCGCCACCAGCTTGCGGGTGGCATGATTGTCGACCGCCAGCAGGACGATGTCGTTCTCCTGGATCAGCCGGCCGACGTTGGATTCGGTGACATATTCCGGAATCGCCACCAGCGAGAGCCGGGAATGCGTAAACCGCGGCAGCAGATCGTCCCGAACAGTAATGGCCTTGTTACCCGTGTTGGAGAACAGCATCCGCTCGCTGTTGCGGGGCTCAAAGGCGTCGCCGTCCACCAGCACCAGCCGCGACGGACAATCCAGTGCGGCCAGAAAAATGGCTCCATAGCGCGCGGCGATACTGCCGACACCGCCAAGTCCGATCACTTTCACAGATATGTTGTCCGTCGGTTTCGGCGTAATGGGTTGATTGCGATCAGCGGGAATGGTCATTGCTCGGCTCCTTGCGAACGGGAATGGTGTAGGAGTTGCAATCTCCCTGCACCCACGCGACGGGTTGCGCTGCGAACGAAGTACATCCGTCGGTTTTCACCTTGACCTGATCGAGCCATTTCCGAGGCACAGCGCAGCGGCGATGTTGATACCCTTCGATAACTGACTCGGGATCGACGGCGAATCGGTGCCCGTCCACAACAGCCTCGACATGTACCTCCGGTGGATCGCGATCAATCCGGCCGACCACGATGTGCAGACCGGCGCGATGCGTCTCATCCGACTTGTCGGTCCAGCTCGCATAAGCCGGCCCGTCGGCGTGGGAATGAATGTCCCCCAGCGGGAACTGGTGAGGCTGCAGGGGTGGAATCTCATATCTCACATCGTTGGCATAGAGCCTGCCGCTATAGCCGCGAGTGACGCTGGCCTGCTGAGGCGGAACCAACAGCTTGATACGCCGTTCCTGCCGGTCCCAGATGGGCACAATGGCCGCTTCCGAGTGGTGAATGTCGTAGATGCGCCAGAAGAATCCCACTACAAGCTCAAACAGCCGGCGATCGATCTTCGGATAGCGCAGCTTCAGAAATGTGCGTTGCTGAGGCAGTTCCCTGGGCCAGCCGCGAGCCGGCACGCAACTGCTGAAGAACTCGGTGTTGCGGCAGAGAAACATGCCATTGGAGGCCAGCACGTAAAATGCCGGATTCTGCGGAAAATCGCTCTCGCTTATGCCGTGATAAATCGGCGTCAGAATCTTCGGGAGGCTTGGGGCCACGGGATGCTCCTGTGTTGGAATGCCTGGGATTGCGGAACGGGCTTACAGCACCACCAGGTCTTCCTGGTGATTGAATACGATGCGGGACATATCCCGCAGCGACATTGCCTCGGCAGTCGTGGCGCGGGCCAGATCGAACATCCGCCCGGCAATCATCTTCAGTGACCGGCCGGTGCTCAGCCATTGAACCGACAAGGTGAACAGCGGGTCAGTCCGGGTTGCCTCCTCCCATGCCTCGATGGTGGCAATCCGTGCGTCGTCGCAGCCGCGGAGCGTTTCCGTGTACCAGCTTGCTCCCTCGTGTTTTTCGGAGGAGTAATTGAAGCCTGTCTCGAAGAGGCATCGCAGAATTTCCGCGAGGCTGGCGCGCATCCGGCGCTGCAGGGGCTCGATCATCGCCAGCGACTCGAATTTGACGTGCTGCGTGCATAGCCAGGAAAGCGGATGGCCCTTCTCGGTACGGAACTTCGAGCAATTGAGCAGGGCCGGATACAACAGTTCATCATCCACGCTCTCGAGTGATGCCTTGCGGAAAAAGCACTCGCAACGCGGTTGCAGCGCCGGCAGATCGTCCGGTCCGGGGCTGAAACGAAGCAGCAGGATGATATACGGCAGTGCGATCCTCACCGTGCGGTAGGTGGCGGTCGGACCAAAAGGGGCTGGTGAATCGGCCGCGATCCAGCGGCAATTGCATATTCGGGGTGGCTGCTGGTAGACCCAGATGACCGTGTGTCCCCGCCCCAGGACGCACCTGACTCCTTCGGGAAGAATGATGCCGCCGGTATCCATACGCGGCGGATTGAGCTTCCTGAGAAAGGCCGGAATGGGCATGCTGGCGCTGGCGCCTTCGGGGGAGACGGCGTGAACCTCGTTTCCGACGATGTGTATCTCTTCCATGGCGGTGCTCCTTTGCATAAATCGGGAGAGCCGCGACCTCGATTGCCGGCATCTGATCGGCCATCCCGGAGTGAGGCCCTCCCTCTTGAGCGGGTAGAACGGTCTAGAGAACTCCCTTCTCGCCGGAACGGTGCATGAAGCTGAGTAGTTGGCCGGGGGCAACTCGCGTGTCGTCGCTGACCTCCGTTCCGTTGACGAAAGCCTGGCTCATTGGGTGGAGGTCGAACAAATCGGCGAATCTGGCCCGGATTTCGGAAATTGCCATGCCTGCAACCGGTAGGGACTCCGAATACGGCCCGTGGGCCACGATCACCGAGCCGTCGGCGTCACCGCCGGCGAACGGGCCCAGGCCACTGCCGCCGGGACCGCTTTGAATCTCAAGCGTGGTTCTGGTCGTTTCCATGGTGAATGCTCCTTTATGCCCGCACGGGCTGATAGAAGACGGCGGTGGGCCTGGCGCCACGGCGTACCCGCGTCACGCGTGCGCCTTCTGGAAGGTCCACGTAGTTCGCGACATTATGTTCGTTGAGTTGATCGACAATCGCGCGAATCTGCCCGTCCAGTGCCTCACATAGCATCTCCGTGCTGACGCCGGGCCGGTCGCTGCCGAGCTCGTGCTCATGGCATGCCTGAGCGGCCGCCTGCTGTACCGCCCGATCCATCAAAGCGCCGGTGAGAAAATCGTGACGCCGCTTCAACAGCGGCTGCGTGGCGCTGGCGACGTCGAGTTCGACCAACGCCCCTTCCTCGGT
>CAYSSA010000023.1:6582-6811 GCA_964433485.1 uncultured Tepidisphaeraceae bacterium | reverse complement strand
CGAACATCCACGAGGCCACTTCATTGACCACACGGTGACGGATCGCGGCCGGGTCGTCCTCAACTCCGGCCAGCGGCAGCTTGCGGAGGAGCTTGCCCAGCACCGCTCGGAAAGCCCTTGGCGTCGTCAGCCGCCCGAATCTCACGATTTTCCCACCCATACGCCGCAACATGGCCGAATCGACCAGGTGCGGAACATTGGACGAGAACAGGAAGATGTCGCCCTCCTT
>CAYSSA010000023.1:6252-6572 GCA_964433485.1 uncultured Tepidisphaeraceae bacterium | reverse complement strand
GCCGTCGTACCAGCCGCGCGCGGCGAAGTTGTCCAGCCGCTTCAGAGCCACGGTCATTATCCGGTCATGGACGCTCTCGTGATCGCCGCCACGGGCGCGACCAAGCGCATCAATCTCCTCGCCAATGACAATGACCGGCGGATGCACTCTCCGGCCGTCAGGAGTGATGAACGGCTGGTCGTACAGTTCAATGGCCTCGTCGAAAAGCCGACCCAGCGCCTTATCGCTCTCGCCCAGCCACATGCTGAGTATCTTCTCCATGTTGATCCGCAGCACCCGCGGGGGAAGGGCCTCGATGGGAACGTCGATTGCCTCCGAGA
>CAYSSA010000023.1:331-6202 GCA_964433485.1 uncultured Tepidisphaeraceae bacterium | reverse complement strand
TCGATGGAGAGCGTCTTGCCCGAGCCGCTGGTCCCGACCAGCAGATTGGTGACCGTGCGGCGAATCCCGTATTGCCGACGAAGTTCCGGGTTGATCATCTCGCCGCGGATATGCGCGCTGAGTTCATCCAGGAACGGGTGCGGATCGCCGATATCCTGCTCGATGCTGACGGCCGGAAGCGGTGATCGATCCAGGTAGCGGAAATGGTTCAGCGTGTCCTGGGACGGCATCACCTCAAAGGCCATTCGTCGCCGTGAACAGACTCGCAACCAACTCTCCGGCCGCACTTCTCCGGCCTCCAGCCTGGCTGTCAAGTCGGCTGAGGCCAGAAAGACATGCCGGTCCCGGTCGTGCATGGACACTTCGACGTACTTGCCATCCACCCGGCGCAGGAACAACGCCTCTTCGCCGGTCAGGGGCTGGTCCTTTACGGCGTCCACAATCATCTTGACTCCCGCATCCACCAGCACCGCGTCACCGCGGCTGAGGCTCGCGCCAAGCGTCTCGTCGATCACCAGCGGAAATGCCGCGGAGCCCTCATCGAGAATCACATGGGCACGCTTGCCGGCGGCCGGGCCGGCATACGTCGCCATGCGAAGCGGACCGTCCCTCAGCTCGCCGATGAGCTTGTCCAGATCCCTGATCTTCTTGTCATACAGCTCCTTCCCCTTGCCTGCCGCCGCGGCCTCCAGCAGGGATGCCAGCACCAACCGGCATTCCGGCGACGGGTCGATGCACAACTGAGCGAGCATCGACAGCCTGTGTTCAATGGGAAATGCCGCGTCGATCAGCATCAGCTCAATCGATGTTGCCTTGTTACTCTTGTCTTTCGCAGCCATGGCGACTCTCTCCTTTCATCAGTTGAGGGTGAGCACTGCCCGACACTGGCAGCAAGCCGTCAGTGATGGGCGCTGCCCGCCCTACTTCAGATTCTCAATGCACACGATCCGGTACCCTCGCTCCTGCAGGCGGCCTTTTTCCATGCCATAGAGTTGCTCATCCTCATGCCCGCCGCTGTCGGCTCCGAAGATGTGGCAAAGCTGGTACGGTTGACGGCTGAAAACCGCGGAGCTCCACAGACGGTCATCCTGCGAGATGAACACCGAACTCTTGCGCCCTTGCGGAACCGGAAAGTTGTGACCGTGACAGCTCCCCAGCGCCCGATGGTGCCGCGTCTCGGGGCGCGACTGCATCTGGCGGATGGCCTCCTGAATTCGCCGCCATGTCTCGCCGCTGGGCGCCAGCGAATAGGGTGTTTGCTCCGACTCGGCAAACTCGAAGACATGCGTCACGACGGAGTAGACCGTTCGCGTCCTTGGGCAGAAACACAACGGCCCCGCCAGCATCGCGCCGGTCTCAACGCCAGGGTCGCTCGCGGCGCCCTTACGGGCGACTCGGCGCGCCTGCTCAATGGCACTACTGGTGTAGAATACGGGATACCTGGTCTTGTCGGCCATGGTCCCACCCGCCTTTCGACCACCCGTGAGCCTGGTCAGGGGCAGATCGAGAAACGTCAGGGGTCTGCTTTTCGCCGTCAGGCGGATTCGACGTGTCTCCGCCGGACCGATGTCCGCCGGCCTTGGACGACCGGCGATGACCCGATAGCTGTAGGTCTGGTCTTCCTTCAGCAAACCAGCGTCACGCAATGTCTGTGCTCCGCGGGCGGCGACCGGCGACAGATACTCAACACCAAACTCGACCTGGATGGGTTCCCCGGCCGGATTATGCGAACGAATCTGAAACCCTGCCGTAACACGGGTCCCCTTGAGGACAATGGGAACAATCTGGTATTGCAGATCGTCCATCGCCACCTCGATGTGACCGCTGCAAATGCAACCGTCGAACCAGACCTGACTGCGAGCGTCACTGAGGTCGGCATCAGTAACCGTCTCGATTCCGGTCGGGGAAGTGTCCTTGTCGATGTAAATCAACACGGACAGCGTCCACTGCGCCATGGGCTGCTGGATGTTGGAGGTGATGCTGAGCATTTGAACGCCTTTGCGTCTGTGGAATGGTGAACAGGCCGGGCGGGAGCGCCGCCCCCGGCTCCCGCCACGGCCGGCGTCTCACCCCAGGTGTGCCCTCGGAGTGAGACTCACCCTGGCCCCGGTCTTGACCTGATTGCCAATAGGCTGCTCGCCATCGAGAAAAGCCGAGGAGGTGGCATCGCGCAGCACCCACGTGACGTTGCCCGGCAGCGATAGCTCCGCCGCCAGCGCCTGCGCCACTTGGCCCGCTGACTCGGCCGGGTCGATGTCCTCGGCCATGAACGACTGTGTTCCCGTGACGTTTCCGACTTCGAGGCTGAAGCCCGAGGGCGCTTCCAGCGTCGCCGTCCCGCCACCATCTTCTTTGAACATACAAGGCTCCTTTCATTTGCTCGGGCGCCACGCCCAAGCCGGTGGGAACTGCAGGACATCCGAAATCACTTCCGGATCGGCCAGCAGATCCACCGAACTGACCAGCCACTCGACGGTCCAACACAGAGCGTCGCGGCCGGCACGGATGATCGATTCGAGACACTCCCCCGGACAGCCGCTGATATCGGCCACGGCGTCAACCGCTGCGTCGGGGGAGTCCAGGCCAATGCGAACCATCGGGCAGCGGTATTGGGCGTCCACCAGCAGTTCACGAAGCCACGCGCTGCGCGACTCGATGAGCGGGCTGCGAAACCGACGGAGGATCGGCATCCTCAACGCGAGCCGAGATCCCTCCCTGATAACCGCTCCACGGCAGACATGGCATTCGTGCCGCAACACCAGATCGTTCGAGGTTGGAAGCCAGTTCTCCGCGGCGCCGACGCCATGCCCGGAGTTCATGATGGCCGGTCGGCACGTCGAAGTATCGGCGCCGGCGGTACTGGTCACCCAGTTGATGATCGCTTGCAGATGCTCCTGCATCTCATCGGAATCGCCGGCCGATGACAGGGCATTGATCGGCATTTCAAAATGCTTGGCCGAGCCGGCCGACTTCCAGAGCCCTGGACGACTGATCCACCCCAGCAATGGATCGGAACTGTCACCCGGCATAAGAGGAAGCTCAAACCTGAGCCACGGCTTGTTGATCCGCAGAGCCAGATTGCCATGACGCAGGAACCCGCCGGGCTGCCGCGCAAAGCCTATGCGGGTCAGGCCGGCAAGTATCCGTTCCAGGGGTGTGAATGAACTGGTAACCATGGTTATGCCTGGGCCGCGTGGCGAAGGAACGGCTCTTTGCTCAAGGGAATCAGGTTGGGATTGCGTTGCCACCACCGGGCCGCGGGTGCATTCAGCACGCCGGCGGAGTCGCGCTCGTCGAACATGAATGTCTGCATGGACAGCGCGCCGTATGACATGATGAGCAGTTCACGCAACGGAATGGCGGCCGGGATCGTTGCGCCAAGGCACAACGGCTGGATATGCCCTGGTGAGACATTGGCCAGCCAGATGCGGTCGGGGTACATGATCTGCACGAAGCTGAAACCCGGTTGGGGATCAAGCACAGCCTTTTCCGGATATCGAATCGCGAGAATCACCTCGTGCGCGATTTCAATGTTGTCCGATCCTTCGGGAAGACGCGGCGCCGGGAACTGGCCATGCACAATCACCCGGATGGACTCGGTGAGGTCGATTTCGGGAACCATGGCCCGTCCCGAGATCTGGGCAAGAGCCAGGATTTCCCGCGTTTCGATCTCCTTACGCCGTCGCCACCATGCCGGACCGGTGCTGGAGCGCAGCGCCTGCTCGAGCATCTGTGCGTACAGCGGGCAGAGCGGCACATCATTCAGCGCCGCCAGGCCCGCTCGAGGCGGGCTCTTATGCATCGGAGTGATGCGAACGCGCATGGTTTTCATCGCTTGCTCCCTGGTTGATGCCGATGGACGAGAACGGTGGCGTCGTTGCGGCGAATCAGGATCGACGCCGCTTCACGCACGCCGAGTTTCCGCAGCGGAAGATCGACCAACTCCTTCAGGTGCGCCGCCGCGATCGCCTCCTCCGAGAAAAATGGCTGTGCCGCAAGCGGGCCCCGGCAGCGCGGACAGGGCGGTAGTTCGCCCGTCGCTCCCGTGAACATGCGAAGACGGCAGGGACCACACCGGCTGCAATCGGCCATCTCGACAAACTGCCGGCCGGGAATCGAAAAGCTGACGCCGTCGAGACCGCCGGCCTCCGCCAGCCCCGAGGCAGATGCAATCTCGTCCAATGTGCAGTCCGCCAGTGGCCGGGACTGTGGGTGAACCCGCCAACGCGAGTGATCGGCCCTGCACTTGGGATTGCGAACCGGCAGCGGTGATATCACGGTTCTGTTGGTGTAGCCGCTGAACTCGATCTGCTGGTCGACCAGTGGCTCGCCCAACCGCAGAACCACACGGAGAATGTTGATCGCGGCCAGGTCCGCGGCGACGGCGCAGAGTGATGCAGTGCTCATCGTTGGAACCGTCTGCTTGCCGAACTCCGTCGCCCCACCCGTACAGGATAGGATTGTGTTCTGCTGCACCATTGCCTCTTCTCCGCTGCTGTAATGGCAGCGCAGGCACGGACCATCGGGATGGTTGGCGTAGGTTCGGACCTGGGCCACCAGCGACTCTCCATGCACGGCCGCATGAAGCAATGCTTTGCCCAGCGAGATGCACATCTGCGACACAAACACCTCAACGGTCAGATTGTCCGTGGCAAGAACCACAAGATCGGCGCCGACAAATTCCGAGTAGTCCATGAGCTGAACCGGCCCGTCGAACCACGCGATTTCCGTACCGGGGCTGATCGCGGAACAGTGCCGGGCGGCGCTGCCCGCCTTGGGCTTTCGGCCACTGGCCTGTCTGGGGGTGATGGAATGGGTCTCCATGGACTCAGGCTTGAAACGACCTCGATCAACAAGCAGCATCCGACCGGGCCTGAGCCGCGCAACTCTATCGGCGATGTTCCATCCGACACTGCCGAGTCCGATGATCGCAATGGAGAAGTTCCCCAGCGCAGATGCCGGATCAATTGTCAGACCGAAGAACTGCGGCAACCGCTGTCGCGGCACGCCGGCAGCGGCAATCGCCACCCGAGTCTTCCATCGACGAACGCCTCTACGTTCAGCAGCCATGACCTACCCCCTTCTCCGTGCCGGTGGACAGGTTGATGGGCCTGTTGCACCGCGGACATTCGCGCGCCAATGTCGCGCACTCGAGACGATCGTCGCCGGCAGTCCCGTCTTCCATGTGAAGGGATTGTCCACAAGAGCAGGTGTAGACTCGCGTTGCGCCGATAAACGGAACCCGGCAAAACGGGCACGGCAAACCGATGTTCTCCGCCGCCACCGGCCCTATCCGAGGCGTGCGGGTGAGGCAAAGCCGCAGACTGTGCTTGGCGCCCTCCAGCAGAACTCGATCCCCCTCTCTGAGCACCGCGACGATTGGCGCAATCCGTCCATTGATCCGCACATTCCCGCCTGGTACTGTAATCAGGAGAACTCTTGGCCGCCGGCGCAACACCACCGGCTCAACCAATGCCTTGGATTCGGCAGGCTCGGTTGTGATCATCGGCCGATGATCGGCGTCGAAGCAGAGTCGCCAGGCGCCGCTGCGAACAGCGGTCTGCGAGGAGTGGATGCAGGCATCCGAGTCCTCGACGCAAAACACGAATCCCGATGGCTCCTGCGACACGACTCGCTCCCTTCAGGCAAAACACGCTGGATGAACCGCGGATATGGGTTATCGCCGAGAAATGGAGCACACCGCAATCGACTTGTCGCTGATCAATGTCTTCAGTGACTGAATCGACAACCCGGTGTGCGTTGGCATGAACAACACGATTGCGGAAATCAGCAGGTCGATCGCCGACGAAGAACCTGCTTCCACACTCCAGTCGCTGCTTGCAGCCAAGCCTCGCCGCGTCGTGTTGAAGG
>CAYSSA010000023.1:0-288 GCA_964433485.1 uncultured Tepidisphaeraceae bacterium | reverse complement strand
AACGCGGAGCTTCCTTGCTTCGATGCTTCGCAGGTCAGTCGGCCAACGCTCTGCAACAAAGGCCGCAGGCCCCGATTCCCGTCGGCATCCACCCCAGGTTCAGAGGGCGGATGTCACGCGCGTGTATTCCGTCCCTCCGTCCCGTTCCCGCTTGGCATGCCATTCGCCCCATCACGCCAAGCCGGCATCGGAAGCCGAACTTGTCGCCGCGCCGCGTCGGCTCGGGAGATTAGTACTACAACGACCCTTCACTCAAGCTTGCAGCGGCGCAGTTTGCGGAAATCAATG
>CAYSSA010000022.1:23664-27678 GCA_964433485.1 uncultured Tepidisphaeraceae bacterium | reverse complement strand
GGTACTCCGCCACTTCGCACTGCGGTGGCACGACACCGCTTTGACTCGCACGCCCCCCGTCATTCCGAGCAACGCGAGGAATCTCCGTGCGCACGCTCTGTGCGCATCATCATCCTCTGCGTTGTGCCGCCGGCAACGAACCATATGAGATAGAACGCGAGTCGTGATGTGAACGCGGAGATTCCTCGCTTGGTTCGGAATGACGGTGGGCGTTCGCAATGGCCCTCCGATGGGGAATGCTCGACATAGACGGTCGTGGACCCCCACGCCGTGCTCCGCTTGCCATAGGCCAGAAAATCGGATAACTATGTCTTTTAATCCCACCGGTTGTGGGAGTTGTACATCATGAGCAAAGCAAGCAGACCAACGACCAGAAAACGGCGAGCGCCACTGCCTCCGTCTTCGGCCAGTCGCATCATTTATCTCCTCTCCGATTCCACCGGCAACCTGGCCCGGCATATGCTCACCGCATTCCTGACGCAGTTTCCCCCTCGCGCGTTTGAAATGCGCGCCATGAATTTTCTCAACGATCGCATCCGCCTTGAAGCCGCTCTCGATGACATATCCGCCGAGCCGGGAATCGTTCTTCACGCCTTCATTTCCGCCGAGGCAAAAAGCTCGGTCCGCTCCCGCTGCGCCGCCGTCGGCGTCGCCGAGCGCGACCTGACCGGCGATTTTGTCAGCTTTCTCTCGCAGCAGTCCGGCATCAAACCCACCGAGGATCATCGCCGCCTCCACCATGTCGACGAGCAGTATCAGCGGCGAATCCGCGCCCTGGAGTTCGCCATTCAGCATGACGACGGACTCGGGCTCGACTCTCTCGACGCCGCCGATATCGTGCTGGCCGGCGTCTCCCGCACCAGCAAGACCCCGACAACCATGTACCTTGCCCAGCAGGGATACTGTGTGGGCAACGTCTCGCTCGCCTACGGAGTCGATCCGCCCAGGCAACTGATGGCGCTTTCGCCGCGCAAGGTCGTCGGGTTGGTCATTGATTCCGAGCAGCTCGTGCAGATTCGCACCCACCGCACCATCCAGTGGAAGATCAGTGACAGCCGCTATCGCGATCCCGAGGTCGTCGCCCGCGAAGTCGGTTGGAGCAAGAGCCTGTTCATCCGCCAGGGCTGGCCGGTGCTCGATGTCACCTTCCAGGGCGTCGAGGAAACCGCCCAGAAAATCCTCGACGTGCTTGGCCTGCCTCCGGTAACCTTCGGCTAGTCCCGTGCCCACTTTCATCGACATCGACTCGCTGGATGATCCGCGCATCGCCGCTTACACACGGCTCAAGGAACGCGATCTTTCCCGCGAAGGCGGCCGGTTCCTGGCCGAAGGCCACATGGTCGTCCTGCGCCTGCTCGCCTCCGGGTTCTCCGTTGAATCGCTCCTGATCGCGCACGATCGTCTGGATCTCATGCGCCCACATCTTCCTCCGCACGTCCCGGTCTATCTTGCCGAACACTCCCTGGTCAATCGCATCGTCGGATTTCAGTTCCACTCGGGCGTCATGGCCGTTGCCTTCAAACGCATGGTGGAATCCCTGCCGGAATTGTCCTCGCCCTGGGCCGATCAGCCCGTAACCCTGATGGTCCTGCCCGATATCACCAAAACCGACAACCTGGGTTCGCTGTTGCGTATTGCCGCCGGTTTCTCGGTCTCCGGTGTCGTGCTCGGGCCAAGGTGTTGCGATCCGTTCTACCGCCAGTCGGTTCGTGTTTCGATGGGCGCCGTGTTCACCGTGCCCTTGCTCAAGTCCCACGATCTGATCGGCGATATGATGCGGCTCAGGCAGCGATACGGATTCGACCTCGCCGCCACCGTGCTGGCCGACGACGCCGAATGTCTGGCCGCCGCCTCGCGGCCCCGCCGGCTTGCCATCGTTCTGGGAAACGAAAACACCGGTCTCACACCCGAGCAAATCGCCGCCTGCAATCGCAAGGTCACCATCCCCATGGGAATCGGCGTGGATTCCCTCAATGTCTCGGTTGCCGCCGCCGTCATCCTTTACCATTTCACGCAGGTGACACGCTGATCTCGGTCTGTTGGCGACTAGGCCCGAATATCCAGCTTCGGCTTTTCCTCGTCAGCCTCCCGTCGCTTCCTGTTGCGCCGGTCTGGCAGGTTTGGATCGTGGTCTTCGGCCTGTCGAATCGCGTCCGAACTCTCGACCTGATGCTCCAGCCGATCCCCACTCAAGGCCGCGTTTCGAGCCAGATTCTGCGCGCGCCGAACCTCTCGTTCGCGGCTTACAGACAGCTTCTGCTGAACCTGTCCCTGCTGCGCAACCCAGGTGAATGGATTGATCTGGCTCATAAACTCTTCCGACTCCATTATTTATCGGCAATACCCAGCCTCTCAATCCAGCAAAAGCCCCAAAGCCACGCCCGCCGCGGCGAACCCGACCTGACCATGATTGTGGACCTTGTCTCGGACCACCTATATTCTATGACACACACATCCTCTCACCCCAGGAGCAATGCAATGCGGGCAGTGCAATTGCACTGCCCTCAGGACATTGCCTGGATGTATGATGGGACCGCTTACATGCCCCAATCCCGTCAGTTCCCGTTGGTTGTCGCCGTCGATCCGTTACCGACCATGCTCGGAGGCACGATCTGCGCCGTCACTCCGTTGTTCACCTTGGCCGGTTCGACCGCTTCGATGGCCGTGGCCACAACGGTCTTGAGGGTCAACTGAGCGTCGGTCGTCAGTTCGCCCTTGATGCCCACGAACTTGTCAATGAACGTCGCGAACTTCGGATCGCTGGTCCGCACATAGCACAATGACCGTCCCGTGGATGGGTCGGTGATGCGATACAGCGTCTGGTTGTCGCCCGCCTGTACCGACGACGCCTGCAACAGCCCCAGTGCCGTGAACGTGCCGATCCCGGCATCCACCTTCTGCTGAACGGATGCCCGCTCCTGTTCGGTCCGGGCCAGCTTTTCGGCCGCTTCCGCCATCTCCCGTCGCGTGGTCAGCCACTGCTCGCGGTTGCGATTCTTGATCGCCAGAACCTGCAGCCTGACGTCCGCCTGTATCTTGTTGTGAGCCGGCAGATGCGCGTTCTGCATCAGCTTCCCGTATGCCTCGATCAAGGCCGGATAGGGACGTTCGGCCAGCGGCATGGCATCGGCCGCCCTCGCCTCAGCCTCCAGCCGCTCATACTCCGCCAGGGCAACCGCCACATGATCCACCTGCGGCTCAACGGGCTTGATCTCAGCCACGGTCGGTCGGGTCGTCGGCGGTTGCGTTGTGTCGGCCGCCAGGATCGGCCGCGTCGTCGGCCCGCCGACCGATGCGATCGGCCGTTCGTTGATCTGCTTCACCGGATCGACCAGCTTCTGGTGAACATACACATAAGCCTCGGCGGGCGGCTTGATCATGTAGTACTCATCCTGCTCACCAATAATCTGCACCTCGGCGCCTTTTTGCAGCTTACACTGCACCGTCACCTTCATCGGCACCAGGCTCGATCCCGCGCGCACATTCAATGTGTCCGCAGTCACCCGTCCCGTCGACGCGCTGCCTTCGCGATTGACAAACGCCTTGGCGACCACGCTGAACGAGCCTTCCGGCGGCACGATTTTCAGCCAGTCAAACTTCACGCCCACCACCGTGACCGGAGTGCCTTTGTCGAGCTTGGCCGTCGCGTAATAGTTCTCGCCAGGTCCGGAACGTACCTGCACATTTGCCGAATTGATCACGCCGAGAAACTGAAACCGGGAGTTCTCCACTTCAGGTTGTGCCGAGGGCGGAGCAACCTGCGCGCGGGCATCCACCGCGCAAAACACTCCAAAAACAGAAACCGAAAAAACCGCCGTCAGAAGTGAAAGTCGAGCAGCCATTTGGCACCTCCGTGTGCGTAAGAGCTTGCGATCCGCGATCTTCCTATCGCCAGATTGACCTATGCATTGTACCGTCCGAACTCCAATCCGCAATATGCTGGGCCATTTCTCAACAACCCGGATTCACCGGTTCCTGTTGTTCAGTCGCCGAGCCAATTGGGCCTCGTATAGG
>CAYSSA010000022.1:0-23594 GCA_964433485.1 uncultured Tepidisphaeraceae bacterium | reverse complement strand
GGTGCTCTGCACCGCGATCAGGTTCATCGAGGCTGGGCCGAATGCCGCCGGCGGCCAATTCTGTGGCCGCGCCGCCCTGATATTCCAGAATGTACCCCTCGCAGCGCAGGGCTTACCCAAGGCATCGCCGCCGCCGTGCCGCCAAAGGTGGGTTCCGGTCCCGGCATCTATATTCGAGAAAAGATTCTCGAAACAAGTTCGCTTATGGTGATCAAAGCAGAGGTCAATGCCCTTTCCATTGGCGCTGACATTGCCGCTGGCACCGCCATCGACGGTGATGTCGTGAATGAACTGCGTCCGGAAGTCGAATCCCGTCAAGAGGTTATCGTGGCCATAAAAACTGACGCCATGATGCCCGGTGCTGTTGCTGCGGTCAGTCTGCCGCGCGGATTCCAAGACGACATCCTGTGCTGTGCAGAAAAATCCATTCAGATATAAACCGCTGTCACTATTGATGATACGAATGTTCCTGATCCAGCAATCCGCGCATCCCTGCATCGCTGCCGCGTTATATCCAAGCTCGGTGAAATGCCCCTTGTAAGGCGTGTTCGGAAACTCAAAACACAGGTTCTCCAGTCCGGAGTCGGTCACCGTCGGCTCAAACGAGCGGACTTGAGGTTGCCATGGTAGCCTGACATCACATCGGAGTGGGCGATCCAGGTGTACCTGCTTGCCGACGACCCTCACAATGCGGCAGGCGAGCGCCATGCGAGATCCGCGCAGCTTGGATATGTCCCCGGCATCGCCGGAGTAAAGGTGGTCGGTTAGAGATTTGTCGGCCGCATCGCTCTGGAAAATCTGAACGCGCTGGCCCGGACGCAATGCCGCGGGGTTGTCAACGACGAGCGCCAAGTCGCCGCGCCGGGCGTCGGCGACGATGGGGGTGATCAAGCGAGATTGCAGATCGCCCTTGAACCACACAAAGCCGCCGCTCCAGGAGTAGTTGCTCGTGCGCTGGCCGGAGGTGGTTGCGCCCCAGTTGGGTTTGATCTCGTTCAGAGGGATCGGGCAGAACAGCGTGGTCTTATCCGGTCCAGCGCCGCGCAGGACGATTCCGCCACGGGTGATCTCAAGAATTCGGGTGATTTTGTATCGTCCTGGCGGCACCTCGATCGCGCCGGACTTGACCTTGGCCAGTGCATCGAGAAAAGCCTGTGAATCATCGGCGATGCCGTCGCCTTTGGCGCCAAACTCCTTCACGCTGATGCCGCGCGGCATGGTTGGAATCGGCTTCTCGCCGCAGCCATATCCGGCAAATGAGAAATCCGGCAACCGGCTGGCGGGCGACCATTTCTCGCCGTCCTTTCCCCAGAGCGCTGAATACTCCGGCGACCCGGCCGCGATCGCGCTCGCGGCCAGGATGCCGACAAGGAGCACGGACGATGCGACGGAGCGACGGGATTGCGAATCGGCTCGGTGATTCATCGGGGTTGAGCCTCAGCGTTTGAGTGTCTCGTTTCCGCTGCCGCTGCGAAAACCCTGGAGGTCGACGGTGACATAGACGTAGCCCAGTTCCTTGAAACGACTGACCAGCTCCGATCGGAGTGGGTCGGCGATGATGCCGGGCAGGTCGGCCGGGGCCACCTCGATGCGCGCCACAGGGCCGTGATGGCGCACACGGAATCCTTTGAGCCCCTTTTCGTAGAGGAATGCCTCGGCCCGTTCGATCTGTCCGAGCGAGGCGATGGTCACCGGCGTGCCATAGGGAATGCGGCTGGACAGGCATGCCAGCGCGGGCTTGTCCCAATTGGGCAATTTCAGCCGTTGAGCTAATTCGCGAACTTCGGCCTTGGTGACGCCGGCGTCGAGCAGGGGGGCGATAACCTTGTATTTCGCGGCCGCCTGTATACCGGGACGCCAGTCACCCTGATCGTCGCTGTTGATGCCATTGAGGATGGCGCTGAAGCCTTCCCGCTGGGCCAGCTCGCCGAGTTTGATGTAGAGTTCGCTCTTGCAGTGGAAGCATCGGTCAGCCATGTTGGCGGTGTAGGCCGGATTGTTCATCTCGATCAGCCGCAGGGGCGAGCCGATCTTTCGGGCCAGATCGCGCACGGAATCCAATTCCCGAGATGCCAGAGATGGGCTGACACCTGTGGCCGCGAGGACTCTATCGGCGCCGAGCGTATTCAAGGCCATCTGTAGAACGACGGTGGAATCGACTCCGGCGGAAAAGGCGACCACAACCCGGCCAAGTTCCCGCAGCTGTCGTTCGATTCGCTCCTGTTTGTCAGTCAATACATCGACCAAGTGACACCTCAACAGGCTAATACAACCTGTAGTATGCGTTGCGCGGCGACCGCTACCATATGTAGATCGGCGATCCGAGGCGATGTGCATTGGTTGACAGCACCGCCGATCGGCCTATATTGCTCAAATTCTTCGGGCTTGCAATATGCCCGAGGGAAGGCATGTGTAGATGAAGCAGACCTCTCGGCCGATTCCGGAGTACCTCCCTTTGCGCCTGTGCGCTCTGCGTCGGGCGATTTCGGAGCGGAAACTGGACGCCTTCCTGATTGTTCATGCCACCGATCTTGCTTATTTCACCGACTTTGATGGTGAAGACTCGCTGGGCCTGGTGACCGATAAGGGCCTTACCATTCTGACGGACTTCCGTTTTGACGAACAGGCACAAATCCAGTCCCCGTGGTTCAAACGGGTCATTCGCACGGGCACAATGAACGACTGCCTGGCCGCCGTCCTGGGCAAGACCAAGTTGCGACGGATCGGTTTCGAGGCCAACCACCTTACAGTAGGCGCGCTGCAGGGGGCGGAGAAGGCGCTGGCGGATCGCAAGGTGGCCGGCGTGAAATTCATTGCTCTCAGCGGCGTGACCGGGAACATTCGCAAGATCAAGGATTCGGGCGAGGTAGGGCTAATCAGGCAGGCGGTGAAAATCGCAGAGGAGTCCTTTGACGCGGTGCGGCGGCGGATCAAACCGGGCATGACCGAGAACCAGATCACCGGGTTGCTCGATCTTGAGGTTCGCAGTCGGGGCGGTTCGGGCATGGGATTCCCGTCGATTGTATGTGTTGGAGAGAACGCGTCATTGTGCCATTATCGGCCTGGCCAGGTTCCTGTTCGGAACGGGGCGGTGTTGTTGATTGATTGGGGTGTGTGCCATCAGGGTTACACGAGCGATATGACTCGCACGCTGCTGGTGGGAAAGGTTAGTCCGCGGATGCGGGAGATCTACGGGATTGTGCTGGAGGCACAGCAGGCCGCGATTGATCTGATTCGCCCCGGCGTGACTGGCAGGGAAGTGGATCTGGCAGCGCGGAATGTGATCAGGAAAGCGGGATTCGGGAAATATTTCGGGCACAGCATCGGCCATGGGATCGGGCGGCAGGTGCATGAGAATCCGTTCATGCGGAGTACGAAGGGCGCGCCCGTTGAGGAACTGCGTGCCGGAATGATCGTGACCGTGGAGCCCGGCATTTACCTGCCCGGCGAGGGAGGGGTTCGTATTGAGGATGATGTGCTGGTGACACAGATGGGTCGGGAAGTCCTGGGCAGCATGCCAAGGGACATTGGCTGGGCGCAGGTGGATTGACCGGCCTCTGGATCAGGCTCGGGCCGGTGGACACGATTTCGTGGGTTAAGGGAAGTTGAGGATACAAACCTTGAAAGAGACGAAAAAGACGAGCAAGGCCGCCGGCAGGAGTCCAGCACAATCGCGCGATCCGATGGATCCGGGACTTCTGCAGGAATTGGTGAAGCTGATGGCGGCGAACGATCTGAACACGGTGGAACTGCGTGACGGCGAGCGTCGCGTGGTGCTTAAGCGGGGCGCGGTGGCGCCCGTCATGCTGGCGGGAAGTGCGCCGACGATGCCCGCGGCAGCGCCGGTGGTTCCGGCCGCGCTTCCGGTGGCCGCGCCGGCCCCGGCGAAAAAGGTTGAGGATGACACCAGCGGGCTGAAGGAGATCAAGAGCCCGATGGTGGGCACGTTCTACTCCAAGCCAAGTCCCGATTCCAAGCCGTTTGTCCAGGTGGGATCGCCGGTGAGCGAAGACACGGATGTCTGCCTGATCGAGGCGATGAAGGTGTTCAATAACATCAAGGCCGAATGCCGCGGCACCATCGCCAAGGTGTGCGTGCAGGATGGGCAGCCGGTGGAATACGGCACGGTGCTGTATCTGGTGAAGCCGTGATGAACTGTGGATAGTGGGCGGAGGGTGGTCGATGGCTCAAAGACCATGTTCCGACCCTGGCTATCAAGCACCGACCACCAACAACAGGCCGCAACTCATGTTTTCCAAAATACTCGTCGCCAATCGTGGAGAGATTGCCCTGCGGATCATCAGGGCTTGCAGGGAACTGGGCATTCAGACGGCCGTGGTCTATTCGACCGCCGACCGGGATGCCGCATACCTCTCGTTGGCGGACCAGACCATCTGCATCGGCGAAGCGCCGCCGGCCGAGAGTTACCTGAATATCCCGCGCATTATTTCGGCGGCCGAGGTGGCGGATGTGCAGGCGATCCATCCGGGTTACGGGTTTCTGTCCGAGAAGGATCATTTCGCCGAGGTTTGCCGGTCGTGCAACATCGAATTCATCGGACCGCCCGTGGCGGCGATGCGTGCGGTGGGCGACAAGGTGGAGTGCAAGCGGATGGCCCGCAAGGCAAAAGTCCCAACGGTGCCGGGGTCCGAAGGCGCGGTCGACGATGAAAAGCAGGCGTTGGAGATTGCCCGCAAGATCGGGTATCCGGTGATCATCAAGGCGGCGGCGGGCGGCGGCGGGCGCGGCATGCGCGTGGCGCACAACGATGTTTCGCTTCGCGCCGGGATCAAGCAGGCGCAGGCCGAGGCGGAGAACGCGTTCAAGGACGCGACGGTCTACCTGGAGAAGTACATTGAGTTCGGCCGGCACGTCGAGGTGCAGGTGATCGCGGACCAGCAGGGCAATGCGGTGCATCTTTGGGAACGTGACTGCACGATGCAGCGGCGGCATCAGAAACTCGTGGAGGAGTCGCCCAGTCCGGTGTTGCGGGCGGATGTGCGGCAGAAGCTGTGCGAGGCGGCCGTTCGGCTGATCAAGACGGCAGGCTATTACAATGCCGGCACGGTGGAGTTCCTGGTGGACAGGAGCCAGAATTTCTACCTGCTGGAAGTGAACGCGCGCATTCAGGTGGAACATCCCGTGACCGAGATGGTGACGGGGCTGGATTTGATCAAGGAGCAGATCCGCGTGGCCGCGGGATTGCCGCTTTCCTTCAAGCAGAAGGAGGTGCAGCAGGTTGGGCACGCGATCGAGTGCCGGATCAACGCCGAGGATCCGTCGCGGAATTTTGCTCCGTGTCCGGGGAACATCCTGGAGTGGCGGGCGCCGGGCGGTTTGGGAGTGCGTTTGGACACCCATGCTTACGCCGGCTATCGCATTCCGCCGAACTATGACTCGATGATCGGCAAGCTGATCGTGCATCGCCCCACGCGCGAACAGGCGATCGCCACCATGAAGCGGGCGCTGTCGGAATTCCACATTTCGCCGATCAAGACGACGATTCCGATCCATCTGCAGATACTGGCCAACGAGAAGTTCGTCACTGGCGACGTGGATACGGGATTCATCGAGCGGGTGATGATGGCGAAGTAGAGCGCATGAAGTGCCGCGCCGCGAGGACAATGGAGCATGGAGTCGGTCGCGGCGCGTCGCTTGAGTGGCGGACAAAGAAATGGCGTCAGTCCGCTTTGCGACGATCAGTTGATGCAGTACAATCCTCGCCCGACATTTTGGCCCCTTGGCGGAATTGGCAGACGCGCTGGATTCAAAATCCTGTTCCCTTACGGGAGTATCGGTTCGACTCCGATAGGGGCCACTGACGAACGGATCGCCCGGAGATTCCGGGCGATTTTGTTTGATGGCGTACTGCTTGCCAATCATGACCGAGACGGCAGGCTTCCGGCAGGGGGGCGTCGGCGCTCATCCACCCAGATAAGCTCTCTTGACGTCGGGGTGTTCCAGCAGGTTCCGGGCCGTGTCGGCAAGAATGACCTGGCCGGTTTGCAACACATAGCCGCGGTGCGCGATGCGTAAGGCCATGTGGGCGTTCTGTTCGACCAGGAAGATGGTGGTGCCTTGGGAATTGATGTCGCGGATAATGGTGAATATCTGCTGCACAATCAGCGGCGCAAGGCCAAGCGAAGGTTCATCCAGGAGAAGGAGCTTTGGTCTGGCCATCAGAGCCCGGCCGATGGCGAGCATCTGCTGCTCGCCGCCGGAGAGGGTTCCGGCGCGTTGAAGCCGGCGTTCCTTGAGGCGGGGAAACAGGAGAAAGACGCGATGGATTCCATCGAGAATGCGGGATTCCGATGGCTCCTGAAACGCCCCCAGACGGAGGTTCTCAAGCACCGTCAGATTCGGAAAGACCTGTCGGCCCTCGGGGGCATGGCTGATTCCGCAGGCGACGACGGCGTGTGGTTGCAGGCCGGTGAGTTCCACATCGCTATTCCATAGAATGGAGCCGGCGGCGGGCCGCAGCAGGCCGGAAATTGTGCGGAGCAGAGTCGTCTTGCCGGCGCCGTTTGCCCCGACGAGGGTGACGATCTCGCCGTGGTCGATATCCAGGCTGATGCCCTGGATCGCGCGGATCATGCCGTAGGCGACATGGAGATTGGTAATGCGGAGCAGGGACATGGCTGGGCGGAAGGATAGCCGGATCACCGCAGTTGCGGAAGCGGTCCATTTTCCTAATCCTACAACGCTATGATGGCGTGTAACTCCCTGATGTTCAACATGCTACAACGATTTCTGGGCCGGATTTCAGGCCAGCAGCGTTGTAGGACCAAGTCCATGGTCAGGAGGCACAACTCTGCGCGCAGATCATTCGGGGTTCTACAGCCATGTCCACAATGCGTCGTAATGATTGTCGTGGTTCGTGACCCAGTTGCGTCCCCCGCTGGTACGGGCCAACTGCACGTCCTTCTCCCACTTTTCCAGCCGCTTGAGGTACAATTCGCCAAGGGGCGCCTTGCGCATTTCCTGAATGAGGGCCATGGCGCTGTCCCAGTCGCGCAGACCGCGCAGTCGCTCAAGTTCCGCCAGCACCTTCGACCAGACCGGCTGGGCGCCGGCGCCTCGTGTTTCGGTGATGACCTCGGCCGCGAAACCGGCGGCATCTGCGAAGCTCTTGTCCTTCAGCATGGCTTCAAGCAGTAGAAGCGTGGACGGTTCGCGCACCGCCTGCGGCGCCCCCGAGGTCTTCCAGTAATCGAGCGCCAGGCGGAACTTCTCGGCCGCCTCGCGGGGGCGCTTGAGCGTCAGCAGCACCTCGCCGGCGTTCTGGCGATAGAGCGCCAACTGTTCGGGCCGGTTCTGGGACTGCAGCTTGTTTTCGACGATGGACAGCACGGCAAGCTTCCGTTCGGGGGAGTTGTCAATCACCGGTTTGCGCACCCAGATCGCCACGCTCTCAACCGGTCCTTTTTCCAGCAGTTTCAGCAGTACATCCCATGCTTTGGCGCGCACATCGCGATCGCGTTCGATCGTGTCGATGAGCAGCCTGCCCAGCGCGTCGGCGTGCTCGAATGAGGCTGTTGTCTCCAGAGCGCCGACCGCGTCCAACCGTACCCCCGCATCCGAGTCCCCCAGAGCCTGAAGAATGAAATTGGCCGAGTGCGGTGAGCCGATTCGGCGAAGGCCGTCCAGCGCCGCCCGCCGCACGCTCGCCAGTTTTTCCGAGGGCCTGATCAGTTCGTAGAAGTCCCGCAATTGCGATGGCTGGGCAAGCGCGGCCATGGCCTGCACCAGACTGATCCGGAGTTGCGATGCGGCCACGTTTGCTTCGGTCTGGGGCAGTCGCCCTCGCAAGGCGGCGGCGGTGGCCTTGGCGGATTCCGCGTTCGCGGGCTTCGCCAGCTCCGGCGCCAGTCCCTTGAGGCCCTCGGCGGCGGCCCTGGCAATGGTGAACGAATCGCTCCCAAGCCGCTCCAGCAGGGGAGGCAGCGTGCGCAGATCATGTGAGGGACCGAAGGCAATGAGAATGGCTCCAATGACGTCCGGATCTTTCTCCTGGGCAAGTTGTCCGAGGAGCGATTCGACAGCGCCGGGGTCATTGGCCGCCGTCAGGGTTCGGATCGCCTGCTGGCGCACCTCGGTGGCGCTGTCGCCCACCATTGCTCGCAATGCCTGGAAAATGACCTCGCTGGTCGGCTTGCCTACGGAAACCTCGTCGTAGACCAGTTGGATGCCCGCCAGGCGCAGATCCTCCGAGCCATCCTGCAACAGCTTCAGGACAAAAGGCGCTTTGTCTCCGTCGGTTCGTGCGCGGTACTCCTCCCGCACCAGCGCTCCGGTCCTTTCTCGCAGTCGCGTGAGCCGGCGGTCGGTCTGAGCCAAACGATCGACCGTTCGTGCCAACAGGTCTGAAGTCCATTCCGAATCAGGTCGGGCACGTGTTGTTTCCCACCATTGCGACCAGCGCTGAGGGTCGTGTCCGAATTGTGACAAGCCGGTCATTTCCGCGAGTGATTCGGCCGCCGCGCTGCGGATTGCCGGATTGTCATCTTGTCGCAGCAGTTCCACCAGAAGCGACGCGGTTTCCTTGTCCAACAGTCGGCCCATGGCCCGTACCACGACCATCCGAGATTCGCGGGCTTGTGCCAGATTTGAAGCGAACTGTTTCAGCCGCTCGCGGGCTTTGGGAGTCTTGAAGGCGGCTAATGCCTGGGCTGCCGCTTCGGTCAGGGTGCGATCCTGGCTCAGCAGTGAACACAGGACATCCAGAAATTCCGGGTCCGGCTGGCTTTGGGTGGCGAGTGCGCGTGCCACGGCAATCTGGCCGTCGCGGTTGCTGAAGTCCTGAAGGACGGCCAGCAGCAGGGCGTTGGCTTCGGAGGTTCCGCGCTGGACGAGTCGTCTGGCCGCTTCCTCTCGCTGTTGAAGGGTCGATCCTCCCTCTTGGAGGACGGCTCGCTGAGAGGCGAAATCCTGAATGGAAGGCAGACTGGTTTGCGCCGGGGATTGGTAGCCCGTCACTGCCAGCATGGTGGCCAGAATTGTCTTAACCAGAATGGGGCAATGCCTGCACAACGGAGTCAAGTCCTTCTTCCCAAACAGGATCCAGCGCCATGGGCGCGGGTTGGTCTTTATGAATGAGACACGCGGCCCGGGAAAAAGTTGTTGCCGGGCATTCGATTATTACGCGCAGCGGGCGATTTTCTCTTGCCGGTTCCCAGGTGAGGTCCTTATGATCCGCGTACTTGTTTCGCAGGCGGGTTTCGATATGCATGACTGGTACGATGCCGAGCAGCGTGTCGAACGGGCGCAGGAGTTTTTCGCCCAGCAGCGATGGTCCGAGGCGTTGGACGAACTTCGCGAGGCCATTGCCATCGACCCGCATAATTCCGCCTACCATTTCAATGCAGGTTTGACTCTGGAGCAGATGGGGCAGATTCAGGAGGCGATTGACGAATACCGTCAGGCGATGCGTCTGGATCCAGAGGATCTTGGCGCGGCTTATCGCATTGGCAGGGGGTTAAGCCAACTCGGCCGTTTTCGTCAGGCGATACGGGTGCTGGAGCGCATTGAGAAGTCCGATGCCTCGTGGGAGCCCTGCTACTGCGCGAGAATCCTGCCGTACGTGTTCATTGGCGATCACGACCGGGCCGAGGAGATGTTTTATGTGGCGCGGCAGTACAAGGATGAGTGTCCGGACTGCTATTTCGCGATTGCTCACAGCCTCTATCAGAGAGGCCTATATGACAAGGCCCTGTACTGCTGGTTCAGGACGCTTGACCTGGATGACACTTATCCGCAGGCGCATCTGAACATTGCCCGTTCGTTCTGGCAGAAGGGAGAAATCGAGCGGGCGAGGCTTCACTACCAGACCGAATGGCGGCGCAATCCGCGCGATGTTGAAGCGTTGATCGAACTCGGGCAACTGCTGCTCCAGGCACAACGCATTCAGGAAGCCGGCGAGAAGTTTCACCGTGCGATTGAACTCGCCCCAAACCACCCGCGGGCGCACGTTGAGTTTGCCAGATGGCTGCTGGCCACTGGACGGATCGAGGAGGCGCGCGAGGTTTTGGAGCGTGTGCGGCAGGCAGAGCCCCTCTGGCCGGGGGTGCAGATGCGACTTGGTGAGATCGCCGCCCGGCGGGGCGAGTTGGGGCTTGCGCGTCGCCTGCTCCGCAACGAATTGCGCATGCGGCCACGACATCCGCAACTCCTTCTCGATCTGGCCAACCTCATGTTGGACTGTGGGCAGCGTCATCTGGCCGTGTTGTGCCTGCGGCGGTTGACCGAGCTTTACCCCCAGCGGGCGGACGGGTGGCAGAATCTGGCGGTAGCCCAGTTCCTGCGGCGGCGATGGGGAGAGGGTGTCAGTGCGTCACAGCAGGCGCTGGCTTGCGAGCCGGACCGGGCCGCCGTCATGCAGAATCTGGCGATCGCCTACGAACGGCAGGGCGAGTTTGAGAAAGCCATCTCCTGGGCTCGCAGCGCCTCGCGGTACGACCCCCGCGATTCGTCAGTACTCAGGCTTCATGTCAGGGTGCGGTTCAAATTGGCCGCTCAGAGGTTGCTGTCGGCCGTATCGCGATTGCTGAAGCGCTGGTGAGGCGAACAATTCACGCTTTGTTTCAACTTTCCATTTTCTCGATTGTCTTTATACTTGGCGGCAACGCCCGACGGACCAAGCGTCCGGGCGGCCGGGATGAACCCACCCCACGGACTGACGAGTCGCTCGTCGCGAGGGGTGGCGTGTTATCCTAACCGGATTGGATAGTCGGAAGGATTATTTGTATTCAGGAGTTATGACATGAGTCGCAAAGCGAAATGGATTGCCGCTCTGTTTGCCCTTGTGCCGATGGGCGCGGCCGTGGCGGATGACGCCAAGGGATTCACCGACAAACTTCCCGGCACCGCCGTGAGCTGGGAGATGGTCGCGATTCCCGGTGGGACGCTCAAGGGATTCAAGGCCAACAAGGACGCCGAGCCCAAGGATGTCGTCATCAAGCCGTTCTTCATGGCCAAGCTGGAGACGACATGGGATACTTACAGTATTTACTATAACGCCTTGGACATTGCGGATCGGAAGGAAGCCACCCGGCTGATCGAGGCCAAGGTGCGTCCGTCCAAGCCCTACGAGAGCCCGATGTTCAACTTCGGCGAAGCCGGATTCCCGGCACTGGCGTCGACGCGGCACGCTGCCGTCAAATACTGCGAGTGGCTGAGCGAAAAGACCGGCAGGACCTATCGCTTGCCGACGCCCGCTGAATGGGAGTGGGCGGCCCGCGGCGGCGCTGAAACGCTGACTGCCGAGCAGATCAAGGAAATGGCGTGGTTCAACGGGAATTCGTCGAGTGATGAGTTCCCCGACGGCAAGACGCACCCCGCCGGAAAGCTCAAGCCGAATGGCTATGGGCTTCATGACATGTTCGGCAATGTGTGTGAGTGGGTGTTGGATCCCGGAGAAGACGCCCTGACCAATCCGGTGGCCGCCGGCGGTTCATGGAAGAGCAAGCTGGACAGCCTTTCACCGTCGTACCGGCAGAATCAGACCAAGAACTGGAACGTGCGCGATCCGCAGGATCCCAAGAGCAAATGGTGGTTGTCCGACGGCAATTTCGTCGGCATTCGCGTTGTGGTAGACAAGAAGTAGCTGGATGCGGCGTAAGGTCCGCTTCAGCGGATACGGAACCCTCGGCACTCAGACCTCGCCATCAAGAAAGGAACCTCATGACTCAACGAACCACTTCCCGTCGCGGCTTTCTCAAGACCTCCGCGGCAGCGTCGGCGGCGGTGGCCGCCGCCGGGTGCCTGAAGGCCCCGCCTGTGTTTGCGGCCGGAGACGACAAGATCAAGATCGGTCTGATCGGCTGCGGCGGGCGTGGCCGCGGCGCCTGTGGCAATGCCGTCGAGGCGGCCAAGAACGTGCAACTGGTGGCCATCGGCGACCTGTTTCCTGACCGAATCGCCGAGACCAAGGAGTTGTTCAAGGATCGTCCCAAGGACAAGTTCGACATTGGGGATCGGGCGTTTTCCGGCTGGGATGCGTACAAGAGGGTTCTCGAAACCGACGCCAACTACATCATAACCGCCACGCCGCCGGCGTTCCGGCCCATGATCATCGAAGCCTCGATCAACGCCGGCAAGCATGTGTTCGGCGAGAAGCCATTCGGCGTCGATCCGGTAAGCTGCCGCAAGATCCTGGTGTCGGCGGAAAAGGCGAAGGAGAAGGGCATCGGCGTGCTTGCCGGCGCCCAGCGTCGCCACCACCGCGGCTACATGGAAGTCATCAAACGTATCCATGACGGCGCCATCGGGCAGGTGCTGTCGATGCAGGGATACTGGCTCGATCAGGAACTCTGGTCCAAGCTGCGCCAGCCCGAGTGGTCGGACATGGAGTTCCAGCTTCGCAACTGGCTGTACTACACCTGGCTCTCGGGCGACCACATCGTCGAACAGCACATGCACCAGATCGACATCGCCTGCTGGGTCATGGGCGGCCCGCCGAAATACTGTTTTGGCGTCGGCGGCCGACAGGCCCGCACCGACCCGCAGTTCGGCCATATTTACGATCACTTTGCCATCGAATACGAGTTCCCCAACGGCGCGCGCTACAACACGATGTGCCGCCAGACCAACAACACCATGAGCCGCATCAGCGAGCACGTCTACGGCGCCAAGGGCCACGCGACCTGCGAGCGCATGATCGAGCTTTATGGCGAGAAGACGCCGTTGTTCAAGTATCAGCCTCCCGAGGAAGAGGAGACCAATCCGTACGTGCTTGAACACAAGGACTTCATCGAATCCATCCGCGCCGGCAAACCGTTGAATGAAGGCAAGGAATGCTGTGAGAGCACCCTGGCCGCGATCATGGGCCGTATGGCGGCCTACACCGGCAAGCTGGTCACGTGGAAGCATGTGTCGGAAATTTCGAAGGAGAACCTGATTCCCGAGAAGCTCGAGTTCGGACCGATGCCCGTGCCTCCGGTGGCCATTCCCGGCAAGACCCCGCTGGTATAGCGTCGTCGCGATGTGGTGCGTATTGATGTCCCTCCCGTCTTCGGATTGGAGGGACTTTTTTTTGTTCTCGATTACAATGCGGATGCAAAAGGAAGGTATTAACGGCAGCCATGATTAGATTCATCACAATATCGCTGGTCGCTTTGGTCGGCGCATCGTCGGCATTCGCCAATGACATCGGAGGCGAGAAGAACCGCAAGGCCGATACCAAGGCCATTTTTGTTCACCGCATCGGGCTGAAGGATGAGGCCGGGCTGGACATTAATCCCAAGACCATCGCGGCCAAGAAGCCGGAGGCGGGGGGAAAGGATGCCGGCGCGCCGCCGTATTCGCCCACGCAGACTTGCGCCGCCTGTCACCCGACCGTCTTCATTTCGCACGGCTGGCACTTCAATGCCATGGAGAAGGGTGTGAAGCACGGCCGAAACGGCGAGCCGTGGATCTATGTCGATGCCTCCACGCGCACGGTATTGCCGGTGTCCTATCGCGACTGGGCGGGAGCCTTCAAGCCGGCGCAGGCCGGGCTAACTGACTGGGACATGGCCCAGCTGTTTGGCCGGCATTCGCCCGGCGGCGGCTTTGGCAATCCGCCGCAGACCGATGCGCGTTCCGCCGGCACGCAGCCCGCGACGAAGCCCGCCGCCGCGTCGGCGGAAAGGTGGCAGTACACGGGCCGGATCGAGGTCGATTGCATGATCTGCCACTCCTCGCAGAACCGTCATGATGCGACCGAGCGCGGCGTCGAGATCATGCGATTGCAGAATTTCCGCTGGGCCGCCACCGTCGCCATGGGCTTTGGCCATGTGAAGAACTCCGCGTCCATGCTGGGCAAGGGGGGAGAGGACGACGAGGAAGAAGGCAAGCCGCCGCGGCTTACCTATGGCGCGGAGATTTTTGACGAGGCGGGCAAAGTCTACTTTGATGTGGTTCGCCGGCCGCCCAACAACCGCTGCTACTATTGCCACACCAATTTCCCACAGGCTGACGGAGATCCGAAGAATGTGCCGCCACGCTGGGTTCACGATGGAGACATTCATCTGGCCAAGGGCATGAACTGCTCCGATTGCCATCGTCACGGCATCGAACATGCCGTCACGCGCGGCTATCGCTACGAATCGGAGGATCCCGCCAAGTCCACGCTCACCTGCCAGGGCTGCCACATGGGCGATCGCAATGGAAAGACGCCCGAGGCTGCTCTCGGCGGTCACCTGGCGGCGCCGGTTCCGCGGCATGTGGGTCTGCCGCCGGTGCATCTGGATAAGATCGCCTGCACCACCTGCCATTCGGGTCCGTGGCCGGGCGACAAGCCGCAGTTCGTGCATACGTCGATGGCCCATCAGCTTGGCATGGACAATCCCAATCGTGTTGCCGGTTCGCTGCCGCGTATTGTCTGGCCTGTGTTCAAGAAGGGCCACGACGGCAAGCTGGCTCCTCACAAGATGGTCTGGCCCAACTATTTCGGCATGTCGGATGGGAAGTCTGTGACGGTTGTGCCGCCCAAACAGGTTTTGAGTTCCGCCAAAGCCGCCAAGGCTGGGTTGACCCAACTCAGCGAATACATGAGCCAGGCGGCCAGTCAGCCGCTGACGGATGAGCAAGTGGCCAGGATTCTCTCGCAGTTCAAAGCCGAGAAGAAGTCCGGTGAGCCGGTCTACGTCAGTGGCGGCGATGTCTATGTTCTTGGCGCTGATGGAAAGCTGGCCAAGTCGACGGCGCTGGCGGAGGCCGCCAGGCCCTATGCCTGGCCGATTGCGCACGACGTGCGCGGCGCCGGCCTCTCGCTGGGGGCGCGTGGTTGCGATGATTGTCACAGCACGGGTAGCCCGTTGCTGGTTTCGACCGTCACGCCCGTTGGTCCGATCAAGTCCGGCAGCGCGACGGCGGTTAAGATGGCCGAGGTGGCGGGGCTCGACGCGACTTATCACCAGTTGTTCGCCCTGTCGTTCCTTGGGCGCACGGCGTTCAAGACGCTGATTCTGGTCTGCGGTGGTCTGGTGGTGTTTGTGATTCTGGTCTGGTTCGCGCGGTCGCTGTTGTCCAAGGGCGGCTGTGGCTGCGGTTGCTGTCGCGACGGCGGTTGCTGCACCGAAGGCGGCAAGCCGGCGGAAGAGGCCAAATGCGGTTGCGACTGTGATTGCGCCCACTGATCCCGTGTAATACCTCTGGAGAATCTCATGTACTCAATGCATATTCCCCTTCTGGCGAATGTCATCTCCAATAGTTTTCGCATCGGCGCCGTTGTCGTTCTTGCGGGAGCGGTACTCTTGTTCCTGGCGGCGCTTGGCAAGAAATGCCGACCGAATCCGCCTCGGTCCCTGAAGTGGTTTGAGAAGCTTCTCTATGCCATGATCATTCTGGGCACGGTTGGGCTGGCCTTCACCGGACTGGGTGCTGTGATCATCAAGGCCGAGCATCTTGAGGGGTGGGCTTTGATGTTCCATTGCGCTGTGGCGCCGCTTTTTGCGATCGGGTTGGCGGGCTTTGCCCTGTCCGCTGCGGACCGATTTGTCTGCTCCGGCATGGCTGGCGGTTGCTGCAAGGATCAGGCTGCCGGAGCATCGAACACCTGCTGTGAAGAAGCGGCCAGACACGGTTGTCCTCTGTCGGTTGTTTTCTTCTGGCTGGCGCTGTTGGCTGGAGCGGTGGTGATGTTTTCGGCGGCCGTGCCCATGCTTCCGATCTTCGGCACCCACGGCCAGGAAGTGCTTCTGAAGACCCATCGCTATTCCAGCCTGGCATTTGTCGCCCTGTTGCTTCCACATGCGGCAAGGCTGCTCCGCGGTCTGTGATGGCATGGATCTGTCGATTGTCATTCCCGCTTTCAACGAGGCCCGCAAGATCCCCAGGGATATCGCGGCCGCATCGGAATTCCTCGCCGGCAATGGTCTGAGCGGGGAAATCATCATCGCGAGCGATGGGAGCACCGACGGCACCGCCGATGCCGCGGAAAACACCCCGGCCGCCGCCGGAATTCCCGTTGTCGTCCTGCGTCTGCCTCATGGCGGCAAGGGCTCGGCTCTGCGCGGTGGAATGACTCGGACGCGCGGCCAGTACGCCATGTTCGCCGATTCCGGCGTGTGCATCCCTTATGAGAACGCCCTTCGCGGCCTGGCGATGCTTCGTGCCGATGAGTGCGACATAGCCAATGGCTCTCGCCGGCTGCCCGGCAGCGTCATCAATCGGCCGCAGAGCATCTATCGCCGCACGCTCTCGCGACTGTTTCGCTGGGCGACGCTGCGTTATATGGGCCTGCCCGGCCACCTCACCGACACGCAGTGCGGATTCAAGCTCTATAAGGGCGAGGTGGCCCGCCAGTTGTTTGCCGAGTGCTCCACGGACGGCTTCATGTTTGATATGGATATTCTGATGCGGGCGGTGGCGCGCGGGCTTCGCATCGGCGAATTTCCCGTCACATGGACGTGGGATTCGGATTCGCGATTGAAACCAATGCGGATTCTCTGGAACACCGTCAGTGACTTGTACAAGGTCAAGCAACGAGTAAAAACAAGCCGCCGCTGATACGGGCCGCATTTGTACTCGCACGGGTGGTGTCTGGCGACATGATTCAAGCGATTTCGGCCGCAATGCCACCGTCGCGCAAGACCAGGATTCTGTCGGCCCGTCGCCTGGCCCCGGTTGGGTCGTGCGTCACATGGAGGGTGGTGATCGCCGATTCCCGCGTAACGGTTTTGAGCAGATCGCACATGCGCTGCTGCGTTTCGCGGTCCAGTGCGTTCAGCGGCTCGTCGAGGCACAGGATCGCAGGACGCGGCGACAAAGCCCGTCCGAGGGCAACCCGCTGGGCCTCGCCTCCGCTGAGGCCGGCCGGCTTGCGTGGAAGCAGGTGAGCAATGCCCAGAGTGCCGGCCAGTTCGCGGACCCTCTGGTCGATGGCAGAACGGGGCAGCTTTCTCAGCCTCAGGGCAAAAGCCAGATGTTCGTATACCGTCATCGTGGGAAACAGCGCCCCATCCTGCGGAACATAGCCAATACCGCGCTCGCCCGGTCGAAGCCGGGTGACATCACGCCCGCCGAGGAGTATCCTGCCGCGATCAACTGTCCGCAGCCCGCAAATGCATTCGATGATCGTTGTCTTGCCGCAGCCCGTCGCACCCATCAACGGGACATATTGTCCCGGTTGAATCTCGAAGTTGATTCCTTCGAGCCGGAAGTTGCCGGCGTGGATGGTCAGATCCTCGACGGCGATCATGCCGTGGTCCTCAGGAATGTGTCTCGAAGGCCGAACACCCGCATCAGCAGCAGGACCGCAATCGCCGCCGCCACCATGATGAGGGACACCGCGACAGCGCCTTCGAGGCGTCCGATACTGAGTTCGAGGAACACGGTGGTACTGAGCACTTCGGTGCGCATGCGGGTGGCCCCGGCGAACACCAGGATCGGTCCGAATTCACCGAGGGCCCGCGCCCAGGAGAGGGTGGCGGCGGCCAGGATTCCCTGTCGCGCTTCGGGGAGCACCACTTTCCGGAATGCCTGCCCGCGGTTGCAACCGAGTGTGAGCGCAACCTGTTCGCGCCGCGGCGAGATCTGGTCGAATGTCACCCTCATCGTCCGCACGGCGAAGGCGCAAGCCACCATGAATTGCGCCAGCACGACGGCCGGAACTTCGTAAGTGACGTATTGATCGATCCACCGGAACGGAGCGAAACGGAACAGGATCAGCAGGCTCAAACCGATCACCAGAGGAGGCAACACGATGGGGATGTCCAGGATTGTGTCCACCAGCCCTCCGAATATTGTGAAAAGCGCGCGGTGTGGCCGCGACCAGTCGATACGCCCGCGCCATCCGCCTACGGCGGGCGCCAGATGGCGGGAGAGCAGGTAGCCGATGGGCACGGCGACCAGAACGGACAGCAGTGCTGTGACAGTGCAGGAAATGAGGCTCAGCCCGATCGAATAGCGGATCGCCGGGTCGCGAAGGCTGGCGCCGATGGCGCCCCAGCTTGTGTAGAACGTATCGCCCAGCAACAGCAGCGCGATGAGCAGAACGTACGCGCCGCCGATGACGCTCATGCACCAGAGAAACGGGGCGTCGCCCGGCAGCCTATGGGAGCCGGACGTCGCCGCGGGGGGGTTGGCTTGCGTCGGCGGTTGCATCTATTTTCCCGCTTCCGCGCGCCAGCGGAACCCCAGCGATTCGTAGCGCTTACGCGATTCCTCTGAACGGATGGCATCGAGGAGCCTTCCGACAAGCTGCTTATGTTCTGATGATTTGCCTGTCGAAAACGGCTGCACCGCCCTGGCTGAGGGGATCGCGATCTCGTCCAGCTTGTCCCGTGACTGCGACAGGTTCGCTGTGTAGACCACCACCACGTCGAGCGAACCCAGCGAAGCCTGATTCACCAGGGTATCGGCCGTGGGAGTCTGCGCGCGCACGTTGGCCATCACCGAGTCGAGAATACCGGCGTTCTTCAGCATCGTCGCGGTCAACGCGCCCAGGGTGCTCTGCTCGGCGTTGGCCAGCCCAACGCGCAGTCCCGGGCGGGCGAGGTCGCTGAGAGTCCGGACGGCCTTCGGATTGCCTTTGGGTACGGCCAGCACAATGTCCGTCTCGGAGATGTCCGTCGGTGGGAGAAAAAGATCGGCCACCGGGGGCACGAACGACACGTCGCACGCCAGATAGGCGTCCGGCTTCTGCTGAGCCTTCATCTGGGCAACTAGAATGCCACAACCGTTGTAAACGCGATTCACCCGGCATCCCTCGCGTTTCTCAAACGCCGTGATCGTCTGTTCCACCGCGGGCCGGTTCACCGCTCCGCTGTAGAGCAGAATCTGCGGCGTCACCGCCCAGGCATCGCCCTCCACGGTTTGGTAAGCGTGCTTCCTGAACACCGTCAGACCCCGGTCTTTCGCCGCCATGTATCTCGCTGCCCGCAGGGCCTCGGTGGGCTGAGCGCTGGAATCCAGCACGCCGATCAGCACCTGCTCGGCGATGCCATCCAATTGGGCATCGCGGATCATCGCCAGTGTGGGATATTGCATGGCGGTCGCATCCCACACCACTGCCGCGTCCGCGCTGCCGACCTTTACGTCGTTGGCGAGGTCATTCACTGTTGGTTTGAGCACGGCCGCGTGTTTCTCGAATACGTCCCATTGTCCGGCTTTCGTGAGCATCTCGCGCAGGGTTCTTCCGACTGCGGTCTGGTCGGGATTTGCCAACGCCAGGCGGACATCACTCCGCAGCAGATCCTTGAGCCCCGCGATGTTCTTCGGGTTTCCCGCGGCGGCGATGATGACGGGTCGCATCACAGCCAGCGGAATGGTTTCGCGAACCAGTCCCCTGGCTCTGGCCACCTCAAAATAGCTGGCGTCCGCGGCGATGTAGAGATCACCGCGTCGCGTTGCCTCAATGTTCCCCAGCAACTGTCCGGATCCGCCGTACTGCACCTGCACCACCACGCCGGTTTCCTTCTCATACGCCGAAATGATCTCACGCACCGGAGGCTGGATACCCGCCGCGCAGTAAAGCGAGAGGCGGGGTCCCGCTGGTTTGCGGTCGCAGGACGCCAGCAGGGCCAGGCAACAGATCGTCCCAAGAAGGCGACGTGAGAAGTCGCCGATGCGCCGCCGCCCGGAAGCCTGTGCCACCGTGTCTGTCGCAATCGCCGGTTTCCGTTGAGTGGCGCTGGTACTCACGTATTTCCTCCCAACTCGATCAATCTCCGGGCATACTTTGCCGCCCGGTCGTCGTGCGTTACCAGCAGCACCGCGCCGCCGGAGGCCGCGAATTCGGCCATTGCGTCCAACACCATCTTTCCGCTGGCCGCATCCAGGTTTCCCGTCGGCTCGTCGGCCAGCAGCGCCCTGGGCCGGTTCAGCAGTGCCCGAGCCATTGCCGTTCGCTGACGTTCTCCGGTGCTGAGTTGCGCCGGCACATGGAATATCCGTTCCCGCAAGCCGAACCTCTCGACCAGCTCCGTCGCGCGGGGCCGGGCGCCGGGGTCCGGCATCGCCAACGACGGCGCCAGAACATTTTCCAGCACGCTTAAGTACGGCACCAGATGAAACTGTTGAAACACGAATCCCACATTCGCCGCCCGAAACCGCGAGCGTCCTTCCGCCGGCAGGGCGTATGGATCCGTTCCGTTCAGCCGTACCTTCCCTGAATCAGGTCGCAGCAAGGCTCCCGCCATCAGCAGCAGCGTCGTCTTGCCGCATCCGCTCGGCCCGCGCACCGCCACGAACTCCCCCGCGTCGACGCGCAAGGTAAGCCCGGCAACGGCCCGTACCGGTCCCTTCGGCCCAGGATACGTTTTCGCAACAGATTCAAGCTCCAGCATCCCGCTACTCCTTCTGCAGGATCACGGCCGGATCCTCTCGTGCAGCCAGCATTGCCGGGATCCAACTGGCGATCAGCGCGAGGGCGGTCGCGATTCCCAGCGACATGATCGCCAGGCGAGGGTCCAGCAAGAGGGTTGCGAGCGCCAATGGCGTCGCGCCCGGCCAGAGCGCGCCCGTGGCGACCCCCGCGATATGTCCGGCGCACGCCCCAGCCAGTCCCATGATGGTCGCCTTGCCGATGAACACCGCGAAAACCTGTCGCGACCGCAATCCCATCGCCCGAAGGATTGCGATCTCGGCGCGGCGCTCGCGTACATTTCCCAATATCAGCAACCCCACCCACGTGCCCGCCGCCAGCATCGCCACCGGCGCCAGCACCGCCGCGAACGCCTCGATGCCGGCACGTAATTGCCGCCGGCCGGATTTCTCGTGTTCCAGCGCCTCGGCCGCCTGAGCTGCTGCCCGGTTGCGCGCCTCGGCCCGTCCAATTGCCTGGGAGGCGAACTCGATCACATTCGTATCCGGCAACAGTTCTCCGATTTCCGCCCGAATCTTCGCCAGCCGGTCCGCCGAGCAGTTGCATTCGAGCGCCAGAATGGCGTTGATCCTGCCCTCCAGGTTGAGCATCTCCTGCGCGGTCTTCAGGTCAATCCATGCCGTTACATCATCCCAACTGCCGCGTTCTTCCATCAGCTTGCTCACGACGAATTCCCGCCCCATAAGCCGGACCTTTTCTCCGCGCGACAGATTCATGCTTCGATGCAGCTCGTGTCCCAGCACGATGTTCCCCGGCGCCACCGCCTCCAGGATCGGCTTCTGGTTCGGGCTGTGGATCAGCACCTCGCCGCGCGTGCCCACGAGCATGATCTTGCGCTCCCGTTCCGGCCACTTCACCCGCATGGCCAGGCTTGGCAGCACATGGTTGATGGTCGCCACGCGGCTTTCGGCAAGCCGGTGGGCATATTCCTCGGGCATGAACAGCAACTTCGCCTGATCGTCGTACAACTCAGTCTGCGATTGCCCCCTGGGCAGGATCAGCACGTTGAACCCCATTTTGACCGTGATCTTGCGGATGGCCATCATCTTCCGGGTCTCGGCTTCCTTTGCCGCCAGAATGCCCTCGGTCTGCGCATCGTGCCGGCGCAACAGTGTCACCTCCGCCGCAAGACACGCCACCGCGACCATGATACCCATGGCCCCCAGCACGAAGCTCAGGCGGCGGTAGGCGATCTCGCGGAAGACAAGCCGGCTGATGCCCATGGTCCTCAAATCTCCGCTCGACGTCGAAAAGCCAAGGCAATGGCAACAGCCACCACCACAATCGCCAGGGCGAGGAGAGTGATCAGCAGGTTGCCGTACAGCGAGTGGGCCGGCGCAGGCGGGCGCGAGTCCGTGGCTGCCGATTTCCGCGGCAGGGGCGCCGACGGACCAAGCGTCGGCAGCGGCGGCTCCATTGGCGCGGCCGCCATCGCCGCCGAGTCCCAGTCCACCGAGAACAACAGGTCCATCCCCGGGTTCTGTTCCTTGACCTCGCAGGAACACGGACCGGTGAGAAACCTGGCTGCCGACTCGATGCTCCGGGAGGTGATCATCTCTTCGCCCACCAGCGCACACAGTGCCCTGCCCCGCCCAAACACCGGGAACGCGATCGGCTGGCGCTGCTTCGCCACATCCGGATCGCGGCGCAGCAGGTTGCCGACCAGCATGGCCTCGGCCGGATCATCGCGCCACACGCGTACCATGGGGAACTGCACCTTGAGTGGCTTCTCATCCGCCTTGGTCTCGGGATCGTCGGGCAGCCCCAGCTCCGATTCCATTCGGCGCAGTTCCCTCTCCAGCTTCTCGGCGGCCGCGTCATCAAGTCTGGCGTCACCGCAGGTCAGGAGCATCCATATCGCACAACTTCCGCCGATGATCTTCCCTGCAATCAATCTCCTGGCCGGTGAATCGGCCAGAAGCTGGATGTTGGCCGCCGTCAGCGGTCCAGCCCAGGCGTGCGGGATGGACGGGTCGTTTTCCGGATAGCAAACGACCACCCACGGCAGCACCGGCTTATCCTGGGCCTTGAATATCGTCAATGTGTCCGAGTCGGGCTTGGCATCGAGATTAACCCGTTCGACACTGAAGTTCGCCAGACCATTTCGATCCAGCGAGAGCGCTTCAAGCGTCTTGAACAACTCCTGCTGTTCCGCCGCCAATGAACCGCGATGATAAACCAGCACCCGGTAGATCGCGGGCCGCCAGCGCTCCAGGGCATAACGAAACACCGGCACGTCGCATGCCATCGCCGGCAAAACCGCCAACAACAGGGGAATTCCCATGATCGCGGGGCACAGACTGTATCGACGGAGCGGCGTCACGGTCATCGACCATATCATAGGCCCGTCGGCCACACAACCGGAGGCTCCGAAGGTTCGTTGACGTGGTCGTCATCGGTGACGCGCAACGGCTGATTGCCTTGCCAGTGCGTCGGTCGTCGGATAGGTTTCCACACCATGCCACAGTCTTTCAGGCTTTGCTCGTCGTTTGCCAGTATTCGGCCGGCCGCCGCCGTCATCGCCGCGAGTCTTCTGGCTGCATGTGTTGCGGGTTGCGGCAGGGGGGCAACACCGTCGAGTCGTTTGACGCCCGCCGACTTCTCCCGTGGTCAGGCTGATGGTCAGGAACTGTCCGTGCCCGCTCCGATCAAGGCCGTCACACAGGCGGAGTCGCCCGCGACACAGCCTTCCACGCGGCCGGTCCGGCCGGCGGTGGTGTCGATGGGGAGTTACATGATCGTAGGGACGGTCATTGCCGAGGCCAACGGGCAGGCCATCTATGCGGATCGTGTGTTGGCGAAGCTGGACGATGTGTTTGCCCGCAAGGCAAAGGAACTGGACGCCCGGTCGTTCCGCAACTTCGCAACCAGCATGATCCGCCAGCAGGTGGATGCCGACATCCGCGAGGAACTGGAGTTCGCGGCCGCCCAGCGATCGTCCACCGACGAGGACCAGCAGATCGCATCGACCTACACAACCATCTGGCGACAGAAGGAGATCACCCGCAACGGCGGCTCGTATGCGGTCACCCGCGAGCGCTACCTTCACCCGACGGATCCCACCGTGCAGGGGGTGGATTTTGACGAGAAGGTCAAGGAGCAATATCGCCGCCACCTGGTGCTCATCTACTACCAGCGCAGGGTGTGGCCGCGAGTACAGGTTTCGGCCGACGATATGCGCAGGTTCTTTGACCGAAACAAGGAAGAACTGTTTACGGAAAAGGCCGGCGTGCTGTTCCGTGCGATCCGTGTCGGCGTGCGTGATTCCGGCGGCCGCGAGAACGCGTTG
>CAYSSA010000021.1:20396-28191 GCA_964433485.1 uncultured Tepidisphaeraceae bacterium | reverse complement strand
CAGCGCACCGATCAGGCGTACTCGGCCGCTCAGCGGTCGGGCGAATATAAGGGGTGTGCCTCGCTTCAGGATTTGCGCGAGCTTGTCGCTCGCGACGACATCGACGCCGTGTTCATCGCGACGCCGGACCATTGGCATGCCACGGCCGCAATCATGGCAATGAAGGCGGGAAAGGACGTCTATTGTGAGACGCCCCTCTCCCTTACCGTTCAGGAAGGCCGCGAGGTGGTTCGTGCCGCCGAGCGGTTCGGTCGCATGCTGCAGGTCGGCAGCCAGGAGCGCAGCAACCCAAAGGCACGACATGCCTGCGAGTTGGTCCGGAATGGACGGATCGGTCCGCTGAAGACGATTCGCATCGGGCTTCCTGTGGAAGCCACGGATTGCGGTCCGCAGCCGGAGCAGCCGATTCCGCCGGACTTGGACTACAATCTGTGGCTCGGTCCCGCTCCCTACGCGCCCTTCACAAAGATGCGCGTCGGCAGCAGTTTCCGGTACATCTTCGATTACGCCGGCGGCGAGATCACCAATAGCGGATCCCACCTCGCCGATCTGGCGCTCTGGGGGGCGCAGCCATGGCTGAAAGGCCCCGTAACCATCACGCCCAACCATGCGGCCTTCTACACCAATAGCCTTTTTGATACCGCCTTTCGCTTCCATGCCACCTGCACCTACGCCTCCGGCCTTGAACTGGTCGTGCAGCACGATCGGGCCAGGAGCGTGCGCTTCGAGGGCGAGAAGGGTTGGATCGAGATTGCCGTTCCCGGATGCGAGACCACGGCCAGCGATCCGTCCCTGCTGACGTCAGCAATCGGGCCGGACGAAATCCGCCTCCACAACAGTGTTGGCCACCTTGATGATTTCCTGCGCGCTGTTCGCTCCCGTGGGTCGGTGGTGGCTCCGCCTGAGGATGGCCACCAGACGGCCGCCTTCTGTCATTTGTGCAACATCGCACTGATCCTGAACCGAAAGCTGACATGGGATCCGCGCGTGGAGAGGTTTGTACACGACCCGCAGGCCGATCGGGCACTGCATCGACCGATGCGCACGCCTTGGCGGCTGATATGAACCGGCCGGCGATTCGTTTGCAGATTGGCTGACCAGGTCATGTTCTCCGCGCATGGCGTAAGGTTGCCCCGGAGCATGTAAGGAGTATTGCCATGAACCAGGACACACAAATCAGGCAGGGCATTCAGGGTATTAGGTCGCGGCGGTGCCTGCATGTCGCACGGCTTGGGATTGCCCTTTGGGTGTGTATCCAGACGATCCCGTCCCTCGCCCAGCCGTTTCCCGGCAGTCCGGAACTACTGGGCCGGCAGGACCTCCGCGTCGATGACGTCTTCAAGCGGATCGCCGATTACAAGCTCGGCGAAAGCCGCGAACCACTGGCGTTTCTGGCGGCCAAGGTCGCCGCCGCCTCGCGGGATCTCGCCGCCCCGGCCACGCGTGATCTGGCTCGGCGGCTCACGGGCCTTTTGGATGTGCCTGCGGAGTACGAATGCAAGGACTTCGCGCTGCGGCAGCTTCTCCTGATTGCCGGCCCCGAGGATGTGCCTGCCATCGCCAAACGCATCGATGAGCCGGGGCTGGGCCATCTGGCTATCGCGGTGCTTGAGCGGATGGAGAATCCGTCGGCCGACAAGGCCCTGCGAGAACAACTTCTGCTGTTGAGCAAGGACTCCCGCATCATGACCATTAACGCGCTGGGCCACCGCCGGGATGTGGAGTCGGTGCGTCTCTTTAAAGAACTGCTTTGTGATTGCGAGCCAGATGTGGCGGCCGCCACGCTGGCGGCGCTCGGCAGCATTGCCACCGATGAAGCCCGACGCCTGATCGAGACCAAGAAACTCGCCACCGAACAGGGAGTGCGTTTCGCGGCGCTGGATGCGCTGTTGCGGATCGCCCTGGACTTGGCGGCGAACGGCAAGGCCAACGAAGCCGCGGGTATCTGCCAGAACATCTTCGATGACGACATGGCATTCGCATCACTTCGGTCTGGCGCGCTGCGAGGCTGGGTCATGACCCGGCCCGATCGGGCGGTGCCCCGACTCGTCGAACTGCTCTCAAGTAAAGACCAACAGGAGCAAACACTGGCCGTCGGGGTTCTGCGCGACCTGCCTGCCGGCTATTCCAAGCAGGTTGTCGATTCGTTTGCCAGCTTCACACCGGTAGCTCAGGCACGTGTGTTGGAGATGCTCGCGCTCAGGCGGGATCCGGCCGGACGTCCCGCCGCCGAGGCCGGATTAAAGTCCCCCGATCCGCAGGTGCGGCGCGCCGCCACCGATTTCCTCAATCCACCGCGATGAGGATCATCCGAGGTCAACTCGTCCGCATCTGTCCATCGGTTTGCGGAGAGCCGAAAAACCGTCATCCATGGGCCCGCAGCCGAATGTGTCAGGGTTGCTGGAGGATCACGACAGAACGAAGTCCGGGGGCGTTCTTTATCGCTTCAGGTCATCCCAAAGCGTGCGCAAGTCCAGCCAGAGAATCACGTTAGCCGAGCCGTCGGCGTTGTACTCGGTGCGCGTGATCCGGGCAGACTCGACCGCCCGGTCCAGAGCGCTGGCTATCACCGCGTGTTTGGGGGCCAGCGCGCCCAGTCTTCGCCTTGGCTCGATCTCCAATGCTTCCAGACGCCCGCGCAGCAGCGTACGGGCGTCGTTTTCAGCGGACAGCGCCGCCCTGAGCTTGTTCTCGGCCCGGCCGACTCCCCGGACTTCGATCGTCTGCTCGGCCCATTCGGGTGCGGTGCCAGGGGCGATGAACGCTCCATCGGGGACCAGAACGCCGGCCACAGCCGTCGCCTGACCTACCGCGGGGACAAAACGTGCCAGAAAATCCTTGGCAATTCGCTGCCACGAACGCTCATCGCGCGGGCAGCGAACCACATTCTGCCTCAGAAGCGCGGTTTTCACCACATCAAAGAAGTCGTTATGATCCACCGCAAGGGAAACCTCGACCGTCAGGTCGTCACGGAAATCCACCTTGGTCACAGGGCGTTCGGCCAGCCAGCCGTTGACCACCTCACCGACCCGCGGTTCGGCCAGACCGTGGGCGACGGTGGTGGTATCGATCAGGACGACGGGTTTGACGCTGTCGAGGGTGCGCTGCCGTGCGGCCAGATTGGCATCGGCCAGGGCTTTGCGACGCGCTTCATCGGACACGGCCGCCCAGCGGGCCCCCAGCGGCTTGTATTGTGCCAGCGACGGCAGGGAAGAACTCGATCCGGTGGAGACAAATGAACGTTTACCCCAGCGTTCCAGCGCACGGTCTATGTCCGCGACCGTGGCCGGCGCCGATTTCGGATAGGCGGCCGCCAGTTGCCGCAGGACGTAGCTGACTCGGCTGGCGGAAACCTCCAACTGAACCTGGCAGGTGGCCGCGTCGATCCAACGCGGCGATCCGATCTGGTCCGCACGGGAAAGGATCTTCATGAGGTCCTGTTCGGCCTCCAGCGTCTTGACAAACTGACCGACGGTCGTGCCGGAATTCAGTTGCAGAACCGAGATCTGGTCATAAAGATCGCAAACGGCTCTCTGGGTAGCGGCCCGAATGGCTTCCTGGGTGGCTCGCTGATTGCCAGGGGCGGTTTCTCGGACCGGCGGGGAAGTGGCCGCTCTGGCCGAGGCGCACCCGCAAACAACCAACGCCAGAATGAGACCTCTCACGGCAATCATGCTTCCTCATCGGACACGGTTCATCGCAGCAGGTTAGACAAATTTGGCCAAATCCGCCAGATCCATCGGCAGGGGGAGCATCGTTCAGGACAAAGACGATTTGACATTTGCTGCGGCATCGCCGAAGAATACGCCCATGAATCCACAACTGGACCAACTCAAATTCGATTCCAACGGCCTGATTCCGATCATCGTCCAGGATATCGAAAACGGACAGATTCTGATGATGGCCTGGATGAATCGCGAGGCCATCGAATTGACGCTTAAGACCGGTAAAATCCACACTTACAGTCGCAGTCGCGGCCGTTTGGCGTTGAAGGGCGAATCGAGCCGGCACTTCCAGCATGTGAAGGAAGTGATTACAGACTGCGACAAGGATGTTCTTCTGTTTAAGTGCATCCAGGATGTGGCCGCCTGTCACGAGGGATACCGGAGTTGCTTCTTCCGGCAGTACGACGCCAACGGAACGGAGTGGAAGACCATCGCCAGCAAGGCATTTGACCCCGATTCGGTATATCATAAGTAGGCCCGACTGTATTGACGGACCAACGTGGCAGCGAAGAACCGCAAGCTCGACGATCGCCCCCCGCCGCCGGTGCCAATGGAGTCGCATTCGAGGTGGGATATCTCCACTGTCTTTGTTTGGGTTGTGTGCGGGTATGTGCTTCTATTGCCGTTGGCGGGCGCAGCGCTGACTTGGGGGTTCTCGCTGCCGCGCGGGCAGGAGGTCACGCAGGACCGAATCAGGTTCATGGTTGTCAATGCGCTGACTCTGACCGGCTTTCAGGGCAACATCGACACGTCCCGGATTCCCTGGCCCTGCGCGATCGTTCTGCTGGCGCTGACGCTGCTCGGCACGTTGACAGCACTGTTTCTGGGCGGTCTGGCGGCGGCCAGGATACTTCATCTGCCGATATCGGATACTCGGATTCTTCGTGGTTCGGTGATGCTTGGGCTGGGGTTGACGCTGGTGACTTCGTTGCCGCTTCTGGATGACCGGACCGGGCCGATGCAGGCGTGGATGCTCAGCACAAGCGCCCTGGGCAACAGCGGCGCGCACATCGGGGGTTTGCCGTCGGCGGGAAGTTGGAAGAGCCAACTGATCCTGCTGCCCCTGGCGGTGTTGGGCGGGCTGGGTCTGCCGGTGCTGATGGAGTTGCCGGGATTATTGTGGGGCCGGCGAGCCGCAAGCGAGCATACGCGGTGCGTCCTTGGGACCAGCGCGGCGGTCTATCTCGGCGCGCTCGTGATCCTGTTCCTGATACGCCTTGCGGCGGGGGGCACCTTATCTCAGTCGCTGGTCTCGGCTTCGACCACGGCGATCAACAGCCGATCGGCGGGCTTCCCCTGGGAGTACGCCCAGAGTTTTCCGAGGCAGATGCAGTGGCTGGCGATGCTGCTGATGCTGGCGGGCGCGGGCCCGGCCGGAACTGCGGGCGGGATCGGTCTGACTACGCTGGATCGGCTGGCGCGGGGCATACGCTCGGCACTTCGGGGAGAGGCTCCCGGTCGACCGTTTGGCCTGGCGGCCACCTGGGTCGCCATCTACGTTGCGACATCAGCAATTTTCTTTTTCGTATTGTTGTTCACGAATGCGGATATGCGGGCTGATGTGCTCCTGCTGGAGACCATCAGTGCGGTGGGCAATGTCGGCATCTCATTCAATCCCGTGATCATGGTTTCGCCAGGGCTGGACGTGCTCACGGCGGCGATGCTGGCGGGTCGGCTGCTGCCGCTGGGATTTCTCTGGTGGCTGGCGGCGAGAGAGCAGCGCATGGCCGTGCTGATCGGCTGAAGCGCCAGAGGCTTGGATCAGAGGGCGCCGGGGCCGTTCTGGCCGGATTCGTTGACCTGCCGCAGGGCATCAAGCAGCCCAATCGTGACGGCGACGACCACCGGGCCGATCACTATGCCGAGAATCCCGAAGACCTGCAGTCCGCCAAGCACGGAGAAAAGCACTACCAGCTCGTGCAACCGGGTCTTGCCGCCGACGAGGCGGGGGCGCAGAAGATTATCGGTCATGCCGATAACGCCCGCGCCCCATGCCACGAGGATGGTCGCCTTGATCCAGTAACCGGAGGCCAGGAGCCAGATGGCTGCGGGGCCCCACACCACGAATGGGCCGACCATGGGAATCATGGACATCAGGAACATGACCACGCCCCAGAGAATTGGCGAGGAGATTCCAAGGACAAGGAAACCGACACCTCCCAGCGCTCCCTGCACGGCGGCGATGACCAGCACGCCGTTGAGCGACGCGGAGATGACTTCGTGGGTTCGTCGCAGGAGAGGTTCGGACTGGATCTGCGACAGCGGCAGCCACTCCCGCAGGTTTTGGAGAATGCGGTCGGAGTCTCGCAGCAGATAAAAGAGTGTGAACAACACAAAGAAAATCTGCACGCCGATGCCGAGCGCTCCGCCGAGCAGCCCGGCCATCTTTGACGCCAGTGCCGTCGCCAGCATCTTCAGCTTCTCCGAGATGAACTGGGGATCCAGCAGGGGGCCGACATCCACATAATGGCCGAGCTTTTTCAAGATGGCGCTGTCGGGATTAAGCACTTTGTGAACGCCGCTGGGAAGTGTTCGCGCGACTTTAGCGGCTTCGTTGACCATCGAGAAGGCGACGAACACCAGCGGCGCCAGCACGACCAGCACCACCGCCGAAGTGGTCAGGGCCGCGCTGCCGGCGGGACCGAATCGCCGGCGCAGGCGGAGATTAAGTGGAAATGAGACGATGGCCATCACGGCGGCCCAAAGAATGATCTCGATGAACGGCTGGACCATCAGCCAGCAGAGATACACCGCGACGAGCACGGCGATCCACAGCGCAACCCACCGGGGCGAAAAGCGATTCATCGAACCTCCCTTGCAGGTTCACCTCAACGCGAGCCCGCATACCGGACTTAAACAGGTTCGCCGATCTTCGCGACCGCTGTCGCCGCGGTCTGGCCGGATTCATGAGGGCAGACCGTGGGCTTGAGGCGCGTGAACTCGTATGCCGGGAAATGATGTCCCGGCGCCGGTCAGTCGGTGATCGGGCGGCGGATCGTGCGAGCGTAGTCCACCGCGCGACGGATCACTTCCTGAAGCGTCTCGCGGACCATCAGCTTTTCGCCATGGTCCGTGCAGACCACCGTGTCAGGTGTGGATTCCACGTACCGGATCTTCTCGGCATTCACCACCAGCGTCTGGCCGTTGAGTCGGGTGAGTTGAATCATACGCCTGTTCCATAAAAAGCGCCCCCGCGACAGCAGAATAAACACTTCTGTCGCAGGGGCTACTTTATCAGCGGCGGCGCCGCGAGTGTCCGAACGCGGTCGCCGCATTACCGTCCCTTTATCGCGACGTGTTCAGCAACTCGGTCATGAGCTGGTTCGTCGTCGAGATCACGCGCGATGAGGCCATGTAGCCTGTTGACGCGATGATCATGTTGATGAACTCCTCGGACAGGTCTACGTTGCTCAGTTCCAGCGCGCCCGACACGATCGAGGCCACACCCAGCGTTCCGGGCGTGCTGATCACGGCGCTGCCGCTGTTGGCCGCCTCAACATACGTGTTGCCGCCACGATCCACAAGCCCCTGCGGATTGACGAACGTGGCAATGGCAACCTGCCCGATCGTTCGACTGACGCCGTTGGAGAAGATGCCGTTGATCCGGCCATCCTGGCCAACGGAGAAGCTGCTCAGTCGTCCCACCGGCGCGCCGTTCTGATAGTCCATGTTCAGGTCCGAACTCGTGCTGGCGAAGCTTGTCATGCTCGAGAAATTCAGCTCAATGTTCAGCGGCGTGGCCGCGCCGATGCCCGCGCGACTGATGGTAATCCGCGTGCCACTGGACGTCCGAAGCTTGCCGTCGTTTCCGAAGGTCAGGAGTCCTGTGGCCACTGCGGGCGTCACGCCGGTCGCTGTCACATTATCGGACGAATCCACGTAGAATCTCCAGCTTGTTCCGTTGGAATCCTGCGACTCCTTGGTCAGCGTAACGTCCAGGCGCATGGGTGTGCCCAGCGAATCGTAGGCGATAAACCCGGTGTGAATGCTTTCGCCGACGGGATTGTCCGTTTGACCGGCCGCGTTCGTGCCGCCCGCAAAGGCGATTGGCACCGTGCCGTCCTGTTTCT
>CAYSSA010000021.1:18990-20375 GCA_964433485.1 uncultured Tepidisphaeraceae bacterium | reverse complement strand
TGGCGTTGCCCTCGCCGGCGTTTCCGGCCACCACCAGAAACGCATAGGCGGGGTCCGCCGGATCGGCTTCCACCGTCACCCCCGGTGTTGGCGCGGTGGCCGCGCCGGGTGCGATTGAGGTGTTAATGCCCAGCGAATTCTGCAGAAACCTCGCCAGGTCGTCCAAGGTGGAGGTGTCCGTCACCTGGAACACCTCGGTGGCCAGATTTCGTCCACCTTTGCGTCCCGTAAAGGCCAATTGATCGCCAACGCTGAACGGCGCGACACTGTCCGAAGTGAGCAAGTCCGACAGCAGAGTTCCGCTCGATGGAGATCCGGTCGTGCTGGTCCAGGCGGTGCCCAGGAGAACGCTGGCGCCAACCGATAGCGACCCGGCCGCGTCGAGGTTGCCTCGGAAACGAGCGGACGATGTGGCTGTGGCCGTCGTCGCCGTCCCCAGTGGAATGGTGAGGTTCGTCAGGCCAGTTGTCACCAGGTTGAAGTTGGCATCGACGCCATATCCCTGAACAAAATCGCCGGCGCTGGTGACAAGGTTGTTCGCGGCATCCAGACGGAATGAGCCATCGCGTGTGTATTTCGTCTCATCGGACTTGACGATGAAGAACCCATCGCCGTCCAGAGCCAGATCGGTTGCCTTGCCCGTGGTTTCGATGGATCCTTGATTGAAGTTCTTCTCAAGCGCTCCGACCACAACACCCAGGCCTCGCTGGCTGGGGTTGGTTCCGCCGTTGGCGCCGGTGGGCTGCGAACCACTGGAATCCGTCACGTAGAACTGGGGCTTGAAGAGCGACCGGGTTGACTTGTAGGAAACGGTGTTTGCATTGGCGATGTTGTTGCCGACGATGTTGAGCCGAGTCTGGTTCGCATCCAGCCCGGAGAGACCGGCGAATAGCGTGTTGGAGAATCCCATGAAGATCGCCTCTCGTGTTGGTTCTCCGACCCTCCCTCGGGGGCCGGTTTTGCGCTTCCGTGCGCAGGTCTTTCACCGAAACCGGCGGCCTCGTTTGCCGCAAGCCGGTTCTCGCCATCGCTGGAATCAAGCTGCAACCGGTGTGCCAGCGGCGCTGGTGTTGGCGCTGATGCCGGGAGCGACATAAGTCACGCGGTCCAGCGACAGGGTGTTGCCGTTATCGAGTTCGAGATAGACCTTGTTGTCTTCCACCCGAAGCGACGTTACCAGCCCCTCCACCGGGTTGTTCTGGTCGTCCGTGCCGCGAACGATCTTGCCAAGCATGGATCCGGCCGAGCCAAGCTGGTTCTGCGCCGCCATGCCCCGGAGCATGTCCTGCAGTTCGGAATTGGCCTGGAGCTGCCCGATCTGCGACATCTGAGCCATGAGCTCCGAGTTGCTGGTCGGATTCATGGGATCCTGATTCTGCAGTTGG
>CAYSSA010000021.1:17021-18980 GCA_964433485.1 uncultured Tepidisphaeraceae bacterium | reverse complement strand
AGATTCATGAAATCCTGGGTTTGCAGGGCTTTCTTGGTACTCTTCAACTGGGTTGTTCCTGCATTGGATGTCGAAGTGACTCTCGTGGTCGTTGCCATGTCGGTTCCTCCATGAATCACGCGAATAGATCGATTGGTTCGCTTCCGTGCGCCAGCCGGTGCCACAATTGTCGCAACACTTCACGGCGATGGTCGTTCTGCTGTTGCTCAAACCCCTGCCACTTCATTGCGGACTCTCCGTACTGGTCCCCCGCGCGAGCCCCCTCGTCCCGCGGCGCCCGCGTAACCTGAAGCCGGCCCACCGACATTCCCTGCTCCTCGAGCGTGTGCTTGAGCTGAGCCAGTCCATGAGCCAGCAGATGGGCGGCCTGATCGCTGCTGGTTTCAAAGGTGGCCGCCACCATGTCGCCGCGCACCTCCACCCGCACCTGCATGGCCCCGAGTTCCGGCGGCGACAGGCGAATTCGCATCGTCCCTCCGTCGGGCAGAAGCTGAGTCCGAATACCCTGGACGATGGAAGGATGGTTGGTTTGCACAAACTGCCGTTCCGGCGTCGCAACCTGCTGCGACTGGACCGGCGCATCCTGAGGCGACGGCGCTCTCATGTCCAAACCAACTCCGGTCGGAGGCAATGACTCCGCCATCGCGTTCGCAGTGGGTGTCGGTGTCGGCTCTTCCACGGCAGCGGCTTCCCGCTTGTCAGTGGCCTGATCGAGAACTCCGACGAAATCATCGGCATTCGCCTGGGCGCCGGGAGGTTCCACCCTGGGCGCGACCTCGCTCGTATCGCTTTGGGGTGTCATTGTCGCCGGATCGGCATCGCCGCGATTGGGCTCTGGAGTGGCAGAATCCAACAGCGGCCGCATCCCGGTAATGGCTTCCATACGGGGCGACGGAGTTGTCTCTTTCTGTTCCAACGACGAATCGTCGGTTGGAATCTGAAACGTCGGCATCCCCACGGCAATTGCAGCTTCGTTGACGGAATCCTGTGCGATATCCGTCGAAGGCGCGTTGTTCGGTTCGGCAGGATCCATATCCTCCGATGCCAGGCTTTCATACGCGGCATCATTGGCTTCCACGGATATCCGGGCGGCATCCGGCCGTTCGGCCGAGGCGTCATCGACAACGATCGTCTCTGTTTCGCCCGAATCTTCCGGGGATTCCTGCTGGCGTTGTTTGGGCTTCTGTATGACCTCACGGGCCGGCCGAATACCGGTCGGACGGGTCTCCCGGGTGTGTGGGGGCGCGTTTGGTTTGTCGAGGGACACCGCATTCAGCATGGCGCTGAATGGGGTGTCTTCGGCTCGATCCGCCGCATCACGCCGTCCCGTGCGGGCCTGCGTCGAGGATGGCGTATCTTTGAGACTTTGCGCCGCAACGGCAATTGGCATGGTCAGTTGCTGGAAGCGGTCTGCGTTGTGGGAGAGCGCAGCCGATCCATGATCTTCTTCAAGCGCTCCGTCTCCTCGGGCGTCTTGAATTCCTTGGTGATCCGCGCGGCCGCGCGCGGCTCCATGGCCTGGAGGAACTCGACCGCTTTGTCAACCTCCATGTTCATGAAAAGTGTCTTTGTCTGTTTCGGGGGCAGCGCGCTGTACATGCCCAGCGCGTCCTGAAAGCCTTTGTCGGTCGCCTGCTGGAGCACTTCCTGCTCACGAGCTTCCAGCTTTTTGCGGGCGACTTCAAGCTGCTCGCGCTCGCGGCGGGCAGCCGCCTGTGCCGCGTCCGCCTGAATGCGAAGCGCAATCATTTCCTTCTGCATTCGCTCCAACTGCACCATCTGGGCATCAAACGCCTGACGGATGTGCTGAAGCTGTTCGACCGGAGGCCGGCCGGCATGTTGTGCCAGCAACTCGTCCAACTTCAGTACAGGCTGGGTGGTTGCCGCCGGCTGCGTGGCCGGCGCCACCACGGCGGGTTTGGGACTGATGATGTCTTTGATCGCCTGAATCTTCTGCCT
>CAYSSA010000021.1:15246-16962 GCA_964433485.1 uncultured Tepidisphaeraceae bacterium | reverse complement strand
CCATGCCAATACGTCAATCAGTCGTTTCATCGCGCACCTTCATCAGCCGTTGAGGCGGCGGCATCTCCGCCAGTCATGCGGTATGCAATCTGCGTGCCGAGTTCATCCAGCTCCGCAAATTCCCTGCGGTTCCTATCAGCCTTGAACGCCTCCCATTGATGTTCCCGCAGTTTTTCAAGAACCTTGGTCGCGCGAGCCGCCTCCACAAGTGCTGCCCGGCGATCATTGGTTTCGCGCTGAGCCAGCGCAATTCGCTGCATGAGCGTGATTCCTTTGCGCTGCGCCGAGGTGATGAAGCGGCGGTGAGCGGCCAGGTATCCCATATTGATCGCGCCGGTCATGTGTTCCCGGCACATTTCCTCGTTGGCCTGGCGCATGGCGTCATTCAGGGCCCGCAATTCGTCCTGAAGGTCTTGCATCGCCTTCAGAGATGCGGCCAATTCCCTTTGGCGGAGTTGTTCGAGGTTGCGCCGCTGGCGAAGTGGTCCGTCGAGGGTGAATCTGAATCGGGACATTGGGGGTTATGGCTCTTTTCAGGCCGCTGGCCGCTGGCCGGGCTTGCCGGCGGGCGTCCTGATTTCCTTTTCCTTCAGGTCGATCCAGGCCACGAGATCCATCAGTTGTTTTCGGGCGCCGTCCATCGTGCAGGGCGATGCGGCATCCTGTCGCAGGAACTGGACGATCTGCGCATAAGTCTGGACCGCCAGGTCGTAATCGGGGTTAACGCCGCGGACATAGGCGCCGATGTTGACCAGGTCCTCGATCGACCGGTAGGTTGCCAGAATCGCCGCGACGCGCCGGGCGGCCCGTTCCTGGTCCTTTGAGACGACCTCCCCGCGCACGCGACTGATGCTCTGGAGGGTGTCGATGGCGGGGAAATGCCCAATGCTGGCGAGTTTCCGATCGAGCCAGATGTGCCCGTCGGTGATCCCCTTGACCGTATCGGGAATCACTTCGTTGAAGTCATCACCCTCGACCAGCACCGTATAGAATCCGGTGATCGAGCCTCGTTCACCCCGGCCCGCCCGCTCGAGCAATTCCGGGAGGATCGCGAACATGCTCGGCGGATATCCCTTGGTCGTCGGCGGCTCCATGGCCGACAGACCGATCTGCCGCTGCGCCTGGCACAGCCGCGTGAGCGAGTCCATCAGCAATAGAACATTCTTGCCCTGGTCTCTGAAATACTCGGCGATGGTGGTGGCCACCTTGGCCGCGCGGACGCGCAGGACGGCCGGATCATCCGAGGTGCTGACGACCACCACGCATCTTGAGCGACCCGCCTCATCCAGGGTGCGATGGAGGAAATCCCTGACCTCACGCCCGCGTTCACCGATCAGCGCCACGACCGTCACCTCGGCATCGGTATTGCGGGCGATTGACGAAAGCAGTGTGGACTTGCCCACGCCGGGTCCGGAAAAGATGCCCATGCGCTGACCGAGTCCGCACGTGAGCAGCCCGTCGATGGCCCGGATTGACGTCGAGATGGGCTTGTCGATGTGTCGCCGGTCCAGTGGAGCCAGCCCTTTGCCGTCGATGCGACGTGGCGATGACAGCCGCAACGGTCCCTTCCCGTCGATGGGTCGGCCAAGTCCATTTACGACCCGGCCGAGCAGTTCTTCCGATACCCAGATACGCGGCGATGAGGCGATATTCTCAACACGGTCACCACGAGCGACCCCCACCGTTGCCGACATGGCCATCAGCAGGGTCCGATCC
>CAYSSA010000021.1:13965-15236 GCA_964433485.1 uncultured Tepidisphaeraceae bacterium | reverse complement strand
AAAGCCGATTACTTCAGCCAGACAGGTGGCCTCGCCATAGCTTTGGATTCGGCACAGCGAACCTACCGGCAACGGCAAGTCGGATGCTTCGACGGTCAGTCCGGCAAGACCCTGCACCGTTCCCCGTATACGCAGCGGTGTGGCCGTGCGTGCGGACTCAATCTGGGCAGCCAGGGCGGTGCTCACGTCAGGGGCTCCTCGTGATCGGGCATCAGATCGGCCGCGATGCGGGCAAGCTGCGTCTCGAGCGTGGCGTCAATCTCGCCGCCGCTGGTGAACACGCGGCAGCCGCCCGGAGACATCGTCTCGTCTGAAACCAATTCGATGTGCTGAAGCTTGGGAAGTTGCAACCGAATGGCCGGCAGGGTTTCCTCAAGTGTGGCATGATCGGACGGATTGATGGCAATCCGCACGGCGGTGGCGCCAACCACGAGGCGGACAGCCTCTTTGACGTTCTCCAACACGACCGAACGGTCAATTTGTCCCCGTCGCTTGGCAATCCGATCCGCCAGAAGCAGTGCCAGTTCCAGGACATCATGGACAGCGGTGGCTTCCAGTTCCCTGCGCGAGGCGTCGATCCCGGCCGCCGCCGCGTTCAGCGTGGTGACAGCCGCCGTCAGCGATTGCGTCATCTGCCGGATCGCCTCGGCGCGTCCAGCCTTGAGCCCCTCGGCATGTCCCTGTGCATTGCCCGCGAGCGATCCTTCGGCGACGCCTTCGGCACGAGCCTTCTCTTTGATCGTCTCCGCCTCGGCCTTCGCCTGGGCCAGAATCTGGTCCGCCTGCTGGCGGGCTCGAAGCAGGATGGCCGCCGCCTGCCGTTCGATATCCGCCATCGAGAACTTCCTGACGGAAGCGGGAGCGAGGTTGGATTTCACTAGCGGCATCGGGAAACCATTCTGGATTTTCGGTTTTCAATTCTCGATATGGCGCATCGGAACCATTACACGACCATTTCCTTCTCGCCGCCGCGGCCGGCGATGATGATCTCGCCGGCGTCTTCGAGACGACGGACCACATCGACGATCTTCTGCTGGGCGCCTTCGACATCGCTGACGCGCACCGGGCCCATGTACTGCATGTCCTCGCCGATGAGTTGCGCGGCTCGTTCCGACATGTTCTTGAATATCTTCTGCTTGAGTTCCTCGCTGGCGGTCTTGAGCGCCAGGGCAAGCGTTTCGTTCTCGATCTCCTTGAGCACCGACTGAATCCCCTTGTCGTTGACCAGTAGAATGTCCTCGAAGACGAACATAAGTCGGCGAATCTGTTCG
>CAYSSA010000021.1:6006-13918 GCA_964433485.1 uncultured Tepidisphaeraceae bacterium | reverse complement strand
TTTCCGTCGAGCGGTCGGCAAGGTTGAGGATTTCCGCCACGGTGTCGACGCCGCCCGCTTTCTCGAACGTCTGACTGACGATGTCTGACAAGCGATGCTCCAGCCCGCGCTCGACTTCCTTGATAACCTCGGGGTTTGTCTGTTCCATGTTGGCCACGCGCTTGACCACCTCGATCTGCTTCTGGCTGGGCAGTCCCACGAGGATCTCGCTGGCCTTCTGCGGCGGAAGGTGGGCGAGGATCAGCGCGATGGTCTGCGGATGCTCATCCTGGATGAACGTCAGCAGGTTCTCGCTTTCGGCCCGCTGCAGGAATGCAAACGGCGTCGTGGAAACCTGCTGGGCCACCTGTTTTATGACCCGTTCCGCATCCTGTTCCGCGAGGCTCTTCTTTAGCAGTGCCTTGGCGTACTCGAGTCCGCCGGTCGTGATACTCGCGTTGGCCACCGCCATGTTATAGAACTCGCCCAGCACCGCGCGACGTTCCAATGCATTGACTTCGCCGATGGAGGCGATCTCCCGGCCGATCTCCTCGATAGCCTCGGGCGGCATTCTCTTCAGCACTTCGGCGGCCTTTTCCTGTTCGACCGACACCAGGAGGATCGCGGCCTTGCGGGCGCCGGTCAGTTCTCGTTGTGCATTGGCCATGGGTATCTCCCGGCATCCATTTCGCGATCAGGCGCGGTTCAGCCATCGCTTCACCAGCGAGGCGGCTGTTTCGGGGTCTGTGGAGACCAGCTCAGCGACTTGTTTCTGCATCTGATGTCCGCGAGCTTCGTCGTCGTTCAATTCAACGGCCTCCAGTGCGGCGTTACCCTCAACCGCTTCACCAATCGGCGGTTCCCGCGTATCCAGCGGCTGCGTATCCACGACGGGGAGCTTGGCGGCCACCACCGGCGTCGGAGCGCTCTTCTTGACAATGTTGGATACCATGAAAAGGCTGATCAGCGCCAGCACGCCCAGCGCCAGCTCTTTCGCGTGATCGGTGAACGCGAGCGTGATGGATGACGTGGCCGCCGCGGCCGGCGACGCGGCAACGCTGCCGCCGGCTACAGGCAGGAGATCCCAGAAGATGTCCGCCACAACGCTCTCGTCGTTTGCCGCGGGCAGCCCCAGGCAACTTCGAGCGCCCTTCACCAGCCCGCGAAGCTCATCCTTCACAAAGGTCTCCAGCGCGGTTGGATCAGGCTCCTTGTCGGTGTTGGTCTTCAACTGATATGCGCGAACGTAATAGCTTCTGGGCACATGGATGGCCGCCCCGGTCACGGACATTTCGCCGCCCGGGTGGATGGTCTCGACGTCCTCATAGCCGTGGGCGACCATGTAGTCGGTCTTGTTGGATTCATTGGTGCTGCTGCCGCCCTCGGCGGCGGGCGACTGGCCGCCGCCGGTCAGAGGCGCATTCGGCACCGCGCCCGGTTCGCCGCCGCCGCGAGCCCCGGAACGGCTCTCCTCCGTCGAAGTATTCTCGCTGACCGGCTTGGACACCACATTCTTGGCGTCCACCGTGTGCTTCCGGCCCACCGTCCGCTTGATGTTCGGCGTCACCGATACCGAAAAATGCGCCCCGTCAATGAACCGGAAATGCTTGGAGAGTTTTTCATGGTAGTAGGCTTCGGACTTCTGGACGTTGGCCAGAATTTCATCCGATCCGGCCACGGGGCTCGCCTCATCCCGATTGCGCACAGGGTACGACACCCCATTCACAATCACCTTGACGCGACCTCGCTGAAGCCCGGCCACCGCGCCGCTGACAAGGTCGGCTGCGGCCGTAACCAGTTGGGGCGATCCCGACTCGCCCCGCTTCATCGTCAGTGATACCGTCGCCGAAGGTTCCACGCCGTTGGGGCCACGCTCACGTTTGGCGTCGATGAGGACCATGGCACCGGCCACGCCCGGATACTGGCGGATCATGGCCGCCAGTCGGTTCTGCCTGTGCTCATTCATGATTTCGTTGGTGCGGGAGGGCGGGTCGAACGGGCTGGTGCTCTTGAGCATGTCCTCGAATGAGCTGCGCGTGTCCCGCGGAAGAAGCTGGCCGTAGGACAGGACCGACCATGCCTTGATCTCATCTTCGGTGGAAACGAGGATCTTACCTCCCGCCACGGTCGATTGCACTCCGGCCACGCGCAGCGCGGTGGTCATGGCGGCCACCTCCTCCGACGACATCGTCTGATCGAAGAGCGGCTTCATTTCGGTCTGGCCGGCATAGCGAGCCCACCAGTAGACCGTCATCGCCATGATGACAACCAGCGAGCCCGCCAGCATGCGCTGGCTGGGCGTCAGCCCGGCCAACTGCTGTTGAATGCGTTCGACTTGATTCCTGATGAAATCCATGGCTTCGCCTTCCTTGGCTGAAGAGCCCTGGGAGCCTGCGAACCGGCGACCTAAAAGCCGCCGACACGACTTCATGCATCATCACGGCTCCGCCGCGACATCATCCGAACCATGCGGGTCCGCGCGCCAGGCATCCTGCCCGGACACTACACCTGCATGTTCTTGATTTCCTCATAGGCATCCATGCACTTGGCACGGATGGCCATCAGCGTCTTAAACGCCAGATCCGATTTCTCAACCGCCGTCATCACGCCGCTGACATCGTCCGTCCGGCCGACAACCAGGTTCTCCACGGCCGCAGAGGCGTCCTGCTGCAATTTCGCCACATCGTCGATCTGCTGCTTGAGCACATCGGCAAAACTCGTTGCCGGCATGCCCTGCACCGGCGATGCCTTGGCCGGAGCGGTCCCCGAGGGACCAACGCCCTTGACGCCCGTGAAGCTGTTGATATTAACGGTCATGATTGGTGCAATCGCCCTTTATACCACAAAACCTGCTGATTGTCCCGCGAAAAATCAGGCGAGCAGCCGCAAAGATGCGTTGATCATCGCCTTTGTCACTTCCATCGTCGTCACGTTCGCCTCGTATGCCCGCGATGCTTCCAGGGCATTGACGTACTCCACCGCCATGTCGATGTTCGGATACCTCACGTAGCCGGTGGCATCCGCGTCGCGATGGCCCGGGTCGTATTCCGCGCGAAACGAACCGTCCTCCCGTACCTCCGCGCGAACACCGGGTCGAACCGGATTCTCCGGATGGCCGGACTGAAACACCACAAACTTTCGCTTGAACGGCTCAACCCGACCGTCGGCGTTTCGCGTCGTCCGCGCATTGGCAACGTTTAATGCGATCGAATCCAGCCGGGTCCGCTGGGCCAACAACGCGCTGCTGCTGATGTCAAGTGTGCTGAACATTCGTTGTAGTCCGTCATCCGCAGCCCCGAGTCAGTAATTGAGATCATCTGCTGACTACTGACCGCGGATCACTGACTCCTATGTAACTCGGTCCTTTAACGCCAGTTCCATCTGCTGGTACTGCTTTCTCAACAACTCGATCGCCAGATTGTGCGTCAAGCCGTTCTTGGCCAGGTCCGAGGCAAGTTGCTCCATTGACCGGTTGTTTCGGTCATGGAAAAGAATGCCTCGCATGGGTTCTGACACCTCGTGGCGAATGTCGTCAAACCGCACCGCTCCCGGCGCCTGCCGGCCGCGCAGTTCCAAACGCTGGACCAGCATCTGCTGAAACCGGCCGACCGACAGATCCTTCTGGCGGTAACCCGGCGTATCGACGTTGGCGATGTTCTCGGCCAGCAACGCGTGCCGCTTGGCCGTGAAACTCACCACTTCCTCCAGAAGCGGCGAACTTCCCTGATTGAACATCCGGCTGATGAACATCGCCTGACACTTTCATTCAAATGGCGTGCCGCGCCGGCGACACTGCGCAAGGTCCGATAGTTCTCGCGAACAACCGCTCTTGATCTCCGATTTCAATCCATACCGGCAACGGTCAACGCGCAATATCTGCGCCTTCTATACGCCAACAGGCACTTCCACACCGTCTTCGCGCCATTTCTTGATCTTCATGCCCAGGGTCCGGACGCCGATGCCCAGGGCCTTGGCTGTCTTGATCCGATGGCCCTTGAACTTGTCTAGCGTGCTGAGGATGACGGTGCGCTCGATCTCCGCCAGTGGCTGGCCCGCCAGCGAACCGACCGACTGTTGCGGGTTGCCGCCGTGGTTGCACAGCCATGGCTCCACGGTTGTGCCACGGATGAGCCCAGGCGCGGTTTCCAGCACGCATGCCCGCTCGATGATGTTCTGAAGTTCCCGCACGTTGCCTGGCCAGTCATAACGCTCCATGGCCGATTGTGCCGAGGGCTCCAGATGCCGGAAGGGCGACTTGTCGCGCTTGGATATCTGGCTGAGAAAGTGCCGCGACAACTCGATAATGTCCTCGCGACGTTCGCGGAGCGGCGGCAATTCGACGGGAACCACATTGAGTCGGTAGTACAGATCCTGCCGGAACTTGCCCTCGGCGACGAACTGCTGCAGATTGCGGTTGGTGGTTGCCACCACACGCACGTCGACCTGCTGGGTCACGCTCGATCCCACTCGCTCAAACTGGTTTTCCTGAAGCACCCGAAGAAGCTTGGCCTGCAGGCCCGGAGCGATCTCGGAAATCTCGTCAAGCAGCAGCGTGCCGCCATCGGCCAGCTCGAACCGGCCCCGGCGCATGCGGTCGGCCCCGGTGAACGCGCCCTTCTCGTGGCCGAACAGTTCGGATTCCAGCAGGTTCTCCGACAAAGCCGCACAGTTCACCGCGAGCATCGGCTTGTCGCGCCGTTCGGAAGCGGCGTGAATCAGCCGGGCGACCACTTCTTTGCCGGTGCCGCTCTCGCCGCTGACCAGCACCGTCGCATTGCTGCGGGAGAGCAACTCGATTCGCTTCCGGACATCCTGCATCACCTGACTGGAGCCGACGAGCGGCCGGGGCGCCAGGGCCTCGGTCATGGTCTTCAGCGCCAGGTTCTCGCGAAGCAGGCGGTTGTGTTCGATGGTGCGATCGACCAGAAGCTTGATTTCCTCTCCATCAAACGGCTTCTGGATGTAGTCGTAGGCCCCGAGCTTCATCGCCTCGACGGCGGTTGATACGGTGGCGAACGCGGTCATCAGCACCACGGGCAGTTCCGGGCGGATCTTCTTCGCCTCCTGCAGCAGTTCGATGCCCGTCATCTTCGGCATCTTCAGGTCGGAGATCATCAGGTCGAACCGCGTCGCCGCCAGGCGCGTCAGCGCGCCGGGCCCGTCGCTGGCCGCCACGATCTCGTGCCCCTCGCGCGCCAGCGTCGAGGCAAGCGAGTCTCGCATCATTTCCTGGTCGTCAACAATGAGGATTCTGGCCATCACTTCTCCAATCAGATTCGAATTTCAAACCTCGCTCCAGTTCCTTCCCGGTTTGAAGCCGTAATTGATCCATCGTGGGCCTCGACGACGCGATGCACGATCGCCAGACCCAATCCCGTGCCATGATCCCGCGTGGTGAAAAACGGATGAAACAGCCGTTCCATCACCTCGGGCGAGATTCCCGGTCCCGTGTCCTCCACCAACAGAAAAAACTGCCTCGCCTCGTAACCTTCCCTGGGCGGACCATATCGAACCGTCAGTTCGCCTTCCCCGTTCATCGCTTCGGCCGCGTTGCGCACGAGGTTCAACAGCGCCTGGCCCAGCAGTTGGCGATCAACCTCCACCGGCATCGGCCGCGGGCCGTCAACCTTCACCGCAACGCCTCCGCCCAGCGATCCAGCCGCCAATTCCATGGCCTCATCCACAATCTGCGAGAGGTCGGCAGACGCCATCTGCGGGCGCAGGTCACGGGAGAAATTCAGTACCTGGCTGACGACGTTTTCCAGCCGCCGCACGCCGCCGGAGATCTTCTGCGCGATGGCCGCCGCCTCCGGCCGATCGGACAAGTCCTTCAGCAGCAGTGACACGTAAAGCTGGATGCCGCCCAGCGGATTGCGGATTTCATGAGCCATGCCGGCCGCCATCTCGCCCAGCGCGGCCAGTCGCTTGCGCCGTTCCAGCTGCCGGTTCTTCTCGCTCAGTTCCGTCTGCAGCTCATGCACCATGTTCGCCAGCTTGTCGTGGGACATCTGCAGCTTCTCGGTCAATTCCGAGTAGGCGATGATCATCTTGCCCAGCTCTTCCATACGCTGGTGTACGAACGCGGGAGCATGGGTTGCCAGTTCACTCATCGTTGTACGTCCAATGTGGGTCTTGGGGCGCCGTAGGCCGCCGCCGCATAGCGCCGGTTCACCGCCGCGGCCGAAGACGTCTGCTGCATTTCCCTCCCAACCGACAGCTTCCGCTGCTGCAGAACCAGGGCATCGTTGCGGTCCGCCGCCGTGATCAGTTCCAGCAGCCGCCGCGTCTCGCCCAACAGCAATTCCGCTTTCTGGCGGGTGGCCGGATCCTGGACTTCCAGCCACGCCGTCCACCTTCCGCGGGCGCCCGCCATCTCCTCATCCAGCGAAGCCACCCGATCCAGTTCCCGCTGGCGAAGTCCCAGCACATCCAACAATGGCTGGGTCTCGCCCGACTGCACATGCTCGTGCTGAAGCTCCGCCAGCTTCAGCAGACGCCGATAGCAGTCCACTTGCTCCTGTAGCGCCGAGATGATTCGCTCGTTATCCATGTCACTTCCACAGTCCCGCCTGGGTGGACCACTCAAGCCATTTCTCCCAGGCCGCACGGCTCAGGGCCCCGGCCGCCGCGCCCTCGTTAAACGCATCCTGCGGCATCCGCCGGAGCATCCACTTGGCCCGCTCGTTGGCCGCCTTGGCCTCTTCAAGCCTTCCCAACGCGACATTTGCATTGACGATCTGCACATACGCCGCCAGCGCCGACGGATCATCCTGATAGCGGAACGCCGCATCGTCGTAGTGGCGAATCGCTTCCGCGTACGCGCCCAGGTCGTACACGCAGTCGGCCAGGTAGAAATACGCCAGCTTCAGGTACAGCCGGTCCAGATCGGTCCGGGGCGGTGCGCCGCGATACAGCCCGATCACCGTTCCAAACAGGGCCCGGGCCCGGCCCAATCGATGCGTGCGCGCGGCCGTCGCCTCCTCGATGTCCAGGGACGGCCTCGTCGTCGCCGAACCCCTCATCGTCGTCAGCCTGGCTTCCAGCGCCACCGCGCTCTTGCGATAGGAATCCGCCATGAGGAATACCAGTTGCGCTGCACGCTCATCGTCCGGATACCGCTGTGTCATCTCCTCCAGCCGTGCAATCGCCAGTTCGTAGCGGCCCGTGCGGTGGTACAGCCCCGCGAGCTCGGCCAGCGCCTCGCGGAACTCACCCGCGTCCGGCGTAATCTGCGGGTTGTTCTCCATCACATCCTTGAGAATCCTCTCGGACTTCGCGTAGAAATCCGGCCCCTTGGCGATGTACGCCCTGGCCAGCGGCACCCCGGCCTTTGACGCGGCAAGGCTCCGTGTATGGAGGAATTGCAGCTTCTTGTAGGTGTCGATCGCCTTGTCGAACAATCCGGCCGCGTGGTAGGACTGGCCCAGCCGCAGATAGGCGTCCGCCGTCTGCGCATCCTCAGGGCGCTCGCCCACGAATGTCTCCAGCGCCGCGATCACGCGGGGCAGATCCCCGGCCTGGTCGTACATCTCGATCGCCTTCCACATCGCCTGTCCGTAGGCTCGGTCGCTGCTCAGCACCATCGCCCGGGCCCACGCCATGAATGCGTCGCCCGCCCGCGAACGAACCTCGCGCAGTTTCCTTTCGGCGTCGGCTTTGTCCCTGGCATCCGCCAATGCCGACAACAGTTGCGCCGCTCGCATCTCATACAGGCGGGCCAGCCGGGAGAAAAAATCGGCCGTGGGCTTTTCCAGGAACTGCTGCTCCAGCCCCATCAGTTCAAGAACGCCCGCGTGGTTGCCGGCGACTGTCAGCAGTTCCGTGCCACGCACCAGTGCCGCCAACGCCTCCTGACGCAGCTTCGCCGGCGACGACGCGCGCTCGCGTATCCGCCGGGCCGTTTCCACAATGTCGTTGATTCCGGACTCGTGCT
>CAYSSA010000021.1:2073-5977 GCA_964433485.1 uncultured Tepidisphaeraceae bacterium | reverse complement strand
GAGGGGCTTCCTCCGCGTCGGCGTGGCTCTGCAACACCTCGTTGTAGAACGATATGGCCGTGTCCCAGTCTTTTTGCGCCTCGCGGATCCGTCCCAGCAGCAGCGCCGCGCCGCCATCGAGTTCGGCCGCCGTCGTCAGCAGGTCGCGCGAAACACGCAGGTGCTTCTCCGCCTCCTTCAGGTCATTCAGTTTCCACGCGCAATAACCCAGCCAATACTGATATCGGCCGACCTCGGCCGCTCCGGGCATTGATGACTGGCCGGTCTCGGCCACTTGTATTGCATTGACCAGAATCTCCCGTGCGGGCGCAAACTGCCCGCGATCGATCAGGACATGCGCCTTTTCGCCCAGCGCCCACGCCCGTTCCCCGGCCGAAAGATCGGCGTGACCAAGATAGCAGTCCAGTGACGACAACGCCGCGTCATAGGCCTCGATCTTCAGTTCCAGATCGATCACCTTACGCAACCACTTCAGCGAATGCGCCTGGTCAGCGGCCAAGGCCTCGCGATATCGCTCCAGCGCCTTCTCCGTCTGACCGATCGCCTCGTGGCTGGCGGCCAAACGAGCTACTGCCGCCACGTCGGGCTGAAACCCCAGTTTCATCGCCATCATCGTCTGCTCGATGATGCTCCGGTAATTGGCCGCAACCGAGACGTGATGTTCCCGCTGCCACAGATCCAGCGACTGTGCGAGCATCAGGCGGATCGCTCCCTCCTGGGTCTTGGTCAGTTTCTGCTCGCGCAGCAGTTCATTGAGAATGGTGATGGCTGGATCGGGCCGCTCGGCCACGATGTACTTTCTTGCCGTTTCAATACGCTGAGCGATGGAAGGTCCGGGCTGGGGATCGATCAGCAGCCACGCCGCACAACCAAAGAGGCACAACGAAAACACAAACATCGGCAACTGCCAGAGTTGCGGACGCTTCGGTTTGGTGGTGTCAGACCCCATTGGCGTCCATGCCTCAATATGAAAAACCGCCATCCATGACGGCTAATTACCCATATTAAACCATGAACGGTCCGATAAAGCAAGCAGTTTTTGCCGACCGCAGCCGAAATGAATGCGTCTGACCTTCGGTTATACACGCAGTTGACCGAGCAGCGGAGGGGCAACCTTGCCCATGAAAGGCCCCCGTTCCGTATCTGGCCCGCGGCGCTGCCGCATTTCACATAGAGCCGTCTGCGTTTCGCATCGGCTGCCGAGACTGTAGAATGCTGCCGTGATGCACCGGGTTCAAACATGGGAACAGCAATGAAGCACCTGTACGGCGGACGGTCGGTTTCGGCGTTGGCAATGTGGATGGTCGCGGCGGTCTTTGGCGCGGCATGGGCACAGGACAAGCCCGCGACGGCAACGTCGCCGGCCAGCCAGCCCGCGAACGAAACCGTCGTCGAGGGAATCCTGGCCCCGGTTGATCCGTTTGAACTGAAGCTCAAGCTCAAGACATACGCCGGCGCGATGCCGATTGCGCGTATCGCCGCGCAATACGCCGCCGTTCAGCCGGGTGATGTTCTCCTGGAAATCGACCCCACCGAGTTCAAACGCGCCCTGGCGACGGTGACCGCGGCCGCCGATGCCGCGAGGGTGGCGCTGAAAAAGGCCGAAGTCGAAGACGCGGTCGGCGCCAAGGCCGACGCCATGGCGCTGAGGCAGCAGCAGGATGCGCTGAAACAGGCCGAAGCCAATGTCGGCTATTGGGACAAGATCGACGGCCCCCATTTCCTTCAGCAGCTTGAGCTGGGGCTCAAGCAATGGCGGTATTCCGTAGAGGATCAGGAGGACGAACTGGAACAGCTCCGGAAGATGTACAAATCGGAGGAACTGACCAGCGCAACGGCCGACATCGTGGTGAAGCGCGCCATTCGACGGCTCGAACAGACGAAGATCAGCCAGAAGATGCACGAGGACAAGACCCAGCGCAGCCGCGAACAGGAATATCCCAACGCCCGGCAGCGGGTGGTGGATGCGCTGGAGCAGACGCGAAACCAGTTGACGACGCTGGTAGCGACGCAGGAGCAGGCGGTCGTGACTCGCAGGAATGCCGTGATCTCCGCGCGGATCGCGCTCGAACAGGCCGAGGAGAAACTGCGGGATATCCAGGAGGACCAGAAGCTGCTGCTGGTCAAGTCGCCCATTGGCGGAATGGTCGTCTATGGTACGACCGGCGATGGCGGCTGGCAGGGCGGCGACCCCCGAGCGCTCAAACCTGGGGAAAAGCTGGCGTCCGGCGCGAGCGTCCTGCGAGTGATTGTGCCGGGGCGGATGCGTCTGGAAGGCGTGTTGAAGGATGACGTGGGGTTCAAGGTTCAAGAAGGCATGAAGGCGCGCGTGAAGGTGACAACGCTGCCGGGAATCGTCTACGAAGGCGTCTGTGGGGCGCCGGTTATCCTGCCCAAGGGTAGCGCGGGCGTTCCCTCCTTTGCGCTGACGGTGAAGCTCCCGGAATTGGACAAACGGTTGCTGCCGGGCATGAAGGCAACGGCGAACGTCGCTTTGGGCGACAAGTAGGGGGCTTGCCATGCGTAATTCACATCCCCCGACGGAGGCTTCTATCTGGCCAATACCCGCAAGCGGCCGCCGCATTCGCTCCCCTGTGGCGACGGTCGCTGATTCCCGGATCCGATGGCGCTGCCGAATCGGCGAAGTCTTGATCTTCGGGCTGGTTGTCGCCTGTCTGTCAACCACGATCGGTTGTCAGAGCCATCGCCGGTTGCCGAGTGTGCAGGAGGTCGATCAGGCCATCGCCCGCGGGGTGCGGTATCTCGTGCAATCGCAGCGCCCCGACGGATCCTGGGGCGATTCAACGGAGACGCGCGGTTTCGAGGTCTACAGCATGGTGCCGGGCACGCACGACGGCATGCGCGTGGCGACAACATCTCTCTGCTTGATGGCCCTGCGCGAAGCCGGCGAAAAGGAAGCCCACGCGCGCGGGCTCGAACACCTGCTCGGCAATTACCAGGCCCGCCGCGACACGGGCGACCTGATATACAACATCTGGGCCCATATCTACTGCACCCAGGCCATGGCCGTGGAGATGAGAACCAATCCCGATCCGCGTATCGTGCAGGCGGCGAATTGGCACATCGACTACCTGCGACGCTATGAAACACATATCGGAGGCTGGAACTACTACGACTTCGTTGCCCAGACCGCCACGCCCAGCATGGGGCCGGTGAGCTTCGGTACCGCCGCCGCGCTCATCGCCCTCCACGAAGCCAGGCAATCCGGACTCGAATTGCCCCCGAAAATGGCCGACATGGCTCTCCGCAGGCTGCGCGAGTCCCGCTTCCCCAACGGAGCCTACGCCTACGGGCGCGACTACATGTATCGGCCGATGCAGCCGGCCAACCAGCTGCGCGGCAGCGTAGGCCGGATTCAGGTCTGCAATGACGCGCTGTGGTTGTGGGATTTCGGCGGCATCGGGCGCCGGCAGGTGATTGAGGGCCTGGAGGTTTTTGAACGCGAGCACATCTACCTGGAGATCGGACGCAAACGTCCCTACCCGCACGAGGCCTGGTATCAGACCGCCGCATACTACTACTATTTCAATCACTATTACGCCGCCCGGCTCTGCCGGCGACTCGGCTGGGAGCAGGCCCGAAACCACTGGCCGGCCGTGCTCGACGGTATTCTGCCCTACCAGGAGCCCGATGGATCGTGGTGGGATTTCGCCATGTGGGGCTACCACAAACCCTACGGAACGGCGTATGCAGTGATGGCACTGCTGCGATATCGAGATCAACTCATCGAAAAGGAGAAAGCCAGATGAAAACCGTTGTTGCCGCCGCTCTTTGCTCCGCCGCCTCCCTCTGGTCCTCGTCCGTGCTGGCCGACGTGAAAATGCCCGCCATCTTCGGGGACAACATGGTGCTGCAGGTCATGGAAGCCAGGACGCCCGTCTTC
>CAYSSA010000021.1:1804-2063 GCA_964433485.1 uncultured Tepidisphaeraceae bacterium | reverse complement strand
GACGCGGGCGAGAAGGTGACCGTGAAATTCAAGGGCCAGGAAGCCTCGGCCACCGCCGACGACAAAGGGGCTTGGAAGATCACGCTCGACCTGCGCAACGCCGGCGCCGAACCTGCGGAACTGAGCGTCAACGGCAAGAACGCCATCACCTTCAAGAACGTCGTCGCCGGAGAAGTCTGGGTGGCTTCCGGACAATCCAACATGGAATGGATCGTCCAGAACTCGAAGAACGCCGATCAGGAAAAAGCGGCGGCCGACT
>CAYSSA010000021.1:0-1794 GCA_964433485.1 uncultured Tepidisphaeraceae bacterium | reverse complement strand
ATCCGCATGTTCACCGTCAAAAAGGCCGTCTCCAAGACGCCGCTGCCCGATGTGCAGGGGCAATGGGAAGTCTGCACGCCGCAGACCGTGGGGCGCTTCTCCGCGGTGGCCTATTTCTTCGCCCGCGAACTCCATCAGCAACTCAAGACCCCCATTGGCGTGATTCACACTTCCTGGGGCGGCACTCCCGCCGAAGCATGGACCAGCAAAGAAGCCCTGCTCGCCGATGAATCGCTCAAGTCGATCTGGGCCGCCTACGAGCAGTACGAAGCCAATTTCCCCGCGCTGGAAGCAAAGCACAAGGAAGCCATGAAGGCCTGGGAGGCGGCCGGTTCCCAAAGAGACAAACAGCCGCGCGGTCCCGCGCCGGTGGTTGGCCCCAATTCACCGGCCAATCTGTACAACGCCATGATTGCCCCCATCGTCGGTTATGGTCTGCGCGGGGCGATCTGGTACCAGGGCGAATCCAACGCCGGCCGGGCGTATCAATATCGCACCCTTTTCCCGGCGATGATCAAGGACTGGCGCGCCCGCTGGCGCCAGGGCGACTTTTCCTTCTACTTCGTCCAGCTCGCCAATTTCATGGCCAAGGATCCCGAGCCCAGGGAAAGCGGCTGGGCCGAACTGCGCGAAGCGCAAACCATGACGCTTGCTCTGCCCAACACCGGCATGGCGGTCATCATCGACATCGGCGAGGAAAAGGACATTCACCCGCGCAACAAGCAGGACGTGGGCAAACGCCTGGCCCAGTGGGCTTTGAAGAAGGATTACGGGAAGAACGTGGTTGAAAGCGGTCCCCTCTATGAAAGCATGGTCGCCGAAGGCAGCTCGATTCGGTTGAAATTCAAACACCTCGGCGGTGGATTGGTGTGCAAGGGCGAGAAGCCCACGGGATTCGCCATCGCCGGCGAGGATCGGAAATTCGTCTGGGCAGACGCCAGAATCGACGGCGACAGCATCGTTGTCAGCAGCCCGAAAGTCGAAAAGCCCGTCGCCGTCCGCTATGGGTGGGGCAACAATCCAGATTGCAATATATACAATAAGGCAGATCTGCCGATGAGCCCGTTCCGCACCGACCAATGGCCCGGAGTCACCGCCCCGAAGAAATAGCCGACGGAATGCCGCGCCATCCCGCGGCGGAACATCTACTGCTCCGCTCGAACCGGAACCTCGATCCTCAGCCGACGGATCATCTGCGGGGCCGAGTCCGTCACTTCGAAACGCACGCCCGCGTACTCGAACACCGTTCCCTTTGGCGGGATCCGCCCGAGTTGGTTGGACACCCATCCGCCTATGGTGTCCACGCCGCTGTCCTCGGGAATCCGCAGCTTCAGGGACTTGTTCAACTCGTCCACGAACAGCCTTGCATCGACGTCGAAGGCCGTCGGCCCCAGTTTGCGCACCGTTGCCTTCTCCTGCGGTTCGTGCTCGTCGCTGATCTCGCCGACCAGTTCCTCGAGAATGTCCTCGAGCGTCACCAGGCCGGCCGTGCCGCCATATTCGTCCAGCACGATCGCGATATGAACCTTCTGCATTCGAAATTCCACCAGCAGTTCCTTCAACGGCTTGGTCTCCGGCACAAACAACGCCGGCCTCATGAGGCTCCGCAGCTCGAAGTTTTCCGCCGGCAGACCCACCTGCTTCAACAGGTCGCGGGCATACAGAATCCCGACGATGTGATCGAGCGTGCCGTCATACACCGGCAAACGGGAGTGCCCCGTCTCCTCAAAGACCCGCCGAACCTCCTCCAGCGACTCCAGCGCGGTGTGCCCGGGGTCGAGCGCTTCCGCCTGG
>CAYSSA010000020.1:23862-29522 GCA_964433485.1 uncultured Tepidisphaeraceae bacterium | reverse complement strand
ATGTTCGCCGGCTACCTGTTCGCGGTGGATTATCGCGATCGCCGCGGACACGCTTTCATGTTGGCCGATCAGGAGGCAACCAAGCGCAACGTACGCTCCGAGGCCAAACAATCGGGCAACTGCCTGCATTGCCATGCCTCGGTCATGCCCCTCTATCGCGATCTGGGCAAGAAGGCCCTGCCCAACGCCAGCGAGGCCGAGCAGATCAACAAAGGCCTCGAGGAAGTGGGCAAGATGAACTACTGGGATGCCCACGACCAGCTCGACAAGCTCAGCGGCGGCAAGAGCCATCCGGTGAGCTGCGTTGACTGCCACGACCCCAAGTCGATGGAACTGCGCGTCACGCGGCCGGGCTTCATCAACGGCATCCGGGCCTACAAGGCTCACCAGGGAGTGAAGGACTACGATGCCAACCGCGACGCCACACGGCAGGAAATGCGGTCTTTCGTGTGCGCCCAGTGCCACGTCGAATACTTCTGCGGCAAGGGCACGACGATCTTCTTCCCGTGGGAAAAGGGACTGAAGGTCGAGGAGATGGAGGCACTTTACGACGGGATGCTCGTCAACGGCAGGCGATTCTCGGACTGGACTCACGCCGAAACCGGCGCCGAGGTCATCAAGGCCCAGCATCCGGAGTTTGAAATCTGGAGCCAGGGAACGCACGCCAGGGCCGGCGTGGCCTGCGCCGACTGCCACATGCCCTATAAGCGTGAAGGGGCGATGAAGGTGTCCGAACACCATATTCAAAGCCCCCTGCTGATGATCAACCGCTCCTGCCAGCAGTGCCACGCCACACCCGAAAGCGAACTCAAGGCCCGCGTCGAGACCATCCAGGACCGGCATTTCGCTCTGTTGCAGCGGGCCGGCGCCGCCCTCGTCGCCGCTCTCGATGAAATCAAGACCCTCCGCAAAGACAGCGATGAAAAGAATGCCGCGGCCGCCGAGGTCTTCGCGAAGGAACTCGCCGCCAAGGATCCCAACGTCAACATCGAGGCGGAAAAGAAGAAGAAACTGACCGCTATGTGGGCCGCCGTCTTCAACAACCCCGCCAACCCCCAGCTTAAGAAGGTCGCCGACCTTCAGCGTAAGGCGCAATGGCGCCTGGACTACGTGGCGGCGGAGAACTCCATGGGCTTCCACGCCCCGCAGGAAATGGCTCGGATTCTGGGCGAGTCCATCGACTATTCGCGGCAGGCACAGATCGAAGCGATGAAGCTGCGTGCGACAGCCACCGAACGACCGTCGGGCAAATAACCGCCAGCCCATCGCGCCGTTTCGATAAGCAAAGCCCCCGGCGAACTCAACGTTCGCCGGGGGCCCTGGTTTTGCGTGCGGCCGCGTGTAAGCCGAATTCTGTTCCCGGACCTTGCGGCACGGGGGCGAATCATTTCTCTGGGCCCGTCGTCGCCGGCGGGCTCTAGCAACCTACCCGCGGAGCGTCGCCCCGGGCAAGGGCCTGCTCCGCCTATTTGGTCTTGCTGCCGGTGGGGTTTGCCGTGCCGCCGGTGTCACCATCGGCGCGGTGCGCTCTTACCGCACCTTTTCACCCTTGCCGGCCATCCCGAAGGACGGCTTGGGCGGTGTGTTTTCTGTGGCACTTTCCGTCGGCTTGAGCGGGCGTTGCCGCGCCGCCTGTTCCGCCTTGCTGTTGGCAAGCACCGTGCCCTGCGCAGTTCGGACTTTCCTCATGCCGACAGTAGCCGGCACGCGACCGCCACTGCGACCGCACGGCCGTGATCATACCGCCGCCGGTCCTCATACACACGTCTAATCCGCCTCAGGTCGCCTGGACAACCCTACGGTTGTCAGCGAAAAGCCCGACCTTGGGAGACTTGACCGATCCGGGGGTGAATGAGGTCATCACACTCGTCGCCGCCAGCTTCACGGTCACGCTGCCCTGGTGGGCCACAGACAGGGTGATCGTCATCGAGGTGATCCCCTTGACCATCCCCTTGCCGGGAACAGCCCAGAACGTGCTCGTTCCGGTCATGGAGAAGCTGGCGCTGGCGGATTGCCCCCCGAGACGCAAGTTCATCTGGCCATTCAGCTTCATATCCCAGACGCCCTTGACGGCGCTGAAACTCCCGGCGGGGACCGTGACATCCTCAAGCCCGACGAGCTTGCTGCCGACCTTTGTGGAGCCGCTGACCGTACCAGTGAGCTTCTGACCGCCAACACCACCCTTGAAAGTGCCGGTGAACGTGCCGGTATCCGAATAGGACTGGTTGAGCCGCATCGTCGCCGGTGCCACGCGGCTATCATGCAGCCGCATGTCGAACTGGCCTAGTTCCGTGCCCACGATGTTGGCCGTGGTGTACGTGCCGGTGGCATCGGTGTACCACGCAAGCTTGGTGGTGGATGTGCCGCCTCCGGAAGAAACGACAACATTGCACAAATGTTTGTCAAAAGTGCTTGGCGTTCTGGACACGGTCACCGTTGAACTGCCCGACACCGAGCGCTTCTGCGAGCCCACCGACACGGTACCCGAGGTGTTGTGCTTCCATGTGGCCCCTCGCTGGTCATAGGCGTTCAGACGCATGAGGTTATAGCTGACTGCGGCCTTGGGAACCGGCGTGGCCTCGCCAACGAATATCGGCACGCCACTTAGAAAAGTCCGATGCTCCAGAGACTCAAGGGAACAAACCCGTTGGGACGTTTGCACGACCATGACGACTCCTGTTGATAGTCCACTGAAATCCAGACAAATTCCTCGGGTCGGATTTCCCGATGTACTCGAGACAACTGCGGTACTGAAGTCCATGACCCTGCCGCTCCAGACTCCCAAAGCTGGAACGGAACTCCGGTTGACTGTCTCACCTTTTCAATGGGAATCTGAACCGGATTGAAAACACCTTATCCATCCGAATGCGCCGGACGCAAGCAAATTCCGCGAATAATTCCGGGTTTAGTTGAAATGTGCCGGTCACGTCAAGCAATATTCGCCTTCGCACGGCAAGCTGCCGCGGAATTGGGTGTATCATCCGGTTCAACGACGCCATTGCGACGCCGGTAGCCTTTCAAGACGGCGATTGTCTCGACGCCGTCGCTCTCCTACGAGGCCCGACCCTCGCGGTTGGACCGTTTTCACGACGGAGGATCCATGCGGCTGCCGGTGTTGCTCATCAGTGTGCTTGCAATGACGGGGGGATTCGGGCGTAGCGAGGCTCTGGCAGCCCAGCGGACGACGTTGTCGCTCGACGGACAATGGCAGATAGCCGACAGCAAGTCGCCTTCCGACATCCCCACAGACTTCACCCACGCCGTCGCTGTGCCCGGCCTGGTCAATCAGGCCACGCCTCCCTTTGCCGACGTCGACGCCTTCATCAGCCGCGAAAATCTCGCCAACCGCATTCGCAACAAGCTTTCACCCGAAGACTGGCTCCAGACCCATTGGAAAGGCAAGGTTGACCAGGACCGCAACTACTTCTGGTATCGCCGCACGTTCCGCGCTCCGGCCAACCGCGCCGTCGCCACGCTTCGGATCAACAAGGCCCAGTGCGGCACGGCCGTCTGGCTCAACGGCGACAGACTCGGCGAATATGCCGGGTGCTTCACGGCCAGCCACTTCGATCTCGGCAAGTCCGTTCGCTGGGGGGTGGACAACACGCTGGTCATCCGCATCGGGGCGCACCCGGCCGTGCTGCCCGACAACTACCCCACGGGCTCGGACTTCGAGAAAAAGAAATGGACCCCCGGCATCTACGACAACGTCTCCGTCATCTTCCGCGACAATCCCGCCATCGAATCCATCCAGGTCGCCCCGCGCATCGCCACCAGTGAAATCATCGTGCAGACCAAATTGAAGAACTACGGTGCGGCGGCGGTCAATACTGCGCTTGCCCACGCCGTCCGCACCTGGAAAGGGGACACGCAGGTCGCCGCAGCCGAACCACTCGCCCTGTCTCTCGCGGCGAGCGAAGAGAAGACCATCACGCAGACCATCAAGATACCCGACGCCCATCTCTGGTCGCCCGAAGACCCGTTCCTCTACGTCCTCGAATCCGGCACCGACGGCGACTCGGTGAAGACCCGCTTCGGCATGCGCGAATTCCGCTTCGATTCGGCCACCAAGCGAGCCTATCTCAACGGCCAGGTCTACTACCTTCGCGGTTCCAACATCACGCTGCACCGCTTCTTTGAAGACCCGCTTTGCAAGAATCTGCCGTGGCAGGAAGCCTGGGTCCGCAGACTCCTTGGCGAACTGCCGAAGAAGATGCACTGGAACTACTTTCGCTTCTGCATCGGACCCGTCCCCGATCAATGGCTGGACATATGCGACGAAGTCGGCCTGCTGATCCAAAACGAGTTCTTTGTCTGGACCGGCGGTCCGGGCTGGTACAAGGGATATTCCCGCGCACACGACTTGGACGAGATGATCCGCCAGTACAAGGACTGGATGCGCGACAACTGGAACCACCCCAGCCTTGTCGTCTGGGATGCGAACAACGAAACCAAGGATGACATCTTCAACAAGATCATCCCGGCCGTCCGCGGGCTCGATCTCTCCAATCGCCCATGGGAGAACAGCTACAACCCCCCTGCTGGCCCGGACGACCTCGTTGAGGACCATCCCTATCTCATGATCAGCGGCTTCTTCGGCAAGCAGGGATTCAAGATGACCGACCTGGAGAAGATGGACGGCAAGCCGCGCGGCAAGCTGCCTTCTGACAAGCACACGCCCATTATCAACGAATACGGCTGGCTCTGGCTCAACCGCGACGGTACGCCCACGCTGCTGACCAAGAAAGTCTACGACGACCTCATGGGCGAAAACGTCACGCCCCGCCAGCGCCTCGACATGTACGCCTATCTGCTGGGGGCCAAGACCGAGTTCTGGCGGGCCCACCGTCACTACGCCGGCATCATCCACTTCGTCTACCTCACATGCAGCTATCCTGGCGTCTACACGGCCGACCACTTCGCCGATGTGACGAATCTGACGCTCGACCCGGCGTTCTCAGATTATCTGGGTGAGGCCTTCAAGCCGCTGGGCGTCTACGTCAACTTTTTCCAGCCAACGCTCAAGGCCGGCGTCACGCGGGAGTTCACCGTCATGCTTATCAACGACCGGCCGCAGGACGTTGAAGGCACGCTTACGCTCGCTCTGGAGACGAAATCCGGCCAGTCGCTTTGCCAGACGCGCCAATCGTTCGCCCTGGCCAAGCTCGGACAGCAAACCCTGCGGCTGTCGCTGGATATTCCCAACAGAACCGGCGACTGCATCCTGAGGGCCATAGCCACGCCGCACGACGCCGCCCCGAACGTCACGGTCTCGCGACGATGGACCGCGATCGAGAACTGATCACCTGCTGCTTGCGGCGCCTGGGCCTCGCCGACGAGGTTATTGCATTCTTTGCAGCGCGCCGCCGCCCCGCCGTATATGCGGCTATGCTTTCAGACAGTTGCTGCGGTTGATGGTCCCAACACATCGGAGGTATCCAATGCGCGCTCCTTTTCTTGAGATTCTGGAATCCAGATCGCTGCTTTCGGCTGCGGGAATTGCCCCCGACAACTTGCTCGATGCGCCGGCCGGGCCGGCCATCACGGCGGCTGCCGTACGCATTCCATCGCTCGTCGGCACCTACCGTGGCACACTGAAGATCACCGGCATTCATACGAAATCCGTCGTGCTGACCATCAGCAAGCAGCTTGCCGGCGGC
>CAYSSA010000020.1:19511-23847 GCA_964433485.1 uncultured Tepidisphaeraceae bacterium | reverse complement strand
ACCTCCGGCGGCGTCAGCGCCAAAGTCACCGGCGTTGCCAAGGCCAACAAGACGTTCACGATCACATTCAAGGGCGCCCATGCCGGCGGCGCCATTAATGGCACCGGCACAGGCAAGGTGGTCGGAACCAAACTGACCGTCTCGGCCAAGTTCGACCAGGGTGGCACACTCTACCCAGGTACGATCAGCGCCATTAGGAGCTGACGGCATGCACAACGCATTGGCAAATGCCATTCGGATTGGTTCTGGACCGGGGCAATTGTAGGAGAACAGGTGTTACCCGTCGTGCAACGGCAGTAATGCCCCTACTCGTTGCTTGCCTGATCCCGTACCACTTTGCCAGCGACCGACCTCTGACTGCTGCCGGTAATACAAGGGCTGTTTGGCCATGCCGAACCGCTTCTGTATCATCGCGGTCGTTGATAGTCGTTGCCACCAACTATTTGCGCCGACGCGGGTCCCGGTTCGTTCTTCTCTGCTTCACCGCCGTAACCCTGGCTCTGGGCTGGGGCGTGACGCCAGGGGACGCGGAAAAGGTACGGACGTTCACTCGGGCCGTCGAGGGCTGGCAGCACAACGCCGATTTCCGCCGTATCGCCCTGGAATACTCCATCCTCAGCCACGACGCCATGCAGGTTCGATGGCTGGGCATCCCGGCCACGCGCATCATGATGGGTTTGCGGTCCATTCCCGGTTTGCCGCCGAGTCTCGCCGTGGCCCCGACATCGCAGCTTCATTATGACAACTTCACGCGCGGGCCGCTTTCGGCTTACCTGCACCTGTCCGGCGAACAGGGGACGGCCGACATCATCTGGCCGATCGAAACAATGGCACGTAGTCCGTGTGCCAATGATGAGGAGATTGCCCGATTCATCCATCGCACGATCGAACTGGACCCGCCGGTGCGTGTTGACGCGGGCGCGGCAGCCTGTTTCCGGGCACTGCTGGCCGACACGCAGGCCCGGCGTCCGTTTGCCATCCGCGTCAAGACCGATGCGCTGATGTACCCCGCGATCGGTCACATCGCCGCACAACTGAACATTCCCGCCGATCCGCGCCGGCAGACACCGGCCCAGCAACGATTGGTGCTCGACCGCCTGGATGAGCAGGTGAAATCCGGCGATCTGGAACTTTGGCGCACAAAGCAGCTTAACGACTTCTCCAGCGGCGTCTGGGCGCAGTGTTTCGGACGGACCTACAACTGGATTCTCGTGCCCATGCTGTGGCTTCGCGCCGTCGCCCAGATGGTCGGGATGCTGCTCGTGGGCTCGTGGCTGCTGTCGCGGCCAATCCGGGGGCGCCATCGTCATAGGCAATAGCGCGCCAAGGAGCGCTGTGGCAACACCAGGTGTTTCACCCTGTCATGACAAGAGGCACGAAGCGGCAATTCCGCTTCGTGCCTCCGCGCATTCATGCCTTCGTGCCAGCGATCACTTCGCGCCTTGCGCCCACTTGATGAGAATATCGGCAATCTCCGGGCGGGCGAATTCCATCGGCGGGCGTTCTCCGGCTTTGAGCATGTCGCGGACCTTGGTGCCGGATGGGGCGATCTTGTGCTCGGGGCCGTGGGGGCAGGTCTTGGACGACACGACGGCCTCGCAGGTCTTGCACCAGGCGGTGTGCTCGAACTTCAGGATCGTCACGCCGATGTCCTTCGGCAGGTCGAACTGGTCGAAAATCTTCTGGGCGTCGTAGGTGCCGTAGTAGTTGCCCACGCCAGCGTGGTCGCGGCCGACGATGAAGTGCGAGACACCGTAGTTCTTGCGGATCAGCGAGTGCAGAATCGCCTCGCGCGGACCGGCATAGCGCATCGCCAGCGGCATCACCGTCAGCATCGTCTTGTCCTTGTTGTAGTAGGAATCAACCAGGACCTTGTAGCACTGCATGCGAACGTCGGCGGGGATGTCGTCGCTCTTGGTCTCGCCCACCAGCGGGTGAATGAGCAGGCCATCGGTCATTTCCTGGGCGACCTTGGTGAGGTACTCGTGCGAGCGATGGATGGGGTTGCGTGTCTGGAAGGCGGCGACGGTGCTCCATCCCCTGGCGGCAAAGGCCTCGCGGGTCTTGGCCGGCGGCAGACGATATTCGGGAAACTCGGGCTCGTAGGTGGTGCAGATGACGTCGATGGGGCCGGCGATGCAGGTGTCACCCTGTTTCTTGACGGCCGCCACGCCGGGGTGCTTCTCATCCTCGGTCTTGTAGACGTTGGGGATCTCCAGCGCCTTGTCGTGGGCGTATTTCTCCGTGACAGTCAGGATGCCCAGCACGCGGTCCTTGTCGTCTTTGAGGGCGTACTTCCTGCCCACCTGAATCGTCGCGGCCACTTCGTTGGCCGGGCACAGCGTGATGGGAATCGGCCAGACCACGCCATTGGCCAGGCGGATGTTCTTGCAGACGGAGGTGAAGTCGGCCTGCCCCATGAAGCCCGTCAGCGGCGAGAAGGCGCCGATGGCGATCATTTCCAGGTCGAACTGTTCGCGGAGCGACAGCGTGATGGCCGGCAGCGACGCAGCCTCCTTCTTCGCGGCCTCCAGCGCGTGGCCTTCGAGAATTCGATTAACGAGCGAACCGCCGTGGGGCGTAACAAGAGACATTGAGACTCCTAATCTGGTGTTGACAAACGGTTTTCAAAAATTCGGCGGGTAACGATAGCGGCGTCTCCTATAGGAAACAAGGGGATTGTGGGAGAGTTCAAGATTCTCCCCGTGGCACGGGCTTCCAGCCCGTGACCGCAGTACTCCGCGGCATCCACGCGACGACAAAGAACACGGGCAGGCCCAGTCTCTTGATGAGACAATGCTGATAGGCATGCGAGACGCGATGGCCGGATGGGTGAAGGGCTAATGGGCAAACCATCTCCGCGTTAATGACGGAATCAGCCCTCCGTTCGACCATGCCGGTATCGATGAGGCCCGGCCGAAGTGCAAGTTGAGTTTAGAAGATGAACCAGTCTTCTGAACACACTCGTCATCCCGCAGAAGCGTCGCCAGGCATCCGCCGATGAAGTCGGGGCTGGCGACTCCGTTGGCCGCCTCCCCGGCATTACAAATGCGTCCACACACACCGCGATGCTTCCCACAGCCGCCAGCATATGCAATACGTCGTTGTACGGGATCAGCATACGCCGCAACTCGGGGCACTCGTGTCGCAGGTATACGACCAGCATGAGAAGGCCCACGCACAAGGCAGCACTCAGGATGTTGCCAAGAACGATCCCGCCCCAGCCGACGCGATCAGGCCGAACGAGGGCGGCGATGTACTGCCGCTTTACAACGCATGAAATGGCAACGGCCGCGAACGGCTATGCCGTGAAAAGCGGATCATTCAGCCCCCACCACCGGAACGTATCAACAACGATGGCCGCAACGACTCCCGCCGCAAATCCTGCCAGCAGGCTTACGAGATACGCCTGGAGCGAATACCAAATGGCGTCTCGTTGGACGCCGGCCAGCGATACGAACGGGCGCTCCAGAAATGCGGCAAGCACCGACAGTGGACGCAAACTCGCGGTTCCGGGGGGGCCACGACCACGACCGTTGCTTTCAAAGCCTTGGCGAGCGGATACCATCTGGCAGCCGCGCGACAGGGCGACCGTTCAAGCCGGAGGTTGGATGTATCAGAATCGCAGCAGAGTTCGTAAGGTGGTCAAATACCTGGCGATGGCGCTGCTGTCGCTGATGTTGGCGGGCGCGGCGATGGCGGCCGAGAGCCAGCGATCGCTCTGCAAGTTCCGGTTTGTGGCAATGGCCGAGGGGAATGTGCATTACATCACGCTGACTGCGATTGTCCCGGTAGATGTGCCGGGAAGGCAGAAGGTTCGCTCGATCCAGTTTTCGCCCGAACCCCGGCGGCGCTTTACGGTTGACGAGGTCAACTACGCCCAGTTCGTCATCGACAAGCCCGGCGACGAAAAGGTCGAGATCACGATGGATGCGGACTTGGAACTGTTTCCGTCCGGGCTGCTGCCGATGAAGGCCAACCGTGCAACCAGGCTCATTGAGAAACCCGCTGACCTGCAGAGGTGGCTTGTGGAGGAGACCTTCCACGAAGTCTACGATCCCGCAATCGAGCGAGCCGCCCGGCCGCTGGGTGGACAGGACGACATCGCGACCGTCCGAAATATCCTGAATTTCGTGGGCCAGACGCTGGAGCCCCGCAAGTATGACCCAAGCGCGCCCGACCGCGGCGCTCGCTGGACCCTGGGCGAGCGCACGGGAGTCTGCGTCGAGTTTACGGATTTGTTTGTCACGCTCTGCCGCGCCCGCGGCATACCGGCGCGTTTCCGCGAGGGTTATCTCACGACGGCCGTTCCCGAGGGCGACACCGCTAAACACGC
>CAYSSA010000020.1:8752-19440 GCA_964433485.1 uncultured Tepidisphaeraceae bacterium | reverse complement strand
GAATCCGGACAATCCCCGCGCGATCTATGTGTGGCTGGACAACCAGCGCAACAACCGAACCCTCACTCACCGCGGGAGCCACCATTTCTGTTTCGCGTGGGGTGGACGAGGCTCGGTCAAGGTCGAGGACTCCTTTTCGGCCACCATCGCCCCGTAGCCCATCGGAGTGCGTCCGCCAGCATACGGGATCGCGTATCACATGCCCTGGCAACGCCTGGGCAAAACACACGTTATCTCTGAACAGGAGACTGCTCATGCGTCTTACATTGCGAATGGCGTTGTCTGGATATCTGGTCTGCCTGTGCGTCGGTGCGACATCCATCATGGCGCAGACGGAGGAAGACGCGGCTCGGGCGTCGGGCGTGGCCGATGGTCTGGTGGTGCATCTCGGCAGCATGGATGGATCGCTGGAAGTTGCGTTGGCGCGTTCGGGGCGGATGCTGGTTCATGGCCTGTCGCTGAGTGAGTCCGATCTTGCGGCGGCGCGCGCGGCGATCGCGCGGGAAGGCCTGCGGGGGCTGGCATCGGTGGACCTTGTTTCGCAGATGGGGAGGCTGCCCTATGCGAACGATCTGGCAAACCTGATCGTGGCCGATCTCGACACCCTGGGAAACAAGGCGCCCTCGGAGAAGGAAATGCTGCGTGTGCTTGTACCGGGCGGCGCCGCGTGCGTGCGGCGGGACAGGCAATGGCGTACCATCAGGAACCCCTGGCCGGAGGGGCTGGATGACTGGACCCACTGGTGCTACGGTCCTGAGGGCAATGCGGTGTCGCACGATACGATGGTCCGGCCGTCGACATCGCTGAAGTGGATCGCGGGTGTCCAGGGACAGGATCTGCGTATTTCCCGCGGCATGCTGGTCAGCCCGTTGCGGCCAACCCGGGAGCGCGGACTGCCGGACACCGTGGATCTGGTCGGTCGCGATGCGTTCAACGGCGTGCCGGCGTGGCGGGGGCCGACCGGGCTTGTCACAGGCGACCGGCCGCACCAGTTGGTTGCGGCAGGCGGGCTGGTGTTTCACTTCCCGATGCGTCAGAGTTGTTTCGCCGTGGCGACTGATACGCGGACTGGCCGGGTAGTGCGGGAGTTTTCCGAAGGTCTGCGGCGTCCGTTGCCGGAGCAGGGAGGAAAGGCGGGCGGACGGCCCGGGATCGCGGTGCTGTTGGCATGCGGGCCGACGTTGTTGCAGGGATACGGGCGTGAGGTAGCGGCGCTGGACATTGCCACTGGCGCGCTGCGCTGGCGGGCCGAGCTGACTTGCGAGCTGGGCGCCATGGTGGCAACGCCCGACGGGCGGCGCGTGTTTGTGCATGAGGTCCAGGACTGGGATCGCGGCTGGGCCCGCTGGGGCAAGCACAAGACCGCGGCGGTCACCTGCCTGCTTGACGGCCGGCCGGCATGGCGAAACACACAACTGGCCGACGAGGAGATCAGCGATCTTATTCACGATGGCGGCTCGCTTTATGCTTTCGATCCAACGACCAACCTTGGCGACGATGGCGACGCCGATCTTTTCAAGTTTGCCGCCGACACCGGCGCGCTCGTCTGGTCAAAAAAGGGACCGAAACACAACTACAACGTGTTCCTGAACAATGCCGTGGTACGCGGGGCGGACATCGTGTCATGGGGACCGTTCAACAACCTGCGAAGCTACTCCGTGGCCGATGGAAACGAGCGCAATCACACAATCAACGGTTATAACCAGCGATGCACCCGCATGTCCGCGACTCGGGACTGGCTGGTTTTCGGTCTGACGACCTGGGTGGACCGCGACTTTAACTGGACTCAGATGGCGGTGGGCCGGAGCGACTGCGCATATCCGGCGTTTCTTGCTCACGGACATACATATTTCACGTACAATCTGGCGTGCTCGTGCATCAACCCGCTGCGCGGCATCGTGGCCTTGGCGCCGGAGGACGGCGGGGCGCCATTAGACGATGCGTCTCGTCTTGAGTCGCTGTCGGGCAGGCGCCCTGTGGCGCCGCAACCGGAGACGGCGACGAGCCGGCCGTCGAGCGTGATCGCTGCCGAGTGGCAGCCGGATTCGCTGCTGTTCTATTTGCTGGATGAGTTGACGCCGCCTGTGCGAACCGGAGAGATGACGCTGATCGCGGATATTCACCGGCACACGCTGACGGCGAAGCGCGATGACCGGGCGGCGTGGTCCTTCACGGCGGGCGGACGGATCTATGGACCACCGCTGATTCACGACGGCCGGTGCTATGTGGGTTCGGCAGACGGCTGGCTCTATTGCCTTGACACGGCGACAGGTTCGCCGCTCTGGCGGTTTCTGGCGGCACCGAGGCAACGGATGATCGTGGCATATGCGCAAGCGGAGAGCGCGTGGCCTGTTTACAACGTGGTGCTGCATGATGGCGCGGTGTGCGTGGCGGCCGGGCGGCATGCGGAACTTGACGGCGGGTTGTATATCTGGGGCCTGGATCCTGTCGGGGGCAAGATTCGCTGGCGGACAACGCTTCACACTCCGCCGGCGCGCTATGCCGCCGGGAGCAAAGCGGTTCGTGGCGACCGGGCCCTGAGCCGTGAGGTTGTTAGCGTCACACCGCTCAACGGCGGCCTTGAGGCGAAGGACGGCCAATTGACACTGGTATCGCCCATCCTGAAGAAGAGCGGCAGTTCCAACAGCAAATGGGGTTATTTCGAGAATCCGCCCGACCAGGGACGCGGCGAACTCCAGGCCCGGCGTATTCAGATCAACACGGTCGAGTGGAATGGCAAGACCATCAATCCGCAGGAGCTGGCCCCAATGGAGATCCGCAAACGCTGAGGCGGAAACGCCGTAATCAGTTTTACCTAAGGTATACGGAATCCGACCCGCTCCATTGCCGTTCAAGATCAGTCAATTCCATACTCCGTTCGATACTTCGTTGCAGCCGGTAGTAGCAGGCGACCTTGTCGCGGGCGATCGGGTCGTTGCAGATTCGGTCAATGGAGATGCCGAGGAAGGCCATGATGCGCATGAGCGGTCGCTGCGCCAGCACCTCCTGGTGGCCCGGCAACTCAGGCAGACCGCCGCCGAAGCGAGAACCAAATCCGGTGGGCAGGCTCATGACCGGATTATAGACGCGGAGCGGCGATGCAACGAGCGCATGACGCCGCGATATTCAAAAGTGCTTCGGCTGATTCACCGGTCTTACGGAGATTGATGTGCGGCAAACGAACATTTCACGGCGTGCAGTTCTTGGGACGGCGGGCGCGGCAGCCTCACTCATGGTCGTGCCGCGGCGAGTGGTGGCCGGGTCGCGGGAAATCCCGCCCAGCGAGAAGATCAACCTGGCGGTGGTGGGGCTGGGCTGGCCAGGACGGAAGGACGCCGACGCCCTGGCCGACGACAACATCGTGGCGCTGTGCGATGTCGACACCAGCCGCGAGCTGGAATGGCGCAAGAAGTATCCCGGCGCCAGGCAGTTTGTCGATTATCGCCGGATGCTGGATGAGATGGACCGAAGCATCGACGCGGTGATCGTGGCCACGCCCGACCATACACATGCGGTCATCGGCATCGCGGCCATGAAACGGGGTAAGCACGTCTACTGCGAGAAGCCGCTGGCGCATTCCCTCTGGGAAGCGAGAGAGATGACCCGGGCCGCAAAAGATAACAAGGTCATCACGCAAATGGGCAATCAGGGACATTCGTCCGACTCGATACGCCTGTTTTGCGAATGGATCTGGGACGGCGCCATCGGCAAGGTACATACGATTCACGCCGGGTGCAGCGTGGTCAATTCGGGGATCGGCCGGTTGGTTGAGCTGCAGAAGCGGCCGCCCGTGCCGGCAAACCTGAACTGGGATCTGTGGCTGGGGCCCGCGCAGGAGCGGCCGTACAGTCCGGTATATCTGCATGAGAGCTGGCGCGGCTGGACGGCGTTCGGCGACGGCACTCTGGGCGACTGGCTGTGCCATGTGGTGGACCCGGTCTTCTGGGCGCTGGACCTGGGCGCGCCGGCAACCGTTCAGGCGGAGGTCAAAGATTGGGATCCAAAGACACAAGGGGAGGTGTTCCCACGCGGTGAAGTGGTGACGTATGAGTTTCCCGCCACCAGCAAGCGAGGGCCAATCACCCTGAAGTGGTTCAGCGGCACCGAGCGCATCCCTCGCCCGGAGATCCTGGAAAAGGACCGCCGGGCGGTGGATACAGGCGCCGTTGTTTTTGGCGACAAGGGCGCCATCATGTACGGATCGCACGGCGCCGGCGGCGTGCGCATCATCCCCGAGGAACGGATGAAGGCATACAAACAACCGGCCAAATCCATCCCCCGTGTTGCCGGCGGCCACGAGCGCGACTGGGCCCGCGCCATCCGGGCCGGCAAATCGGCCGGTTCCGACTTCTCCTACGGCGGTCCGCTGACCGAGATCGCCCTGGTCGGGCTGGTAGCAGTCAAGCTCAAAGGACAGAAACTGGAGTGGGACTCGGCAAACCTGCGGTTCACAAACTCAGCGGAAGCCAACGCCCTGGTAAAGCCGCCCTTCAGGGACGGATGGAGCCTGTGAACGCCGGAGCCGGCCGCGCCATGGATTACTCCACCGTGAATTGCCCCAGCCGATACACGCGACCCTCGTGTTTGGCGGTGCAGGCGAGCAGAACGGCCGGCTTGCCCGACACGGGATCGAGCAGCGCCAACGCCAGGGTGTACCGCCCCTTCGCCAGCTGATGGGGAAGTTGCACAACGGCGGCCACTTCATGGTCGCCGGGCAACCACGCACACGGGTCGATCGCCGGCTGTTGCCGCTCCAGTGCCGTGACGCCGCGTTCATCGAGCAGATACAGCGCCAGCGGATGCTTGCGGTACATCTTGCCAACACCAGAGTTCCGCCACTTCATGCGAATCTGGATCGCCTGTCCCGGCCGGCACGCCGACGGAAACGCCGCTTCGAGCAGTTCCAGGCGGTAGCCCGCCAGCCTGGCGAGCTTCTCGATCTTCGGCCACTGCTCGGCAGGCACCTTGCCGATGTTGTCGTTGATGAATGTCACATGATTCTTGAGCATGAACTCGACGGCGCTGTCGAAAGACCACTGGCGGCCAACGAGGTAGTCGTAGTTGCCGAACCACTCAAAGACCACCGGCGCCCGCTTCCAGTTGTCGGCGAATCCCTCGACACCCGCGTATTTCTTTGATCCGATCCATGTTTTCTCGTGCCAGTCCGATCCAACCCCGTCGCGACGAATACCCGTGCCGTGGGCAATGCAATACGCCAGCGCCTCGGCGTCGTCGGACATGCACATCAGCGGAGTCTTCCGGAACGAATCGAGATACATGTCGATGATCTGCCTGCGAACCAGCCACGGGCTGGGATGCCTGGTGTGCCATTCGCCCCAGATGCCATACGAGCCGATATCCAGAAACTCCACGCCCGCGTGGCCATCGTAGCGGGCTCCCAGCGCCTTGATGAACGCGGCGTGTTTGGAGAGATAGAGCGGATCGGCGTAGTCCGGTTCAATGCGACGAATAGCCTTGCCGCCCGAGGTCGGATCGGCGCCGCCAACGTCATAATCCCAGGACTTGCATCCAAGATCGAAGAGCCACTTGGGCGAGCAGTAGTAACCGGCGGAATGCGCGTTGGTGGTCATGATCCGAAACGCAATGCGTTGGCCTCGCTTCGCCGCCGCCTCAATGGCCGAGTCGAGCCGACTCCAGTCTTGCTTTCCCTCGGCCGGTTCGAGATCCTTCCATTCCACCCGAAGATAGCGCACCGTACAGGGCAGCCGCTGTGTGCTGAGCCAACCCTGTCCCGGGTTGGCCAGCAGTTCATCCGTGGGTTCAAACCGCACCGTCGTTACGGCCGGTTCGGCGGCGAACACCGGCCAGGCCCCAGACAGCACGATGCAGAGCAGCGAAAGAGCCACGTACGGACCATGGGAGCATCGCATATGCTGTGTCTTACCGCGGGCGGAGATGCGCGTTGGCCATACCCGTTCGCGGTCGCTGGATGCGAAGTGGGCCGTCGCGTTGACTTCGTGCAAACGACCCGGACAATGCCGGCGACAAACCATCAGGAAAGGGATTCGTGTATGACACTGCGACAACTCGGCTCGTCCGATCTCAAGGTTTCTCCGGTCATCTTCGGCGCCTGGGCCATTGGCGGATGGATGTGGGGCGGGAACGATGAAACGGATGCGATCGAGGCCATTCATGCATCCATCGACAACGGCGTCAATACCATCGACACGGCCGCCGTGTATGGCATGGGCGACAGCGAAATACTGGTCGGGCGGGCGATCAAAGGACGTCGCGAAGGGTTGATCATTGCCACCAAGTGCGGCATGCGCTGGGACACCGAGGAGGGATGCAACCCCTGGCCGCAGAAGGACAACTCGGGCCGAGATCTCATCATCCGCCGCAATTCCAAGCCCGCGTCGATCGCCTATGAATGCGAGCAGAGCCTCAAACGCCTGGGCATCGACGTGATCGACCTGCTTCAGATTCACTGGCCGGACACGACCACGCCGGTGGAGGATTCAATGGCGGCGATGGTAAAGTTGAAAGACCAGGGGAAGATACGGGCCATCGGGGTCTCGAACTATGACGAGAAATGGCTGGCCGGGGCATTGCAGGCGGCCCCGCTGGCGAGCGATCAGCCGCCCTACAGCCTGATCCAGCGCGGTATCGAGGCGGGGATTGTGCCCTTCTGCCGGAAGCACAACATCGGGCTGATCGTCTATTCCCCCATGGAACGTGGCCTGCTGACCGGCGCTGTCGGCCCGGATCGCACCTTCGCCCCCGGCGATCATCGCGCGGGACACAAGTTCTTCAGCGTTGAGAACCGAAAGCTCGTGGCCGACGCGCTGGCGAAAGTGAAACCCATCGCCGACGCCAGGGGAATGAGCGTGGCGCAAATGGTCATCCAGTGGACGATCCATCAGCCCGGCATCACGGCCGCCATCGTCGGAGCGCGGAACGCGAAGCAGGCAGCGCACAATGCGCAGGCGATGAACTTCTCGCTGACCGCAGGCGAACTGGCAGCCGTTCGCGCGGCGTTTGACGAGCCGTCGCGGGTGATGACGGCATAAGAGTTGATCGTTGACTTCCCGGCTCGCATAACGAAACGTCAACCTGTAAAGCACGTGATGATCGAACTCGCCGTCAAGACGCGGCCTTATGGCCCTGAGATCCGCGCGACCGACCATGGCGTAGTGCTGACCCCTCGCCGCAAGGCTCGCGCGGGCTGATCGAAGGCATGTCGTCGTTCGGCCTCCCGAATGGACGAACCGGCCTCTGCTTGTGAGGAAGCACATGCCTTTGATGCCAGTCAATGGCAATGGGTGCATGCGGGGTAGAATGTGCCGTTGATGACAGTGTCGGCAAAGTCAACCCGATCCGCCCGAAGCACGGCTCGTCTCACCGCGCCCCCGCGGATGACCGACGAATTTCTCTCTTGCCTGGCCGAGGACGCGCGGGCCAGGCGGGTGAACGGGGGAGTCATGATGATCGCGCCGACGGGGGACTTTGCTCGAAAGCCCTCCGCGAATTCTAAATCCGGGTACCATGGCTTTGGGACGCGAAGCGGAAGTCCGCTGTCGAGGTGCTGAGAGAGCTGTGGCGTGCGGGTGTGAACATGCGAATACTGGTGGCTCCCGACAAGTTCAAAGGCTCGCTGACGGCGAGGCAGGCGGCGCAGGCGATCGCCGAGGGCGTGCGCGCATCGCTGCCCGAGGCGGAGATCGACGTTTGTCCAATGGCCGACGGCGGCGAGGGCACGGTGGATGCGCTGGTGACGGCAACCGGGGGCGTCCGGTTCACGGAGCGCGTGGTGGGTCCGCTGCCAGAGATGCGCGTGGAAGCCGAGTACGGAATGCTGGGCGATGGCCGGACGGCGGTGATTGAGATGTCCGCAGCGTCTGGGCTGGCGCTGCTGCCGCCATCGGAGCGCAATCCGCTGTACACGACGACCTTCGGCACGGGGCAACTGCTGCTGGCGGCCGTCCGGCGGGGCGCGAGGCGGATCGTGCTGGGCATCGGCGGCAGCGCGACGACGGACGCGGGTGTCGGCTGCGCGCAGGCGGCCGGGCTGACGGTGCTGCTGGAGGGCGGCGAGCCGGTGTCGATGAGCGAGCCCCTGTGCGGTCAGGATTTGGACCGCGTGGTGCTGGTCAAGCGCGGCAGAGGCTCGCCGATCGACCATGCGCATATTATTGTCGCCTGTGATGTCACCAATCCACTATTCGGCGAGCGGGGGGCGGCCAGGGTTTTTGGGCCGCAGAAGGGCGCATCGCCGGCGGACGTCGAGCGGCTGGACCGTTCGCTGCAGGCGCTGGCCGGCCGGCTGGGAAAACTCGATGCGGCGCGGCACCCCGGCGCGGGGGCGGCAGGGGGATTGGGCTTTGGAATGATGGCTTTCTTTGGGGCACGGTTGCGGGCGGGAATCGAATTGGTGATGGAGGCTGCTCACTTTCGCGAACGGCTGAAGGGCGCGGACCTGTGCATCACCGGCGAGGGCCGGCTCGACGAGCAGTCCCTGGCGGGCAAGACGCCGATCGGCATCGCGCGGGAATGCGGCGTGGCCGGTGTGCCATGCATGGCGATCGCGGGATCAGTGGCCTTGTCGGCGGAACAGGTTCGGGCGGCCGGGCTGCTGGCGGCAGAATCTCTGAGCGGGGGCGCTGTCTCGAACGAACGGGCGATGGCGCGGGCGGCCGAACTGTTGCGGTCCGCGGCGGCCGCCTGGATCGCCGGCGCATGGACTAGGCCGGGATGAACGGGCAGTTGTATCGGGGCCACGCAACCGAACCTCCGGCCGCGTGTAGTAGAAGACGTTCCAACAAAGGGATGAACATGAACAAGCTCCTCCGGTGCGTTTTTTCTTGCGCCTTGCTTTCGTTTGCCACGGCGACATTGGCCGCCGAGAAGATCAACCTTCTGATTGTCGATGGGCAGCACAACCACAAGTGGGCTGATACCACCGCGGCGATCAAGGAGATGCTTGGTAAGACCGGGCGATTCAACGTGGAAGTGGCGACGATGAAGAACAAGCAGGAGAGCGAGGCGTTCAAGCCCGATTTCGCCAAGTACCAGGTTGTGCTGATGAACTACCACGGCACGGCCTGGTCGGAGGAAACGCAGAAGGCGTTCGAGAAATACATGCAGAACGGCGGCGGGCTCGTGTTCTATCACGCCGCGGTCTTCTCATTCAAGTCGTGGGACAACTGGAACAAGATGATGGGCCTGGGTTGGCGCGACAACAAGTTCGGCGACCGCATTGCCCTCGATGATTCGGGGAAGATTGTCCGCACGCCCAAAGGCGAAGGCCCCGGTGGCGGCCATGGCCCGGCCCATGAATTCGAGGTCGCCACGCATGAAAAAGACCACCCGATCATGAAGGGTCTGCCTGAGAAGTGGCCGCATGTGAAGGACGAACTCTATCACGGGCAGCGCGGGCCGGCGGAGAACATGACCATTCTGGCGACTTCGTTCAGCGCCAAGGACAAGGGTGGCACAGGCATGCACGAACCGATGGTCTGGGTGATTCCAGTCGGCAAGGGCCGGGCCTTCGTCAGCCTGCTCGGGCATGATGTTCCGGCGACCACCGATGCCAATGCCGCAGCCATCCTGATTCGCGGCTGCGAATGGGCCGCCACGGGACAGGTGACCCTGGCCGGCAAATGAACGGACCGCCCGCGCTGCGGCCACAAACCCCTTGCATGTCGGTAATACCTGAAAACAGGCGTCTGGCCGTCGGCCGGTTCCTGACAACAAGGAGATTTCATGTCTTCGCAACGCGCCTCGCGTCGTCAATTTCTCAAGCAGACCGCCGTCGCATCGGCCGCCGTCAGCGCGGTCAACATCATCCCCCGCCATGTTCTGGGCCAGGGACAGGTTCCGCCCAGCGAAAAGGTCAACATCGCCTCCATCGGCATCGGCGGCATGGGTTTCGGCGACACCAAGAACTTCGAGAAGCTGGCAAACATCGTCGCCGTGTGCGATGTCGATGAACGCCACATCGCCAATGCCCTGAAGAACTGGCCTGGCGCCAAGCCCCACACTGATTTCCGCAAGATGTTCGACGAGCAGAAGAACATCGACGCCGTCACTGTCGCCACACCCGACCACTGCCACGCGGTCATCACCATTATGGCGCTCAAGCTCGGCAAGCATGTGCATTGCCAGAAGCCGTTGACCCATACGGTCCACGAGGCGCGAATGGTTTACGAGACGGCCAAGGCCGCGAAGGTGGCCACGCAGATGGGCAACTTCGGACATGCCTCCGAATCGCACCGTCTGATCTGCGAGATGATCTGGGACGGCGCCATCGGCCCGGTGCGCGAGGTGCATTCCTGGTCCAACCGCAAGCCGGACATCTCGCAGCGCGCCATACCGCGACCCAAGGACACGCCGGCATGTCCCAAAGAGCTGCACTGGGATCTCTGGCTCGGGCCCGCGCCGGAGCGGCCGTAGCACCCGTGCTATCACCCCTTCGCCTGGCGCGGCTGGTGGGATTTCGGCTCGGGCGTGCTTGGTGACATCGGCTGTCACGAGTGGTCGCCGGTCTTCAAGGCCCTCAAGCTTGGTCACCCCACCACCGTTGAAGCCTCATCAACCCACTACAACGCACCGCCCGAAGTCACCCGCGAAACGGCGCCGCTGGCATCGATCACCCGCTACGACTTCCCGGCCGACGGCGACCGGGTGGCCGTCAGTCTCTACTGGTATGACGGCGGCATGCGGCCACC
>CAYSSA010000020.1:2943-8742 GCA_964433485.1 uncultured Tepidisphaeraceae bacterium | reverse complement strand
TACACTCTTTCCCCGCCCCGACGAGCTCGAACCGGAGCTGCGCTTTGGCGTCGACGATGGTACGCTGATCGTCGGCGACAAGGGCAAGATTCTCAACGGGCGACTCATCCCGGAAACGCGCCGCAAGGAATACGGCAAGCCGCCCATCAAGCTCCAGCGCTCGCCCGGCCACTATGTCGAGTTCATCAACGCCTGCAAGGGCGGCAAGGAACGCTGCGGCTCCGACTTCGTCGACCACGCCGCCCATCTGGCCGAGATCGTGCAGTTGGGCAATGTCGCCATCAAGGCCAACCGCAAGATACGCTGGAACCCCGAGAAACTCGAATGCACCGGCGACGCCGAGGCGACGGCGCTGCTGCGAATGCCCTATCGCGCGGGATATACGCTGTGAATCCGAATCGCGCGCCCGGGTTCCACCTTGACGGCATCTGAACGTCACGCGCGCCACAGGCGCCACGGGCGGGTTCAAGCCTTCATCGCCTTGGCTTCCATCGCCTGCCAGAGTTGCCGCTGTTCGATCAGGGCCTCGACGCAGTCGCCTCGACCTGGCGACGACGGGCCGTCATGCCTGATGGCCCCTTCTCGCCCATCCCGGTGGCGATCCGCTCGCGGCATTTGCGGGTATACTGTTGCGGCATGAAAGCCCTTCTTCTCCGCGAGTACAAACGGCTGGAAATCACCGAAATGCCTGTGCCGGAAATCAGGCCCGGCGAACTGCTGGTGCGCATTCGCGCCTGCGGAATCTGCGGAAGCGACGTGCATGGGTACGACGGCTCCACCGGAAGACGGATCCCGCCCATCGTCATGGGCCACGAGGCCAGCGGCGTCGTCGAGGCCGCCGCCTCCGGCGCCGACCGATTCAAGCCGGGCGATCGCGTCACCTTCGATTCGACGGTCTATTGCGGGCGCTGCCATTTCTGCGGACGTGGACAGGTGAACTTGTGTGACAACCGTCGCGTGCTTGGCGTCTCCTGCGCGGACTACCGCCAGCACGGCTGTTTCGCGGAGTACGTCGCCGTACCCGAAGCCATTTGCCATCCCCTGCCACAGGAGCTTTCGTTTGAACACGCGGCGATGATCGAACCGGTGTCAATCGCCGTGCATGCCGTGGCCCGGGCCGGTGTCGCGATCGGCGAATCCGCCGTCGTCGTCGGCACGGGAATGATCGGACTGCTGGTGGTGCAGGCTTTGCGGACCGCGGGCGCAGGCAAGATCATCGCCGTGGATGTCGAGCCGCAGAAGCGGCAACTGGCCCGCGAAGTCGGCGCCGACGAGGCGCTTGATGGACATGAGGACGAACTGCCCCGTCGGATCATGGGCCTGACCGCCGGGCGCGGCGCGGACCTGTCGGTGGAATGCGTCGGTGCGACCGGCCCGATTCAAACCGCCGTGGCCTGCCTTCGCAAAGGTGGACGCGCCGTGCTGGTTGGAAACATCTCGCCAAGGGCCGAGCTGTCGCTGCAAACTATTGTCACAAGAGAACTTACGCTTCTTGGATCGTGCGCCTCCTGCGGGGAATACCCAACGTGTATCGACCTGCTGGCTCGCCGGCGCATCCGGGTGGATCCGATCCTCAGCGCCACGGCTCCGCTCGAACAAGGTCCCCAGTGGTTTGATCGCCTCTATGCGCGCGAACCCGGCCTGATGAAGGTGATCCTGAAGCCTTGAACCGCGGAATGAACCACGCTGCAATTACATCTCGCATCTCTCACGGGACGCGATCTGGTGTATACTTGCCTGTAGTCACATCCCAAGCCCATGAATCGACATCGTAACGCCTTCACGCTCGTCGAACTACTCGTCGTCATTGGGATCATCGCCATTCTTGTGGCGCTGCTCATGCCGGCGCTTGCGGCCGTCAAGCGACAGGCACGCCAGATTCAGTGTCAGGCGTCGTTGCGACAGTACGCCCAGGCCAATCACACCTATTCCGTCGATTTTCGCGGGTATTTCGTGCCGGTGAAATGGGGCTACGGCGAACCGGGACCAGGCTGGCCGCCCTTGCCGCCGAATCTGGAGCCGCCGTCCCACGGCACTCAGAGCTGGCCGGGGATTCAGGCGTACATGAAGATTCTGCGAGTCGGCAACCTGCCCTGGGGCTGCGTTCCGCTTGGCCTGATCTGTCAGGATGCCCCGCTGAGCCTGAATTATCCCATCTCCGGCGGATACCAGGTGTCCAAGAGCTATGGGTACAACTGCACGACACTGAGCTGGTACAGTGACGCGCCGCGCTATTACATCGGATTCAAGGTCGGCGACATTCGCAACGCCTCGCAGAAACTGATGTTCATCGACGCTACTGATTGGGTGGTAACCCAGGGCGGGTCGGCCGGATACCTGCTTTATGGTGAGCAGTATGGTCCGCCACCGCTGACAAATCTGTCGGCCTATCGCCACAACAAGGGCGCTTGCATCGCCTTCTGGGATGGTCACACCGAGTGGCTCCCCCAGGAGCGGATCATCAACAACGACAAGCTTTGGAATCCGACCAGGTGATGAATGCTCGCTCCGCGTTTGTCGTGCGCCGGCGCGGAACTGCGATCCGGGCCTACGGCTTCTTGACGCGATACCAGTATTGATAGGCTTCCACAAACCCAAGCCTTGCGTAGAGGGGCAAAGCGGCCGTATTGGTGGTCGTGACCTGAAGATACGCTCGGATAGCCTGCTGCCGCATGGCCCACGCCAGCAGTGCGTGAATAACGCAGGTCGCGTGTCCATTTCGCCGCTGATCAGGCCGCGTGACAATGTCGAAAAGCCCAACGTGGTCGCGTTCCAGCACGGCAAGCCCGGCGGACAGCGGTCCGCTGGAATCGCTGATGAGGGCGAACTGTCGCGTTGGCACGATGGCGCGCAGAATGGCCTCCATGGCGGGACGGTGGACCGCGCCGATACCGTTCATGGCGGCATAGGCTTCGCCCCACGCCGGGTCATAATCCGCCGCCAGCACGACCCGAGCTTCCGGCGTAAACTGGCGGCCGGCCAGCTCGAGCGTCCGCACGCTGACCGCTCCATCCCGAGCGTAGCCGCGCGCGGACAACTCGCTCTCGAGTTCCTCTCCCGCCGCCCGCGTGAGCCGGAACACGCATGGCCGGCTCTCGCCAAAATAGATCCGTTCGCACTCGGCGATCTTCCGTTCGATGGGCATCCGGCCGCGCGTCAGAACGCTCACCGAATTGGCCCGGCGGGTGTAGCCGCTCCCCAGGCGCACCAGCCAGCCATCCAACAGCACTTGACGCGGCGCCGGCCAGGCGTTGAGCGAGAGTTCTTCAATCGTGTGCGTCATCGCCGGAGAGTATACGCGCCTGACTTGAAAAGCACCCATCGAATCCACGCCGGTTGTCGCAAGCCATGACCCGCCTCCGATCCCGTCAGCAGCGACGGACATCGGCTTATGACGATCGTGGCGGGCGAAGATCACTTCCGAAAGAAGGTCTTGCCGCGGGCGTTGTACTTGCTGATCCGGTTGTTCACGTACAGCCCTTCGAGGATGAACTCGCCGACGCTTGCGAGAATGCCCGCGTCGGCCGGATCCAGATCCATCTCGCCCGCCAGTTGGACCGCGGCGCCGTGGAGGCCCCTGATCTGTTTCATGTTGGCGATGAACTCGGCCGCCGGCAGGTCGTCGCCGGCCGGGAATGTCAGGTTTCCGCGGAACTGCTCGGCGATCGTCTCGAACTGCTCGGGCTTGGCATGGCGCGAGAAGACCGCCTTCACCGCCTCGCCGGTCAGCGAGCGAATAAGCTTGTCTTCGGCGCCATCCTCCTCTGCCAGCATCATTTCGATCTTCCCCCGGCAAGAGGCGAGCAGATGATGCAGGTCGCACATGCGCGGAACGACGCGGGACTCGCCGGTGATGATGCCGCGTCGCTCGGCCGAGCTGATGACCGTCTCGATATTGCTGATGCTCGTTCGCACGGAAACGCCCGAGGCCTGGGATACATGGGGCGACGACCTGGCCAGCCGCGCGATTTCCTCGATCACCTCGGCGATGAAGCGCGGCAGTTCCACCGTCACGCCGCTGTCGCTGCCCGTCGCGCTTCGCTCCGACCAGGCATTCTCGCCGGCGATGCGAATGCCCTCGTCAACCGTCTGCGGATAATGCGTGCGCACCACCGTCCCGATGCGGTCCTTCAGCGGGGTGACGATCCGTCCGCGGTTGGTGTAATCCTCCGGGTTGGCCGAGAAGACCAGGCAGACGTCGAGGTTGAGCCGGATGGGATATCCGCGAATCTGGACGTCCCGCTCCTCGAGCACGTTGAACAGTCCCACCTGGATTCGCGGCGCCAGATCGGGCAGTTCATTGATCGCGAAGATGCCCCGGTTGGATCGGGGAATCAGCCCATAGTGCATCGTCGATTCGTCCGACAGGTAGCGCCCTTCGGCGTGCTTGACCAGGTCCACCTCGCCGATCAGGTCGGCGATGGTGACGTCGGGGGTGGCCAGTTTTTCGTGATAGCGGTCGGACCGGTGGATCCATTCGATCTTCGCGTCGTCCCGTTGTTCGGCGACAATCCGCCGGCCCTGACGGGTTGTGGGCGATACGGGGTCGTCGTTGATCTCGACTCCCGCCAGCGTCGGCGTCCACTCATCGAGCAATTCCGGCAACATGCGAAGTATGCGGGTCTTGGCCTGTCCGCGCAACCCGAGGAACAACAGGTCGTGCCGCGAGAGAATGCCGTTGACGATCTGCGGAATCACCGATGATGCCGGGGAACAGTTCCTCTCCGAACCGAAGCTTGCGGATCAGGTTCCGGCGCAGCTCATCCTTGACCGAACAGGGCTTGTATCCCGCGGCTTTGAGCTGACCGAGCGTGGCGTGTTCCGGGTGCGTCATGGCTCCACTCTCTCCAAGGGCGGATGATGATAGGAGCCTTCCGCGGCGTTTTCGATTTCCCGTGCTCCGACGATCAGACCCCCGCGGCCGACCGGGCTGCGCGGTGTCGTCTTGCCAAAGCCGACGCCGCGGCCTATTCTGCATCGCACCCATGAGTCTCTGGCCCCGTGCAATCCTCTTCGATTTCGACAACGTCATTGTCAACAGCGAGCCGCTGCACTTTTTCGCCTTCCACTCCGTGCTGAAGGAGGAAAAGATCGAACTCACCGAGTCGGAGTACTATGGCGAACTGCTCGGCTGCGACGACAAGGCGGGATTCCGGCACATCTTCCAGAAACATGGACGACCGTTTGACGCCAAAACGTCGCTGCGCGTCCTGACCCGCAAGCGAGAGGCGATGCTCGAGCAGATCTACAGCCACAAGTACAAGGCCCTGCCCGGCGTCGAGGCGTTTGTCCGCGGCATCTGGCGGCATTATCCGCTGGCTATCGCGTCCGGCTCGCTCCGCGACGAAATCGAGCTGATGCTCGAAGGTGTTTCGCTGCGCGACTGCTTCTCGGTGATCGTCTCGGCCGAGGACGTCACGCACGGCAAGCCGAACGTGGACTGCTATATGCTGGCTCTGAAACAGCTTTCGGACAAGCGCAAAACGCGGTTCCTGCCCTCGGAATCGCTGGTGATCGAGGACGCTCCCGGAGTCATCAAGAACGCTCGAGCCGAGGGCTTTCCCGTGATGGGCATCTCCACCTCGCATCCGCCGGAGAAACTGCGGGCGGCCAAGGCCAACTGGATCGTCGAATCGCTCGATCCCGACGAGGTGCAGAAGGAGATCCCGGGGCTTCGCATGACGCGTTGAAAACGGGTCAGCGAGCCCGGATCATTTCCGCATCGACAACCCCCAGGCTCCGCCGGACTTTTTCCGTGTCCGCCAGAAACCGCAGGCCGTCGGTGTAATAACCCGCCGT
>CAYSSA010000020.1:0-2913 GCA_964433485.1 uncultured Tepidisphaeraceae bacterium | reverse complement strand
CTGCCCACCAGGCGTTGAACCGAGCCATCAGCGCCTCGCGAAGGTATTTGGCGAGCATCGAGGCGACGGCGACGGGCATCCATTGCGCCTCGGCCTTTTCGCGGAACAGAATCCGCACGATGTTCCCCTGCCGATGCAGTTCGTATTCGCTTTGGCCCTCCTCCTCGCGCACCACCACCAGCGACCAGTCCTCGAACATCAGCCGCAGCAGCGAACCGTAGTGTTCGCGCCCCCCCTGCCGGTCGCAATGCACGATCAGCCGCTGGCGGCCGAAATCCCGGAGCAGGCGATCGATATGCATCGCCGAAAGCGTGAACAGCACGCTGCTCTTGTTGCGCGTGGCCTGAAGCAGATGATTGAGCCGCTTCTCGGGCGATATCTTCGCACCGAGGCAGGCAACCGCCGCGCCCTGCCGCGACATCTCGGCCCCAAGGGCATTGACCATGATCCGCGTCGCGGCGGCGTCGGCCTCCAGCGGAAACCGCTCCGCATCGCGCGCCCCATACCACCGTTGATCCGACAGCATCGCCGCGGCCTCCGGATCGACCGACGCGACCAGCCCGTCCAGTGATTCGACCCCGGCCCCGGCGACTCCGGCCAGCGCCAGCACCGACCGCTCGAGCTCCTTCAGGCCCCGGGCCGGAGTGTAGACCTGTTTGCTATCGTTGATGTGAAGTTTGCGGCCGGCCCGATCGCGGCTCTTGCACACCACGCCGCGCAACAGGCTCCAGAGGTCGGGGGGCTCGGGCGCATCCGGGACGCGAATGGCGCAACACCCCACCACCAGCGGCCCGAGCAACGGTCCGTAGCCCGCTTCGTCAATTCCGGCCAGTATCATGCCGCGCCATTATAACGAACCGGCCGCCCTTCGCCGCTCCAGGCTATTTCCCGCCTCTGCCGGTCATGGGCACAAATCGCACTTCGGTTATGGCCTGCTCCCGACGTTGGCCATCCGAAGTCTTTGAGATCACCAGCAAATGCTGGACTCGGTGCGATGGTCCGACCGGAATGACGATGCGCCCGCCGGGTTTGAGCTGATCCCACAACGGCCGGGGCAAATCCTCCGGGGCGCAGGTTACGATGATCGCGTCGAAGGGCGCGTGCTCCGGCCAGCCAAGATAGCCGTCGCCGACGCGCACCCGCACCCCGTCATAGCCCTGGTCGGCGAGCGTCCTGGCGGCGGACTTGGCCAGGTCCTCGACGATTTCGATGCTGTATACGTGTGGTGTCAGATGGGCCAATACGGCCGCCTGGTAGCCCGATCCGGTGCCGATCTCCAGCACCTTGGAGGTCGGGCTGAGTTCCAGACGCTCGGTCATCAGCGCCACGATGTAAGGCTGGGAGATGGTCTGGTCGTGTCCGATCGGCAGCGGCGAGTCATCATAGGCCCGGCCGCGCATGGCCGGCGGTACGAACACATGGCGCGGCACGGCCAGCATCGCCTCGATCACGCGGGCGTCGCGTACGGCATCCCGACCGTCGCGCGGATGGGTGATCTGTCGCTCGACCATCCGGCGACGATCGTCAATGCGCTCGCCGGCGGACTTGGCCAGAGGCGGGCGAAAGCCGCCGGGAGCGGTCGTCGCCGGGCGTGAAGTCGGCGCCAGGTCTTGCGGCCAAATCCGACCGGCGCCGTCACATGACCTCGGCCAGTGCAGGACGCAGATCAACAGCAACATTGCCACCGCGACGACCGCCAGCGGGTGTGTTCGCCGGGAGCTTTCTGTTTCGGGAGCCATCGCACGCTCCAGTACCAGAATCAGAAGCCATTGTACCTGGCCAGATCCACCTCAAACCAGAAAAATGGCGGTCCTGGCAACCGACAACGGAGATTCTTCGGCTCGCCGCGCCGGTCGATTATCGTCCGGCGAACGCGGGTCGTCCGCGATGGGCTGACGGATGCCAGGCGCCATGCTTCGGCGTAGCGCCGTTGGACCGGTGGTCTGGGTGGCGACTGGTCGCGCCGTGTCTGGGATGCTGCGCGCCATCCCGTTGCGCGGCCGTCTGCTGGTGCCGGTGGGACGATTTGGACCGTTGTCGCTCTTCCTGCCCCTGCTGGTAGAGAGCCTCCAGTCTGGGATGATGCTGCGAGGAGCGGTTTTGAGTGTCGTATTCAGCCCTGGGCTGATACCTTTGTTCGTGTGGCTGGCGCTGCTCGATATGTGGCCGATGTTCCAGCTTGGCGTGTTGCTGATGCTCGGGGCGCGCGTGTGTCCGGTGCTGCTGCGGCCGGGGATGTGGTTGGCCGTCACCGCTCGCGCCTTGCCCCCTCTGCGACAGCGGACCGGATTTCACGGGAATCGGGATGCGGATCAACCGCTCGATGGCCCGGAGGTTGTCGCGTTCGTCATGGTCGCAGAAGGAGATGGCGCAGCCGGCCGCTCCGGCCCGGGCGGTTCGGCCGATGCGATGCACATAGGTTTCCGGCTCGTGCGTGAGGTCAAAGTTGACGACATGGCTGATCTCGTCGATGTCGATGCCGCGTGAGGCAATGTCGGTGGCAACAAGGATCGGCGTCTTCTGGCTCTTGAAGTTGGCCAGGGCACGCTCGCGGGCGTTCTGGCTCTTGTTGCCGTGGATGGCCTCGGCCCTGATGCCGTATTTGTGAAGATGCCGCACCACGCGGTCGGCCCCGTGCTTGGTGCGGGTGAAGACCAGCGCCCGCGACATGGGCAGCTCGTTGAACAGCTTTGCCAGCAGGGCCGGCTTGTCGGCCTTGGCGACATAATAGAGCGACTGCTCGATACGGTCGGCCGTGGCGGCCACAGGCGCAACCTGTACGCTCACCGGGTTCTTCAGGATGCTGTCGGCCAGCCGGCGGATTTCCGTGGGCATGGTGGCCGAGAAGAGCAGGTTCTGACGAGCCGTCGGCAGGACCGCGATGACCTTGCGAATGTCATGGATGAAACCCAT
>CAYSSA010000019.1:29190-29687 GCA_964433485.1 uncultured Tepidisphaeraceae bacterium | reverse complement strand
GAAGCTGGCGATCCAGCGCATCATGCGTTTCCGGCCCCATACCCTGAGCAAAAACGAGGAACAGATTCTGGCGATGGCCGGGCAGGTTGGCGAAACCGCCAGCCTTGTCTTCACTCAACTGAACAACGCGGACCTCAGGTGGGGGATGATCCCCAATGAGAAGGGCGAACCCACCCAATTGAGTGTGGCGACCTTCTCGTCTTTCCTCGACAGCCCCAAACGCAGTGTTCGCGAGGAGGCCTTCCGCAGATTCTACGAGCAGTACGATCTGCACCGCAACACGCTGGCGGCCACTTTGAACGGAGCCGTTCAGCGCGATGTGTTCAACGCCCGCACCCGCAGATATTCCAGCGCCATCGAGGCGGCGCTCTTCCCCGACAATGTTCCCGTGGCCGTGTATGACAACCTCATTCAGGCCGTGCATCGCCGCTTGCCGTCGTTGCATCGGTATTACGAACTGCGCCGCAAGGCGATGAAGCTCGATCAGATTCACCACT
>CAYSSA010000019.1:25775-29180 GCA_964433485.1 uncultured Tepidisphaeraceae bacterium | reverse complement strand
CGACACCTATGTGCCGATCTTGTCCGATATTGAGAAGCGGCACACCTGGGATGAGGCGGTCAAGTCAGTTATTGCGGCGCTGCGTCCAATGGGCAACGAGTACTGCGGGGTGCTGGAGAGAGGCCTGACCGCGGACCGCTGGTGCGATCGCTATCCGAATCTCGGCAAACAGGCCGGTGCATTCAGCAGCGGCGGCTATGACGGGCCTCCCTACATTCTCATGAACTTTCAGCCGACCGTCCTGGATGACGTCTTCACCCTGGCCCACGAGGCCGGGCACTCGATGCACTCGTACTATTCGGCTCGCCATCAGCCCTTCCAGTATTACAACTACAGCCTGTTTGTCGCCGAGGTCGCCAGCACCTTCAATGAGATGATGCTGGCCGACTACATGATGAAGACCGCGAAAGACAAGCGGGAGAAGGCGTATCTGATCAACCGGCAGCTCGATGCCATTCGCGGCACCATTTTCAGGCAGACGATGTTCGCCGAGTTCGAGAAGAACATCCACGCCCTGGTGGAGAAGGGCGAGCCGCTCACAGTGGACGCGCTTCGCGGCGAGTACCGAAAACTGCTCGAGGCCTACTTCGGGCCGAAGTTCACCATCGACGAGGCACTGTCGCTTGAATGTCTCAGGATTCCGCATTTCTATCGCAGTTTTTACGTCTACAAATACGCAACCGGCATGTCGGCCGCCATAGCCCTCAGCGAGCGCGTGCTGCGCGGCGGTCCGGCCGAACTGGCGGCATACCAGGGCTTCCTCAAGGGCGGCTGCTCCAAGCATCCGCTGGACCTGCTCCGCGATGCGGGCGTGGACATGGAAAAGCCTGAGCCCGTGGACACGGCTCTGGAGATGTTCGACCGGTTGGTGACGGAACTGGAGGCGCTGCTCCAGCCATGACGGGTTCCGGCGACGCATCCTGGTTCGGGTGCGATCGCCGCCCGCCGTTTAGGATACAGGAATGATGGATCAGAGTCCGATAGCGGCCTATCGCGAGGAAATTCTCCAGGCGATGCGGCATCCCGGCGGCCAGGAAGGGCAATCCGTCACCGGCGTTCCCGCCGCCGTGCTCGCCAAACGAATGCTGGATGCGGCCTTGCGTTTGCCCGATCCGGCTCGTCAGGAACTGATGCGCGGCCTCACCCGGGACGACTCAATCCTCCTGCTGGCGATCGCGCACGGCCAGGCCGTCTGGGCGGTGCGCGAGTCCATGCCGGGGGAACTGCGCTATGGACTGGTGGCGCTGATCCTCGAAGACCGCCGGGAAGACTGGCGCGAGACGTTGCGACACCTCTGTCTGCTCAATCACAGCGCCGCCAGGCTTGGCGTCAGCCTGGAAACCATATACCAGGAACTCAAACCTCTGGCCTCTCCCGAAACCGCCCGGCTTTTCAACGGCTACTTCGAGGGCGGCGAACGCGACATCCGGGCAATGGGCTACAAGGAAGACTCCACCGCCGATGGGTTCGTGTACACGCGGATCGAGTGATGGAATAGAGTCCCTGACTGAAGCCATTACTTTGCTGGCGGCATCGGCTCCGCATTCCTCATCCGCCGAATTGCCAGGAGGTGATGGATCGATGCCTGATCCTTCAATCGGTTTGCGGCTTTCTTTGTCGCGATGAGCGAGTCCAGATCAAGTACGCGGCAGACGAACCCGCCGACATCCATCTCAATCGACCGGGATTTCAGCTCCTCAAACGAACCAACCTCCGGTAGTTCTCCAAGTATGTCGAGAATTCCAAGATCAGTCAGAAGATAGAGATTACGAATGCCCCGCAACCGATGATCGATGACATCGGGCAGGGGCAGCTTGTCGGGCCGCATTCGATGGGTTGGATGGATGTCGCGCACGGCGGCGAGAATTCGCAGCAGGTTCACTTCGTCCAGCGGCGCCATAACGTCCACGTCGTATGTGGCCACGGGGGAGCCATGGAGCGCGCCGGCAACGCCGCCAATTATGACAAACTCCACCTGGTGGTCATGCAGACGCTTCAGAATCTGGTGGAATTGGACCATGAGTGATGCCCCTGCGCTCCCAAATCAGGAAGATATCGCGCACGAAACTCTCGAGATTGGCCAGCCGCTGTGCGGGAGTGAGCTTGAGATGATCTTCGATCTGCCTCAGATCAACGCCCGCCTCATCCTGCGGCGGCAACGCCGGCATTTCAGAGGGGTCGAAATCCTCAGATCCGGTCACTTCTTCTCCTCCGCCATGTCGTCCGCGTTGAGCTTCTTCAGGCGGATGTTCTTGTAGGCGGCGCTGGTCTGATAGGCGGCCAGGCCGAAGGGCTTGGAGTTCTCGACCTCGATGCGGATGTCGATGCGCTTGTCCTTGATGTCGGCGTCCACCACTTCCTTGTCGTCGATCCAGCACTGGATTCTGTCGGCCAATACGCGCACGCGGATCTTGTACCACTTCTTGGAGGCGAACTCCATGACTTTGGTGGTGGTGTTGCTGGAGGCATCACCGCCGTCGATCGAGGAGATGCCGACGACGCCGCCGCCCCAGCCGCCTACGATGAAGGATGCGAATGAGTCGTTAACCGGGAAGGTCAGACCGACAAAGAAATCCGAGCCGTCGAGCTTCTGCGCTTCGAGCGAAACCTCGTAGTTGACCTTGGGAATCTTGCCCGTGTAGGTGACACCCGAAAGCGTCGCCCCGACCGGCAGAATCAACAAGCCATCCTTCACCTTGGCCTCACCGCCCCCGCCAAAGTCGGAGTCCTTCCAGCCCTCAAGCGTCTTCCCGTCGAACAGACTCTCCCAGCGATCGTCGTCGGCCTTCGCCGGTTTGTCCTTGTCGGCGGCCCGCACCACAGGGGACAACGCCATCAGTGCAACGCCCAGCATCAATGCGATCGTCTGTTTCAGCATGGGTGACTCCTTTATCAAATCAGTGTACACGCGAAGCAGCGGCTTATTGAAGGCAATCCGACCCGGCCGCTCGAACGCTCCATCACCGGAAAAGCCCCGACAACACTCGGGCGAACTGATCTACTGGCGCTTCGAAGTGCCGACGGCCGTGAGTTTATAAATCTTGCCGCTGCCTCGCGCCACATGCACATAACCCTTTTCCACCCGGCAGCGCCCGAAGTCGAGGATGTACAAAGCGCCATCGGGACCGAACTTAACATCAATGGGGCGCTCAAGTTGCAGCGCATTACCCCTCAGGCTGCCCGGACCAGGTTCGGCGTTGCGGATGAACTCGCTGACCTCGCGGTCGTCGATGTTCACCATCACGACTCTAAATCCCGTTGGACCAACAAGTTGCATGCCGGATGTGTCAAACGGCGCCCGGTCTCCCCAGAGCGCCACAATTGCGATGTTCCCGGCCTCTCGCAGGTAGCTGAACGGCCCAGACGCCGGGGCAAAATCAAACTTCGATGCTCCAGAGAGCGGCT
>CAYSSA010000019.1:22641-25741 GCA_964433485.1 uncultured Tepidisphaeraceae bacterium | reverse complement strand
GAGTCAGTTCGGAACTCTCGCGGTCTACCAGAAAAGACAGGTCGCGGTAACCGCTGCGCACCAGCATCTCGACCGGCGGCTGAAACCGCCCGTCGCGAATAGGCTGCAGGTTCGTCGCGTAATCAGGCCACCCATACCATTGCCCAACGACCAGGCGGAGCATGGCGTCAGGGTCATCCTTCACGGGGCGGGTGCCGCGAAGCTTCATGCCCTGATTGGTGAAATAAAGCAAGCCTTGTTCGGAGAATCCCAAACCGACTGGATATCGGATCCCGTGCGCTTCGACGCGCAGGTCGCCGCCCGCCGCATCCACACTCAAAATGGCCCCGTTCGGTTTACCAGTAGCGGCCTTTGGGATACGAGTATCAATGCTCCGTCCAAACGGCTGAAACGGGCCGGTGACAACAATGTTCTCGCCGCCAAACAGGCCCGCAAATGGGTTCTCGGTATCGAATCGGCGGCCAAGCAGATACGTGTCAACCGCCGGTTCGTCCCGATTGTTGCGATGGCGGGCCAGCCAGGCCACGTTATCAAGTCCAACCACCCCCGAGTTGGTGGCCGTACCCACCCCGAAATAGAGCCGGCCATTGGGCGCAAACGCCATGTCGGTAACGCCGTGGTCCCCTTGCGCCGGCAATTCGGCCACAATGGTCGTCCGGGAGCCGTCGTAGCCCATTGCAGTGATCATACCCTTGCCGTTTTCGTCGCGGTGGCTCACATAGAGCTTGCCGTGGGCAAAGGCGATGCCGCCAACAGGTCCGTAGAGCTTGAACTTGTCTGCGCCCGGTAGCGGCACCGGCAATGGGATGCTCGGCAGGGGGAGATTTGTACCCCTGGGATATATGTCAAACATCGAACCGTCGGGCTTGAACCCGAAGATGCGCACATTCTGATCGCCCAGCCCGCCTTCGGCGACAATGAGGTTGCCGTCGATGTCGAAAGTCAACGCCGTCGGACCGGTCAGGCCATCCACGATCTGACGCAGTTCCGTCGCCGCCGGATACTCAATCACCTTCCGGTCGATCACCGGCCGATTCTCAGGACGAAACACCGAAGGCCCGCCGGCACAACCAGCCAACACCCAGGCAAACGATGCAAGGACTAACGGTAGTCTCATGGAACCGGATAGTTTAGCCACAGCAACCGCCCGTGGCGAGCCTGCGCCATGTCGCTTTCGGGTTGCGACTCAGCTCATCACCATAAGCACCATTGCCTGTCCGGCCACCACGCGAAGCAGCATCGTCAGCGGGTATACCGTCGCGTATGACACCGACGGCGCGTCGGAATGCGTCATGCTCCCGGCAAAGGCCAGCGCGGGCGGATCGGTCATGCTTCCGGCCAGAAGCCCGCACAGCGGCATGAAGTTCAGCTTGAGCGCCATCCGGGCGAAAAACGCCACCAGCACCAGCGGCACAATAGTGATCACCGCCCCGTACATCATCCACGTCAATCCCGGACCTTTCAGCGTATCGAGGAACTGATCGCCCGATTTCAAACCCACGCATGCCAGGAACAAGGCAATGCCAATCTCACGCACCATCATGTTGGCCCCGGCCGGCATGTACCACACCAACGGGTCGATGTTGCCAATGCGGCTCAGGATAATCGCCACCAGCAGTGGCCCTCCGGCAAGCCCCAGCTTCACCGGCGCCGGCACGCCCGGCAGGCTCACCGGCCATGAACCGATCACCACACCCAATGCCACACCCAGAAAAAGCGGAATAATCTGCGGATGATTCAACCGCTTGGCCGAATCACCGAACTCCACCGCCATTTCCGCAATGTCCTCCGGTTCGCCGACGACATTCAAGCTGTCGGCGAACGCCAGCCGGGTATCGGGCTTCACCGGCAACTCGACTTCAGCACGCATGATTCGAGTCACTGTCACTCCGAAACGGGCCAGCGGATCGAGTTCGCGGATCGTCTTGCCCAGCGCGGCGGGCTTCGTGACCAGAATCCGACGCGATGTCAGATTCCCCGGCGCGCTCCGCACGTCAACTTTACTCTCGATGCCCACCACCAGACGGAAATCCTCCAGACCATCTCTTGGACCAACTGCCAGCAGCACATCCCCTTTGTGGATCACGGTATCGCCTCTGGCAATGCCCGCCTTCCCCTGGTGCATCAAGCGGGATACGACCACGCCCGACTGGCCCAGTGTCGGGATATCCCGCAGCTTCAGGCCATCCAGATTCGGATTGGTCACCTCGATGTTCATCGTGCCAAGACGTTCGGCCATCTTGGCGTCCGTCGCCGCCAGTAATTCCCCTTCCCGCTGCACGTTGATCCGGAAAACGCTCCGCACCAGCATCATGGTCAGGAGAATGCCAATGATGCCGAATGGATAGGCCACGGCGTAACCAAGGCCCGGCCGTTTCAGGGCGGCCTCTCGCTCGGCATCGGACAGGTTCTTGAGTTGGTCAATCGCCTGCTGCGAAGCTGCCAGACTTGGCGTGTTGGTGCTGGCGCCCGAGAACAAGCCCACGGCAACGGGAAAATCCTGACGGTCCATCCGCACGAAGTAGATGGTCAGCGTCATGGCCACGCCGAGAATCACAACCGCAGCAGCCATAAGGTTTAACGGCAGACCATCTCGGCGCAATGACCCGATGAACCCAGGCCCGACCTGAATGCCAATGGTGTAGACGAAGAGGATCAGCCCAAACTCCCGCACGAACTCCATCACCTCGTGATTCACATGAGCGCCAAAGTGGGCGAAGACCAGTCCGGAAAACAGAACCCCCGCAACGCCGAGCCCGACCCCGCGAATCCGTATCGAGCCGACTGCCAGGCCAATCCCGGCCACCAGCGACAGAATCAGCACCGCGTGAGCCACTGAATTCTGCTTAAACAGCATCACCAGCCAATTCATGACAACTCCAGATTCTACACGGAAAAGCCAAGAGTATACCAGCGGACGGAAATACGTCCAACCGCCGATTTTCTCACCTGGAAGCCCGGTCAGGACCGATAACTAAGTTCAGGTCGCGCACAATGAAGCGACCGAAGGCAACGGCCGATAGAGCGAATGATGGGAGATCGTGCGCGCAGGACGCAAATGAGCCTATGGGAACGATTACTTCCGGCACTGGGCTGGTTA
>CAYSSA010000019.1:3568-22626 GCA_964433485.1 uncultured Tepidisphaeraceae bacterium | reverse complement strand
CAAGTCGATGATCGATCAATTGATGGCGATCGAGCGTCGTCCGCAAGACTTGCTCAAACAACGAGTTGCGACCGCCAACAGCCAGAAACTGGCCTACACCGATCTTTCCACAAGGCTCACCAGCCTGCGATTGTCGGCCACGACTCTCAAGAAGGCATCGACATTCCTCACTCGCGCGGCCACCTCCTCCAACCCGAATGTGCTCAGTGCCACTGCGGCCTCCGGAGCCGCCAAAGGTTCCTACCAGTTCCAAGTGGCCAGGCTCGTCAGCAGCCAGCAAGCCGTCACGGCCGGCTTTACCGATACCAACAGCGCCCGCGTTGGCGCAGGAACGGTGACTGTCGAACTCGGCGGCGGCGAGGTCTTCTCCGAAACCTCGTTGGCTCGCCTCAACGGCGGTGCAGGCGTGCAACGCGGACAGTTCCGGATCACCGACCGCTCCGGCCGCTCCGGCGTTGTCGATATCTCCACAGCCCTGTCCCTTGATGATGTCGTGCGTAAGATCAACACCTCGCTCGATGTGTCAGTCAAGGCGGAGATTCGCGACAGCAAGTTGCTGCTCACGGATCTCACCGGCCAGTCGACCTCGAACCTTATCGTGACCGATCTGGGCGGTGGTTCGGCCGCCAGGGATCTGGGTATCCTGGGTTCGGTGGACAATGACACCCTGACAGGCTCGGCCATCAACTACCTCGGACGGTCTAACACGCTGGCATCGCTGAACGACGAGCGCGGAGTCAGAACCGCCGCCAGCGGCGCCGACTTGCGCATAACTAATTCTTTGGGAACGACTTACGACATCACCATTCGGGGTCTCAGTACCGTTGCTCAGGTGATGGACGCCATCAATGCGGCGACAGAGGGAAGCGTCACGGCATCGATCGAGTCGGGCGCGAGGGGCATTACACTGACCGACTCGGCCGGGGGTGGCGTATCGCCGCTGGTCGAGTCTCTCAATGGTTCCAAAGCGGCCGAGGATCTTGGCTTTGATGCTCCGGCGTCGGGAAATGTCATCAATGGGCGCGCCCTGCTGGCGGGGGTGAATACCGTGTTGCTCTCGTCATTACGCGGGGGGCAGGGACTGAATCTCGGCATCGTTAATTTCACCGACCGGGCAGGCCAGACCACCAGCATCGACTTCTCAACCGCGACGAGCGTGCAGGATGTGTTGGATCTGATCAACAACAACGGCGTTGTGGGGTTGCAGGCCTCATTGAAGGAGTCGGGCAACGGAATCCAGATCACCGACATCACCGGAAACAGCGGAGACATCGTCATCGCCGACGCATCAAGCACGACGGCGGCCGAACTCGGGCTGGCCGGAACGTTCGGCCTTGCGGCGGCAACGGTCAAAGGCGCTAATCTACAGCGTAAATGGGTATCGGAAAACACGCTGCTCAGTGCCTACAACGGGGGCCGCGGAGTGGCCGCCGGATCGTTTACGATCACCAATTCGCTGGGCGGAAGCGCCACCGTGAACATCAGCGACGGCGACGTGACGCTGGGTGACGTGATGCGGAAGATCAACGCGACGGGCATTGGCGTGGTGGCCTCGATCAACGACAACGGCGACGGGTTGCTGCTGACGGACAACGCCGGGGGCGGCGCGGGTTTGATCGTTGCCGACACCACGGGGCAGACGGCGGCGCACCTGAATATCGCCGGCACAGCCACCGGAAACACGATCGACGGGTCATTCGAGAAAACTTTCTCGATTGCCGATACGGACACTCTGGACTCCGTGATGGCGAAGCTGAACGATGCGGCGTTCGCGGTGAGCGCATCGGTCGTCAATGACGGATCGGGGTCGGCGTCTTACCGTTTGTCGCTGACCTCGCGGTTTTCGGGCCGGGCGGGCCGATTCGTGTTTGACGCGGGGGACACCCGCCTGGGAGCGGACAATCTGGTCAAGGCGCAGGATGCGGCGGTGTTCTATGGCGGCGCTGAGAGCCGCCAGCCGGTGTTGATTACTTCCTCGACCAACCAACTCACCGGGGTGATCCGTGGATTGACGATCAACCTCAACGGCGTATCCAACGGTCCGGTGACGGTCAACGTGAGCGACAACAACGCCGCGGTGCTGGAGGAAGTGAAGAAGTTCGTGGATGGGTTCAACCAGTTGACGGACAAGGTCAGCGCGTTGACGGCCTTTGACACGAACGCGAGCAAGCGGGGCGTTCTCAACGGAGACTCGACGGTTCAGCAGATCACCTCGACGCTGTACAACGCCCTGCAGACGGTGGTGCGCGGGTCGGGAAACATAAGGTTGATCTCGGATCTGGGGCTGAGGGTGGTGGATGGGGCCAAGCTCGAACTGGATGAGGCGAAGTTCGAGGCGGCGCTGGCAAACGACAATGAGAACGTCAAGCGGTTCTTCACGCAGCTTCAGGCGGCCTCCGGGACAACGCCGGCCCTCAAGGGCATGGGGACAATCCTTGAAGACGCGATCAACAAGCTGATCGATCCGACCAAGGGCATTCTCACGGCGACGAACAAGGCGCTGGACAATCGGACCCAGAGTTTTGAGCAGCGAATCGCGCAGCTGGACAAGCTGCTGTCGGCCAAGCGGACGCGGCTGGAGACGCAGTACGCCAACCTGGAATCGGTGCTGTCGAAGATGCAGTCGCAGCAGCAGGCGATCACGAGCTTCACCAATTCGCTCTACAATTCCACCTCGTCATCGAAGAAGTAGCCGCGTCCGATAACCAACGACGCCGGCAAATCCGGACAAAAGCGCCGCAGGCTCAACCGCGTACCCGGCCCCTGCCGATATCTGTGTAGTGGCCAACGCTGGCCGAGTAGTTATGAACGGACAGGCTGCCAATTCGTATCTCAAGACCAAGGTGCTGACGGCGACGCCGGAGCAGCTTCAGTTGATGCTCTACGACGGGGCCATCCGGTTCTGCGAGCAGGCGAAGGCGGCGATTCAGGAAAAGAACTGGGAACAGAGCTACAACCTGATCACGCGGGTACAGAGGATTCTGGTCGAGTTGCTCTGCTCGCTGAAGCACGACATCAACCCGGACCTCTGTGGCAAGCTCGCGTCGCTGTACAACTATGCCTACCGTCGGCTGATCGAGGCCAACATCGAGCACGATCTGTCGGCGCTGGAGGATGCGGCGAACGTGTTGCGGTTTCAGCGAGAGACATGGGTGATGCTGCTGGATAAACTGTCGCGCGAGAAGGCGACCAAGGTGGCGCGGAATCTCGACCTGCCCGCGCCGGACGCCCGGATGGAAGCGAGCATCAGCGTGCAGGGATGAGCGGTCGGGTATTCAACCGGACAAAACGGGACAAGCGAGGCCGACGGCCCGGTGGGCCGGGGGCGGCATTCGGCGACTGTCCGGCGTGGCGTCGGCTCTGATGGAGTGTTCCTAGGCGACGTTATGCGAGCGCATCAGCATGCCGCCGGAGATGTTCCGGGCCTTGAAGCCGTTTTGCAGAAGTATGCGCGTTGCGAAGTAGGCGCGCTGGGCGGAGCGGCAGAGGACGATGATCTCGCGGTCGCGGGGCAGTTCGGCCAGTCGTGATCGCAGTTGCGGCAGCGGGATGTTGACGGCGCCGGGGAAGGACTCGGCCGCGATTTCCGGGGGATTTCGCACATCGAGGAGGAAGCCGCCGTCAAGGGAATTCCAGTGGGTCACGGGCATGTCGCCTCGCAGGATATTGGCCGCCACCATGCCCGCGAAATTGACGGGGTCCTTGGCGCTTCCGTAGGGCGGGGCATAGCTGAGTTCGGCCTCTTCGAGGTCGTAGATCGTGCAGCGCATCTGGATGGCCATGGCGAAGGAGTCGATGCGCTTGGCGACGCCGTCCTCGCCGATCACCTGAGCGCCGAGGAGTCGGCCGTCGGATTTGCGGAAGATCACCTTGACGGAGAGCATTTTTGCGCCGGGGTAGTATCCGGCGTGCGAATTGGGGTAGAGGTAGATTTTCTCGAAATCCCTGTCACCGAGTTGGAGCAGGAGCTTTTCACTGGCGCCGGTGGAAGCCACCGTCGTCTGGAAGACCTGGCAGATCGAGGTGCCCTGCGTGCCGCGGTAGCGGGCATTGCGTCCGGCGATGACGTCGGCAACGATTCTGCCCTGGCGATTGGCGGGTCCGGCAAGCGGGATCAGCGTCCACTGGCCGGTGACGTAGTCCCGGACTTCGACCGCATCGCCGACGGCGAAGATGTCGGGGTTGCTTGTGCGCATCTGATCATCGACGCGGATGCCGCCTCGCTGGCCGATCTCCAGGCCGGCCGATTTGGCCAGGGCGGTTTCGGGCTTGACGCCGATGGCCAGGATGACCAGGTCGGCCGGATGCTTCCTGCCCGAGGCGGTGAGCACCTCCGTCGAGCCATCCGCGGACTGCTGGAATCCGGCCACGCCATCGTTGAGTTCAAGGCGGACGCCGTGTTTGAGCAGTTGGCGTTCAATGAGGCGGGCCATTTCGGGGTCGAGCGGAGGCATGACCTGATTGAGTTTCTCGACCAGTGTCACCTGTAGTCCGAGGTGAGCGAGATTCTCGACCATCTCCAGGCCGATGAATCCACCGCCGACCACCACCGCCCGTTTGGCCTGCCTGGTCGAGATCCATTGACGAATCTGTCGGGCGTCGGGCACGGTGCGGACGGAGAAGATTCCCGGCAGGTCGATGCCCGGCAGAGGCGGGCGGATCGGGGCGGCCCCCGGCGCCAGCACCAGCTTGTCATATGTTTCGGTCGTCACCTGGCCGGTGGCAAGATTCTTCAGTTGCACCGTTTTTTGATCCGGCGAGATGCTGATGGCCTCAGGAGGTGCGGCAGTCGATCCCGAAGACGTTGCGAAAAGTCTGCTCTGTCGCCACCAGCAGGCTAGACTCCTTTTCGATGATGCCGCCGACATGGTAGGGCAGCCCGCAGTTGGCGTAGGAGACGTAGGGTCCCCGTTCCACCATGACGATCTCCGCCGTCTCAGCCATTCTGCGGAGACGGGCCGCACAAGACGCTCCACCGGCCACTCCACCAACAATCACGACTTTCATGTTCACTCCTGTATCGCGCTCACCAAGGGTTTGCTTTGACGAAGGCCGCTCCGGCATGTCCAGCCAGCGGGCCTCGGATGTCGGCATTTTCGCGGGAACGAGGGTGGTTGTCCATGGACCGATCGTGCCGAGGTTAGACGGTTCCGCCGCACGGTCGCTATTGGCCGCGATGGGGGAAGACGGTTGTGAAATAGAGGTAAAACAGCCAGCCAACCCAGAGGATGAAGATCGCCAGGAGGGATGCGAACAGCCATGGGCGCGGCTTGAAGGGCGTGGGGTTCGGTGGCGGGTTGTCGGCGTCAGGTTTTGGTTTGCTCATGATTTGCCCTCGATGCGGTAGTCCGGTCCGAAGGCGGTTTCGAAATCGAACCCATTACGGAAGTCGCTTTCGCTGTCGTTCTCGGTCTTGGACAGCCAGCCGTTGTTGACCAGGGCAAAGACGATTCGGCCGAAGTCCTCCGTGCGGTGGATGTTCCAGCGCGACAGCACGGTTCGCGCCAGCATCCCCCATTGCAGGAGCGCGAATTCACGAAGGCCGTCCGTGAGTTCGCGGCCGGTGACATGGCGGCTGGCGTCGGGATCCTGGAGGTGTCCCTTGAGTTTGTGAACGGTGAACTTGAGGCCCTCGCTGACGAAGTGGAAGGCGTCAACGGGATAGAGGCCGACTTCCTCGGCGATCTCCTCCATTGTCTTGTGAGGTTTTTCGGGAGTTTCGGGCATGGGTGGTTATTGCGGCTTTGCCGGCGGGTTGATGCGTGGGAACAGCGCCTGGCCTTCACCGAATTTGTGGCCGACGGGCAGCCCTGCCGCCAGAAGTTCGCCCAGAGGTCGGCCTGCGACAACGGCATTCATCTGGGCCATCGCCGCGGCGGCCTTCTCGGGCAGAACCGGCTGGATGCCCACGAAGGCGCGGTACACCGCCTGGGCGCAGCCGTGGAGGACCGTGTCGAGCCGGCCGGCGGCGGCCGGGTCTTTGGCCAGGCTGAACGGCTTGGTCGAGTCGATATAGCCGTTGACGGTGCGGGCCAGTTCCAGGGGAAGGACCGCGCAGTCCTGAAGCGCGAAGCGCTCGTAGGCGTCGGCGAGTTTTGCTGGGAATTGGGCGCAGGCGTCGAGCAACTGGCGGTCCGCATCATCCAGCGGCGTGCCTGGCGCCGGTAGTACGCCGCCGCGATAGTTGCCGATCATCTTCAGCGTGCGGTTGAGGCAGTTGCCCAGGACATTGGCCAGCTCGTTGTAGCTCTTGGCGAGGTCGGCGTCGTTCCAGTCCAGATCGGAGCCGAACGGGGCGGCGCGCAGCAGATAGAACCGCAGCGCATCCAGCCCGTAGGTGGAGATGGCGCTTCGCAAACGGTCCAGGTCGATGAAGTTCCCCAGAGTCTTGCTCATCTTCTTGCCCTCGGCCGTCCACCATCCGTGTGCGAAGACCTGCCGGGGCAGCGGCGCGCCGAGGCCCATCAGCATGGCCGGCCAGTAGACCGTATGGAACCAGAGGATTTCCTTGCCGATCAGGTGGATTCCCGGCCAGAATCTGTTGAATCGCGACTGGTCGGCGGCGGAATATCCGAGGGCGGTGATGTAGTTGGAGAGGGCGTCGATCCAGACATACACGACATGCTGTGGATCATGTGGCAACGGGATACCCCACTTGAGCGTGGCGCGGGAGATGGAGAGATCCTCCACGCCCTGTTTGAGCTTGGAGACCACCTCGTTGCGGCGCGAGTCGGGCTGAATAAACCCGGGGTTGGCCTCGATATGGGCCAGAACCTTCGGGGCGTATTTTGAGAGCCGGAAGAAGTAGGTCGGCTCGGAGTAGCGTGCCAACGGCTTGCCGGTGATGGCCGACTTGAAGCCGTTGTTCTTGGCCTCGGTTTCGGTGACGAACTCCTCCTGTCCCTCGTCGTACCAGCCTTCGTAGGAACCGAGATAGATGTCGCCGTTGGCCTGGAGCCTGGCGACAATGGCCTGCACGGCCAGCTTGTGCCGGTCGGAACTGGTGCGGATGAAGTCGTCGTGAGTGACGCCGAGTTCCTTCCACAGTTGTTCGAAGACGGCGACGTTGCGGTCGGCCAGCACGCGGGGCTCAACGCCGGCGGCGGCGGCGGTCTTGACCATCTTGATGCCGTGCTCGTCGGTACCGGTGAGGAAGAACGTGTCATCTCCGGCAAGACGGTGGTATCGCGCCAGCGTGTCGGCGCAGAGCGTGGTGTAGGTATGCCCCAAATGCGGTTCGCCGTTTGGGTAATAGATGGGCGTGCTGATATAGAACGTGCTCATAGACCGGTTGATTATGCTGGGGATTGGCAGCCGAGTCCACAGACCCGCCATTTGGGGGTGTACGATGGTCCCTGCGCCAGGGGTCTGGAAGAGTCATGCAGAGCGAAGCGAAGCATCTCCGCGTTTGGCCGCCGGGGAGGAACCTTGCGAGTTTGAATGCCTTCCTTGAAGGGAGCGCGGAGATTCCTCGCGTTGCTCGGAATGACGGTTGGCGTTCGAGCCAAAGCGGTGTCATGTCGCCGCACTGCGAAGTGGCGGAGTACCGGCACGATCGGGCCGCATCAGCGGGCACCCGCCATTTGCGGCAGACGGTGGTCGACTGCAACGCGGCGACGGCGGCGGACTATTTCAAGTAACAGTGCCCGCCTCCGCGAGTGTGTCGCGGGTGCGGGTTTCCTGCCGGAGCATTCTTAATCGGAGCAGACACAACATGAACAGACGTCACTTCATCAAGTCCGCGGCTATCGCCGGAGCCGGTTTCATGGTTCTTCCCAGCGGCGCCCGCGCCAAGAACGCCAACGAGAAACTCAATATTGCCATGTTCGGCACCTGGGGTCGCGCCGGGGCCCATTTCGGCGTAATGTCCAAGGAGAACATCGTCGCCCTGTGTGACGTCAACGAGCAACACCTCGAGGAAGCCGCCAAGAGATTCCCCAACGCCAAGACCTATGTCGATTGGCGCAAGTGCATTGATCAGAAGGGCATCGACGCAGTCGTCATCTGCACCACCGATCACACCCACGCTTTCATCGCCAACTGGGCCATCAACCGCGGCATGCACGTCTATTGCGAAAAGCCGCTGGCCAACAGTGTCGAGGAGGCCCGCGTGGTCCGCGCCAACTACCTCAAGAACAAGAACAAGATCGCAACCCAGGTTGGAACGCAGCGCCACGAACTGGAGAACTTCAACCGCGTGCAGGAACTCATCCAGGACGGCGCCATCGGGGTGCTCTCCGACGCCTATGCCTGGGGTGACCGGCAACTTCGGGCAAAGGGCTATCTTCCGGCCGAGGGCGAGCCGCCCAAACACCTGCACTGGGATCTGTGGCTCGGGCCGTCGCCGGCGCACCCGTACAACCCCGGCTATTTCAAGCTCGGGCCGGGAATGAACTGCCTCTCCTGGAACATGTTCTGGGATTTCGGATCCGGCCAGGTCGGCGACATGGGCAGCCACACCATGGACCTCGTCTGGAACGCCATCGAAGCCGGTCTGCCCACCACCGCCGAGGCCAAGGGCGAACCTTTCAATCCCGAGGTCACTCCCGTGGAACTGGAAACGCATTTTTCCATTCCGGCCAATTCGTGGCGACCGGCCATTCGCGTAGGCTGGTACCAGGGTGGCGCCATGCCCAAGAGTCCCAGCAAATATGTGGATCTGAAGAAGATCGACCACGGCGCGCTGTTCAAAGGCAGCCAGGGATTCCTCGTGTGCGATTTCAACACGCGCCTGGTGATCCCCTACGGCCAGCAGGCCGACATGACCTACTACAAGGCCCGTCCCAAGGACAAGCTTCTGCCACCCGTGGGCAACTTCCAGACCGAGTGGATCAACGCCTGCAAGGGCAATCTCAAGACCTCGTGCGACTTCGAATACGCCGGCAACATGATCGAGATGATGCTCCTGGGTCTGGTGGCGTATCGCGTCGGCAAGAAGATCGAATACGACGGCGCCGCCGGCAAGGTCACCAACGACGAGGCCGCCAACGCGCTGCTGAGCCGCAAGTATCGCGAAGGCTGGACCCTGAACGGATAGTTCGCGGGACACGACCGCGGCTCGACCATCCGGGCTATCCATGCCGCCTGTCACGCATTTGCAATTGTGGTTTCCCGTCGCAATCGCCGCGGCCTGCCTGGCCGCGGCGGTTCCGACGGCCTCGCGGGCGCCGGTCCCCGGCGGCATGGATTTCGAGCCTCCCGCGCAGTTCGCTTCCGATTTCGGCAATTTTCGTTCTCCGCTCAGGTTTGACGATGGCCGAGTTGTGAAAAGCGCCGCCGATTGGGCCGACCGCCGCAGGGAGATTCTGGCGCACTGGCACAAGATCATGGGCCCGTGGCCACCTCTGCTGGACAAACCCGAAATCCACATCCTGCGAGGTGAGCGGCGAGAGACGTTCCGACAGCACCGCGTCCGCGTCGATATCGCCCCGCAACAGACTGTCGAGGGATGGTTGCTCGTGCCTGAGGGCGAGGGCCCGTTTCCCGCCGCCGTCGTGCCGTTTTACGAGCCGGAAACCAGCATCGGCCTGAAGGGACAACACCGCGAGTTCGCTCTGTTGCTGACCCGTCGTGGATTCGTCACCCTTTCCATCGGCTCGCCCGGCGGCGACGCCCGCAAGCCGGAGACCGGGCGGGCGCCCTGCCAGCCGCTGTCGTTTCTCGCGTACGTTGCCGCGAATTGCCACGCCGCACTGGCCCGACGAACCGAGGTCGATCCCGCCCGCATCGGCATCGTCGGACACAGCTACGGCGGCAAATGGGCCATGTTCGCCTCCTGCCTGTACGACAAGTTCGCCTGCGCCGCCTGGAGCGATCCCGGCATCGTCTGGGATGAAGCCCGACCCAACGTCAACTACTGGGAACCCTGGTATCTCGGCCGCGAGACCGGCCGGGACCGCCGGCCTGGTGTGATTTCCGCCGATAATCCGCGCAGCGGCGCATATAGGCTGTTGTACGAGTCCGGCCGCGATCTCCACGAACTCCACGCTCTCATGGCCCCGCGGCCCTTTCTCGTCTCCGGCGGCTCCGAGGATCCAGCTTCGCGCTGGCGGGCGCTGAACCATTCCATCGCCGTCAACCGGTTGCTCGGTCACGAACACCGCGTGGCCATGACCAACCGTCCGGCCCACGACCCGACCCCCGAGTCCAACGCCGCCATTGTCGCCTTCTTTGAGCACTTCCTGAAAACGGCTCCATGAGACCGGGCAGGACAGTGGTCGACGGGTCTGCCGCGCGCGGCGGCAAGAGTGTTTGCCTGTGTCGCCCAAACATATTCCACGGTTCTGGGCTTTCGGACGCGTCGGGCTATTGTCCCGTTGCCGCCGTGATCGCCAGCAGCGCGGGCACGCCGCGCGCGGGTTCGGAGCCGTAGGCCATGTCGACGGTGGCGATTGGCTTGTCCGGATGGGGGTTGTTCCATTGCATCGAGTAGGCGACCGCAAAGCCCCGCCCGCCGTCGTAGGCTTTGGTCCAGGCGACTTGCCCGCCGGGCAGGGGTTTGGGATCTGCCTGGCGGTAGTTGTCGATGTCGATCTCGCTGTATATGGGGACAGTTACCTTGGTTCCGTCGGCGTAGTTCACGACGTAGTGGAACAGCTCGAATCGCTTCTTCTCCTTCCATTCCCGGTCGTTCATCCGCCGGTCGATGCGGGCGGTGTGCAGGAAGAAGAGGGCGTCGGCCTTGCGGTTGACGGGGATTCCAGTGACTTCCCTGGGTAGCTTGGCCAGCGCGCCATTACCGGCCAGCATTACCACCGTCGGCACAGGCGAGGTGGCAAATTCATACACATCATACGTCACGCCGGCGAACTTCTGCCTGCCGGTCGGCAGGTCGCGGAAGGTGGCATTGCGGTCGCCGAACCAGCCCTTCTCGTCGCGATAGGCATTGGCCTGCTTGGAGATATCGATCGGCGTGTAGGCCAGGTTGGTGCCGACGATCAGGGTCTTGCCGCCGGAGAAGGGAGCGTTGAGGTTTCGCAGCACCGTCGCCAGGATCTTCTGCTTCTTGACGGCATTGACGGGGACTTCTTCGCTCTGTTTGAACAGCAGATTGCACAGAACGATGCCGCCGTTGCCGCGCGGATAGCGCATCATCCCGCCGATGTTCAGCATCGGCTTGACCCTCTCGTAAAACTCCGGCGGGCGATGGGCCTTGAGGTAGATGTTGTCTATGCCCACCAGCGCGCCCTTGCCCGCGGTCTCCTGCCAGCCGGCGATCTGCAAGGTGATGTTCTTCGCCGTGCGAGGCGGGTTCACGGGCAACACCTGCACCTCGTTGGTTGGCTTGACTTCATACGACGCCATATTCGCCTTGTCGCCATCGAAAATCAGGTTCACCCTGGTTTGCGGCCAGTAGAACGTGTTCCCGACCCAGGTGAATTCGGTGATCGTCTGCGGCCGGGGCAACTCGATCGGCACCTCCGACGGCGAACCATCCTTGTTGATGGGGAAGTTGATGATCAGCGGCCAGCCGTCCGCCCCGACAAAGCCGTTGGTGATGTTGCCGTAGTTTGAGAACGATGACTTGCCGAAGGGGGCCACCTCGTCGAAGCCGATGATGTAGCTGAACACATCCGATGAGACGAACTTCCCCGATTGCCATCCGAAGATGGAGGTGGACGAATACATGACGATGTCGGTGGTGCCGATCCCGGCCATCAGCGGATCGCGCACCGGCGGGAACTGCACGCGCTCGACCGTTCGAGCCCCGTGGTTGGTATTGCTGGGCGTGCCGCCATAGGGGCGGATCATGTGATCCCAGCCGACGATCCTGTTGTAGTCGGAGATGCCATCGGGCGCTAGACCGTTGAGGACGATCCAGCCGCCGCCGGACATGAACGCGTCAACCTTGGGCTGGTTGTCGGCGAGGATCTTCAGATTTGCGGGCGTGGCGGCGATGACTGCGATGCCGCCGGGCTGGGCGATCGCCGCCAGCGGGTCGGATGACTTGGCGCTTTGCAGACCGATCGCGTCCAGCGTCCGTGCCAGTTCGGGCAGGCCTTCGGTGACTGCCGTCACCGGGCGGAAGACCTGCTTGTATGCCGCGCCGTAGTCCAGCAGGTTCAGCAACAGGCGCTGGGCCACGGCGTTGCTCGCCAGTTTCTCGCCGGCGGTCAACTGGCACAGCAGCATCAGACCCTTGCCGGCCGGGATTTCCACCAGCGCCGAATTGGCCAGCGAATCGCCGCATTGGATCAGGCTCTTGGCGCCGCGCGTCGGTTTGGCGTAGGCATTGCGGAAGATGATCTGGTCATCGCCCCAGGTGAAGAAGTCCTTCTGCTTCAGCCCTCGCATGACGGCGTGTGTCATGTCCTCGCCGAACGCCACTCGGCCCTCGTTGGCGCCCGGCTCGATTTCGGCCGGCAGGGCCTGATACTTGAGTATGTTCTTCTGCTCCAGCGCCACCACAACGCGCCCCGGCACGGCCCACGCGGCCAGCTCGCTTGAGGTACATTCGGCCGGCTGGAGGGCATCCTTGCCGATCAGCAGCACTTTGCCGGATGCCGGAAGAGCCGGGAGTGATTCAACCGCGGTGAACCTGATCCCGCGGGAATTAAGAAATCTGCCCGCATCTCCGGATGGATCGAACACCAGCAGGTCCGCCGCCGCAAGGGCGGACAGGGACGGGAACGCGGCCTGCGATGGCGCGAGAACGGAGACCGCCTTGCTGTCGTGATAGACCTCCTGTCCCTTCACCGACACGCTCAACACCAGTTCCCCTTCAACGCGGTCCGTCGCCGCCGGCATCGGAAGCGAAATCTCCACAAGTTGGCGCGCGCCCGGCTTTACGGCGTATTCCCTGGTCTCACCGGCCAGCGTCTTCCCGCCCGCGTCCAGTTTCCAGGCGAAGGTCATCGGACTATGATCAAACGTATCGTTGAACAGGCCGATTGTCCGCTTCACCGTCTGCCCCGCCGCAAAGCTCCAGTCCCACTCCCTGCACAGCGCCGCCCGCGGTGCGAAATAGCGATATTGGCTGTCGTCGGCGTCGCTCTGGTTCATCCAGAAATGCCACGCGCCGTAGTCGGCGAAGCGGTAACCCTGCTGCATCATGCCGATGAGCAGTCCGCCGGCCGGTACGCAACCGGCCTTGCCACCGAAGGCGGCCTCGCCGCCAAATGTCGAGAACTCCGGATGATTGCCCGCGATGAACCAGTCCTCGCCGATGAAACGGGGGCGGGTCTGGTCCCAGGTCCACCGGCCGCGCCCGCCGCCGGTGGCATTTGGCTCGTATGCCAGCGCCGGATATTTCGTCAGCGGACCGTCGATGTAGTGATCTCCGTGAACCGGCAGCGCCTGCGACTTGGCCGCGCCACCGCCGTCCACCATGGCCGGGCGGGTCGGGTCGACGCTGCGGCCGTCCTTGCCGTTGTGAATCCTGTCCCACGCCTCGATGGTGTACTTCTCCCACTTGTCGATCCAGTTGGCATTGATGGCGTTGATGAACGACATCTCGTTCTCCATCGACCAGATCATGATGGAGGGGTGGTTGCGCTCGCCGCGGATCATGGCGCAGAGCTGGTCGATGAAGTTGCGTCCCAGTTCATCGCCCACCTGCCCCATGTATCCCATGGCTTCGCCGTCACACGGGCCCGTGCGTCGCACCACAACGCCATGCCGATCGAAGAATTCCAACGCCTCTCGATCGGACATTCCGTGAAACCGGCTCGGCGACCACAGGCGGACAAATCGCTGGTTGTTCCTGCGATAAAGCTCCAGCCACTTCTCCGCGCTGGGCGCGGTGAAGCAGTCGGCCCATCCATGCCACACGATGCCATTGAGCCTGAAGTCCTTTCCATCTATGGTCCACTCGCGGAAGCCAAAGGCGATGTCCGAGACATCCGTCGCCTTTCCGCCGATGCGCACGCTTGTTCTCAGGGTGTACAGATTCGCGTTCGGTTCCGGCCACCAGAGCCGGGGATTGGCCCACTCATCGCTCACTTCCACAACCTGCGACTGTCCCGCCGCCAGGGAGAACGCCTTGGCCGGCAACACTTTCTCCACGGTCCCCGTCCTGGGGTCGATCGCCTGGCAGACCACCTCGCCATCGGCCGGCGCCGCCGAGGGGTTGTGCAGCGTCACCTCGACCGCCAGCTTCTTCGCCGCCAGCGAAGGCTTGGCGAACACATCGGCCGCATACACCGGTCCGCCCGCGGTCACCAGCACGGGCGTCTCAAGAATGCCCGACTGCGCATGGCTCCACACCGGATAGACCAGTTCCTGCCAGCCGTTGCTGAAGAAGCTCCTGGGCAGATTCCACTTCCGCCGCAACTTCATCGGGTCCTTCGGGTCGTTGTAGTAGCCGTACCAGGCATCGCGGATGCCCACGCAGATTTCGTTGGCCTGTCCCGCCTTCACCGCCTTGCTGATGTCTATGCTGAAGCGCGCAAACGGATTCTTCTCAAAGCCGCACAATATGCCGTTTACATATACGGTAGTATTCAAATTGTTCTGCGGGAATTCGATGTGGAACGACCGTCCGGCCATCGACGCCGGCACGTTGACGCCGGCGCGATACCAGATGCGATGCGCAAACAGATAGTCGTGCCGCAGGACATTCTTGTCCCCCGGCACCGCGATCGCCCGCCACACGGGGTTCTTCGGCAACTGCCCGATCGGCGCCGCCACCTCGCCCGGCAGTTGCTCGTCATCGCGCGCGATGGTCCATGTTCCCTTCAGCGCCACGCTGCTCCGCTGCCCGTCGCCCCTGGCCGCGGGCAACTCAAATACCGCCTTGCCGGCGTCGATGTCGGCCGGCTCCAGTCCGCTCTCATCCGGCTTGAACTTGCTGTTGGGATGAAACTCCCCGGCCAACAGGCAGATCGCATCGCATGTGTAAAGCATCCGCTGGTTCTCCCCCTTGGCGTTCTTCCATCGCGGCACGCGAATCTCCAGCGCGTGTTGCCCCGCCGTTAACTTCTGCCTGCCAAGCTGAATCCAGGCGATCTCGCGGAAGAAATCCAACTCCATCAAATCTGTTGTCAGGTCATCCGGTTTAATCGTCTTCCACTCGCCGCTGTCAATCCGCCAGTCAAACGGGCATCGGGCAAACTCAAACCCGATGCGGTCCCACACCTCGTAATCCGCATCGACCGGCGCGGCGAACGCATATTTGAACAGCGCGCCCTCGGCCGGAAACTTCTTCTCCACCTCGCCGGCGTCGGCCGTGATCTGCACGACCCGTCCGCCCGACAAATACTGACCGTGGCTGCTCCCGGCCGAGTCCACCGGCACATTCGCCGAGGTTGGTGATTCGCCTTCGATCCAAACATAGGGTTTGGAAACCTGCGCCGCCGCCCCAGTTCCAATCGCGCAAAGCCATGCCAGGACGCTAATTACAACAAACGATAGATTTATCTTCTTTTCCATATCCATATTCCCTTCGTGTCTGCGTCCCTTCGTGCATCAATCCCTTTGCCAGAATTGCCCTTGAACCGGAACTTTTCCGCCCTACTATTTCCCCACATAATCTATAGGAGAAGTTGAATGAAATTTGAGACTCTTGCCATCCACGCCGGCCAAGGCCCCGACAAAACCTACGGGGCGGTCATGACGCCCATCTACCAGACTTCCACGTTCGCTTTCAAAGGCGTCGGCCAGCCCGGCGAGTTCGACTACTCCCGATCCGGCAATCCAACGCGCAAAGCCCTCGAAGACTGCCTGGCCGCTCTCGAAGGCGGCACGCGCGGCTTTGCCTTCGCCACCGGCATGGCGGCCGAAGCCACCGCACTGGCGCTGCTCGGCAAAGGCGACCACATTATCGTCCACGATGATCTTTACGGCGGAACCTATCGCCTGTTGACCAAGGTCGTCGCCAACTACGGTGTATCCATCGACTTCGTCAACACCCGCGACCTCGCCTTGCTCGACAAGTCCATCAAGCCGAACACCAAGTTGATCTGGCTTGAAACGCCCACCAATCCACTGATGAATCTGCTGGATCTCTCGGCCATTTCCGCCGTCGCCCGCAAGCGCAATGTGCTGACCGTCTGCGACAATACTTTTCTCTCGCCGGTCTTCCAGCGTCCGCTCGACCTGGGCATCGACCTGGTTGTTCACTCCACGACCAAGTACATCAACGGCCACTCCGACGTCGTTGGCGGGGCCATCGTCGTCCGCAAGCCGGAACTGGCCGAGCAGGTCGGCTTCTTCCAGAACGCCATGGGCACCTGCGCCGGCCCGCAGGACTGTTTCCTGGTTCTGCGTGGACTGAAGACGCTGGCCGTCCGCATGGCCGCCCACAACGCCAACGCCCTGGGCATCGCTCAGTGGCTCGAAGCGCATCCGAAAATCTCCCGAGTTCTGCATCCTGGACTGGCGAGCCATCCCCAGCACGCGTTGGCCCTTCGCCAATCCACCGGCCACGGCGGCACGTTCTCTTTCCGCGTCAAAGGCGGCCGGAACGAGGCGTTCAAGCTGCTCTCCGGCGTCAAACTCTTTACTCTGGCCGAATCCCTCGGCGGCGTCGAGTCGCTGATCCAGCACCCGGCCACCATGACCCACGCCTCGATGCCGCTGGAGGTGAAGGAGAAGATTGGCATCACCGACGACCTGATCCGCATCTCGGTCGGCATCGAACACATCGACGACCTCATCGCCGACCTGGCCCAGTCGCTGGCTGCGGTGTGATGGCCCGGACACTCACCTTCCCCGCCAATGGTGGGCGCGTCGAAGCGGCGGCATCCTGGCCGCCAAGGAGAACTTCGATGAGCGATCCCATTGGACGCAAACAGTACGCGGACGCGTTCGAGACCAGACTGAATTGACGCATGAATGACGTGTGCACCGTTGGTGGGGAGGGTCGCCGTCGCCAATCTCGGAGGTGCGAAAAGACTCACTCGTCGGGGCTATCTCCAGGCGTGGACGATTTCCGTGACGCCCGTGCGGATGAAGTTCACCGCGATGGCGGCCAGCAGGACAGTGATCACTTTCGACACCGCCGAGAGCGGCCGCGCGCCGACCAGCCGCGCGATCGTTCCGGCGAATCGCAGCCCCACCGCCAGCAATGCAAAATTTGCCAGCAGACCGACCGAGGTCCAGCCGCGACCGATCTCGGCGTGTGAGGACAACACCAGGATGGTTGTCAGCGTGGCCGGTCCGGCGATCAGAGGAGTGGCCAACGGCACGAGTCCGACGATTTCTGGTTCGTGAACGGCCGGTTTGCCCGGCACGACCACTTCGAGCACCGAGAAGACCAGCAGCAGGACACCGCCTGCGATGCGAAAGTCGCTGGAACTGATTCCGAGGTAGGTGAACAGAACCTGGCCGACGAACATGAAAGCGAGGGCGATCAATGTCGCAGTGAACACCGCCTGAAGTGCGATCCGCCGGCGCTGCTGCTCGTCCAGCGATGGGGTTACGCTGAGGAACAGCGGCACCATCCCGATGGGGTCGATGGCCACGAACAGCGGCAGAAAAACCTGGAGGAACTTCTCAAGCATCTTGGTTTCGCGTCCATTCGCCTGAATCGCTGGTGCGGACAACCTAGCGTTCCGGCGATGACTTGGCAAACGACCTCTCCAAAGGAACATTCGGGAGAGCCGACCGCTTGCCGAGGTGGCGATGCGATCGTATCTTGTGGCAACGGCGTGGGTTACAGGCTGACTTCCTGACCCGCCGCGGGTTTTCGCATTTGTGACGGTATTGATGTCGACAGCAGTCACATGGATGACATTGCCCCGATGACGAATCTCCGGCACGGCGCCAGACGCCGGCGATGTTTGCGTCCTGAGCCGTTGCTTTTTCGGGTGATGCCGGTGTTGGTACTGCTTTGCGGCACCGCAGGGTGCTCAGTCTTCCGTATTGGCGCGCTCCCCAGTCCCAGCCTCGGAACGGAATATGTGGGATTGGACGACCTTGGCAAACATGGCAGCATTACCGAGGGACATGGCATCGCCTACACAAGCAAGGCCGGCCACATCGACATCGATCATGTGCGAAGCAGCGCTGACTGGACTCGGGATATCGCCGAGAAGAGCCTGAAGGCCATCAGGATCGGCAGGACCTGCTACGAGTTCCGCACGGATCAGACTCTTTTCAAGGTCAGTATCCAATACCCCGAAGGGTGGAACGCCCAATCTCGCGTGGACGAGGCGACCAGAAGCATTGTAAACCATGACGCGGCCAGATTCGCCTATTACGTCGCGACCTGGCATGAGATTGCCACCTGGTATGGCTGGCGATCGACGTTCTTTTTCCCTGAGGATCCTTCGGCGTTCTCATGGGAGGACAATGTCTCCAATGCGCTGGGTTGTCAGATCGGGCTGGTTTCCCTGGAAGACCATGAGCATCGTTTCAATGATGCGGTGACAAAGAACCTGAACGCGACATTGAGGCAACTGGATATCCGGGATAAAGCTACCGCCTTGAGGGCGGCGGAAATGGTCAGGGGCAAGTGGTTTACCGGCGGCAAGTCAAGGCTCTCCCTGGCCGACATGACTCGGCGGCACTTTGACATCGGACTTGAGAATGGCGTCGTGACGCCCTGGCTGTCGCCGCTTCCTGAATTTGCGGGATCGGCACCGACGCCAATCCCCGTGCCTCAGGCGGAAGAAGTCGCCGAAGGCTTCCACATGCAGATTTCCCTCAAACCAGAGTTTGGCGGGAGGCGAAAGATATTGAAGATCGTGCATCCCTGCGATGACGGCGAGTGGATCCTCCCCGCCGAGCACTTCCAGACCATTGTCGATCGGATCAGGACGGAAGCCGCGCAGCGATATGGTCCGGATGTCGGCAAGCCGTGACGTGGCGGTCTTGATCTCTCGCGGGCTACAATGCTCCCATGTCCACCATTGTCTGGTTCCGCCGCGATCTTCGTTTGAACGACAATACGGCGTTGTATCAGGCCGCTTCCGATACTACGGATGGCATATTGCCCGTGTTTGTGTTTGATGATGCCATTCTCGGCCATCCCGATTGCGGCGGGCCCATTGTTCAGTTCATGCTGGGGTGCCTGCAGGAACTGGACGCCGGTCTGCGGAAAGCGGGCGGGGGGCTCACATGCCTGCGTGGGCGGCCGGTCGAACAGTTGGCGGAACTGGCTCGCCGCAGCGGAGCCA
>CAYSSA010000019.1:0-3543 GCA_964433485.1 uncultured Tepidisphaeraceae bacterium | reverse complement strand
TGCCCCCGGCGCGGTCGAGCGGGATGTCGAAGTCGAGCGGGTGCTGGGCGGCGCCGGAGTGCTGGTCAGGGGTTTCAAGGACCAGGTGATATTTGAGGAACAGGAACTGCTGACGGCTTCCAGAGGCGAGCCGTTTACGGTGTTCACACCCTACCGCAGGGCATGGGAGAAGGCGTTGGCGGGCATCAACGACGCCTGGGGGCCGCCGGTGCTGGCGATGCCGGAACTTCGATTCGCCAAGGCGCCTTCCGCCCGGCCGCGCGAGAGCGGCCATCTCAATGTCATTGATCTGCCGACGGCCGGGAAACTGGGTTTCGCTTCGGCGCATCAAGTGGAGATCGCCTCCGGCGAGTCGGCCGGACAGGCGCAGTTGCGGAGGTTTTGCGCCGGGGCGTTGCGGCGGTACAAGCAAGACCGCAATTTGCCCGCGCTTGCGGATTCAACCAGTCGGCTAAGCCCGCATTTGCGCCATGGCACTTTATCGCCGCGGCAGTGCCTTCGAGCGGCCCGGCAGGCCAGGCAAGATGGCGGTAAGACCTGGAGCGAGGGGGCCGACGCCTGGATTGGCGAACTGGTCTGGCGCGAGTTCTACCAGCAGATTCTGTTCAACTTTCCGCATGTGGAATCACAGCCGTTCAAAGAGAAATGGCAGGCCGTTCGCTGGCGCGAAAGCGGGGAAGACCTGGAGAATTGGATGGCCGGCCGGACGGGATTTCCGATTGTCGATGCCGCCATGCGTCAACTGAGTCGCACCGGCTGGATGCACAACCGTCTGCGGATGATTGTGGCCATGTTTCTCACCAAGGACTTGCTGATCGACTATCGCCTGGGCGAGCGGTGGTTCATGCGAAACCTGGTTGATGGAGAGACGGCGCAGAACAACGGCGGATGGCAATGGTCGGCCGGGTGCGGCACGGATGCGCAGCCGTGGTTCCGCATTTTCAATCCCGTGAACCAGAGCCGGGCGTGCGACCCGCGTGGGGAGTTCATCCGCCGGTATTGCCCTGAACTGGCGAAAGTTCCGGATGAGTTCATCCACGCTCCGCACGAAATGTCGCCGCTGTTGCAGGAGCAGGCGGGGTGTCGGATCGGGGTTGACTATCCCGCCCCGATCGTGGATCACGCCGCCGCGCGTCAACGCGCGCTGGCCGTCTTCACCGGCGCGCTCAAGTGATACCTGCGTGAGCACACCTCTGACGGTATCGGAAATCAACCATGGCGAAGTGCGGAGTGTTTCTGTATGCAGATGATCCGGAAGTGATCCGAAACATTCTGTAAGCGCTCGGAAGCCTGCATGAGCCAAAGGCGTCGGTTTGCGGGCAGGGGCCACGGACGCTTGAGGTTGGTTGCGGAGCGTGGCTGGTCCATCCATGTTCCGGGGATATCATCGATTGACATACGGGACGATAATCAGGGGTTGGCGTCCGCGCCGAAGCCTTCATCGGTGGGCATGACCGGCTCGCCCTGCATGTTCTTCATGACAACCTTGAACTGGTCGACGAGAAACAGCGGTTTGGCGGCTTGGCTTGCCAAGGTGTCGAGGCGCTTCTGAAGAGCGGCGACCTTATCGGGGTTGTTTGCAGCAAGATTGTGCTTCTCGCCCGGATCCTGCGCGAGGTTGTACAGGTCGACACTCGACGGAAGCAGCGTTCGCCAGATGAGCTTCCAATCGCCCTGCCGCACCGCGCCCCTGAACGGCTCGATGTTGTAGACGATCTCCGTGCGTGGGGAGGGCTTGCCTTCGGCCATGGCGTCCCAGACGTTCAGGCCGTCGAGTGGTTTGCACTTCGCGGTCGAGGCCCCAGCCAGAGTGGCGAGCGTCGGATAGAGGTCCACGGCATGGATGAGGCCATCCACTGTCCCCGGTTTGATGCGGCCGGGCCAGTTGGCCAGGGCGCACACGCGCGTGGCGCCCTCGAAGAGCGTCCCTTTGCCCTCGCGGTATGGGCCGTTGTCGCAGGGAATGGTCACCTTTGACATGTCGGCCATGACGCCGGCGAACATGGCGTTGCGCGTACCGCCGTTGTCGCTGTGAAAGAGAATCAGCGTGTTGTCGCGCATCTTCTTGTTGTCGAGTGCGGCCACGACGCGGCCGATCTCATCGTCGAGGCAGGCGACCATGGCGGCATAGGTGCGGCGCGTGGGGTCCGCGATGTTGGGATAACGGTCCACATACTCCTTGGGTGCCTGGTATGGCGTGTGCGGGGCGTTGAAGGCAAGATAAAGATACAGTGGCGTGGAGACGTCGTGCGCCTCGATAAGCCTGGCGGCGTCCTTGCCGAGGAGCGTGGTCGTGTAGCCTTCTTCCTTTACCGGTTCATTGTCTCGGAACCAGTCCAGTACACCGTGCTCGTCGTGGGTGAAGTAGTCCAACTCGCCGATCATCGCGCCGTACTGATAATCAAAGCCTCGCTGCTTCGGCCACCATTTCTTGTCGGCGTGTCCGAGGTGCCACTTGCCGATGATTGCCGTCTTATATCCCGCCTCCTTGAGGCACTGCGGCATGAGCCACTCGCCGGTGTCCAGCCCATACGCGGAGACGGAGGGAATGACCGCCGTCTGCAGGCCATAACGGAACGGGTAGCGCCCGGTCATCAAAGCGGCCCGCGTCGGCGTACACATCGGCTGAACGTAGAACTGGGTAAGCTTCGCGCCCTGTGCGGCGAGCTTGTCGATATTCGGCGTCTTGATGTCTGTGCAGCCGTTGAAGCCCACATCCTTCCACCCCAGGTCGTCGGCGACAATGTGCAAGATGTTCGGCTTGCTTACCGCCGCACCGGCGGACGCCGCGATTCCCACGAGAATCCCCACCGCCGACATTAGAATTGACTTCCTGCTGAGTAACACCTGCTTCATATCCGCTTCCTTTCATCAAGTTCAGTCAGGAAGATCCGCAGCCTGAACTCCGGCCATCGGGCGCCGATCGAGGTCGACGACAGTAGTTCCCGTGTTGATTGGGCAGGGCAAGGGATGCAATCGTGTACACCAATTGAACCATCACCCAGAACATCGACACCGGTACCAACAATGTCCGAACCTCACGCGCAGACACGACCAGGCGGTGTGGATCATTGTATCTTCCGAGTACCGACCAATTTGACGATATTAGGCGTTGCGCGAACCTCAGGCAAATAGTTGAGAACCACGAGTGCATTGCGTGAAGGGTCTTCGATCGGTCACGCAGAACGCGGCGAGCCAATGGCTCGGGTGTGGTTCGGAAGCGCGATGTTGGTGGCGATGCGGTGGCGTTTGAATAGCGGCGGCTCAGCGGGCGCAGCCATGACGAGAACAACGACCGCCGGCAGGAGGCAGGGGAGCGCCTGGGCAGGATATTCAGCCTGTCATAGGGGCGAGGGGATGTTTGGGGGTGCGGCCGCAGGAGGCCGCTTTGGATTTCAACGCCGGACAGCGTCAGGTACAGATGTGGCGTTCGAGCCAGAGCGGTGTCGTGCCACCGCACTCCAAAGTGGCGGAGTACCGCCACGATCGGGCCGCAGCAACTGTCGGGCACCCGGTCAAAAACGTTGTTGCAGCGGAGGCTGC
>CAYSSA010000018.1:29903-30654 GCA_964433485.1 uncultured Tepidisphaeraceae bacterium | reverse complement strand
ATGCGATTGCCCTGGGCACTGAAACTGTTGCTTATTGATTGAGCCTGGCGGAAGCGGTAAAAGGGCGAGAGTGTTCGGTATCGGTATCGGCGAGAATGCTCAGGGCATGGGGCAACACATCAGCCAGGGCATCGAGAAATTCGGCGGCACCCTTGCGAGAACCGGGAAGATTGATGATCAGCGTTTGGGCGAGCGTGCCGGCCTCGCCGCGGGAGAGATAGGCCCGCGGCGAGTGGGCGAGGCAGCGCAGGCGGGCGAGTTCCAGCAACTGTGGATGGCGGCGTTCGAGAATCGAAGCGGTGGCTTCCGGGGTAATGTCGCGCGGCGACAGGCCGGTGCCGCCCGTGGTGAGAATGAGGTTGGGGCGCGGCGAATCGACAGCCCATTGCCGCAACTGCGTGCCGATGCGAGTCAATTCGTCCGGTACGCACGCGGTGGCCACCACGATCATGCCGAGTTTGCTGGTAAGGATCTCTGTCAGGGCGGGGCCGGATGTATCCTGGGCAAATCCGGTCGAGCACCGGTCACTGATGGTGAGGATGGCGGCGGTCATGGGCATTTGCCTTCCTTTGCCGGGTCGGCATGCCAGTCGCCGCTGCGCCCGCCCGTCTTCTCGATCACGCGGATGCCCTCGATCACCATGGTCCGGTCGATGGCTTTGCCCATATCGATGACCGTGAGAGCCGCGACGGCGACGGCGGTGAGGGCTTCCATTTCGACGCCGGTCTTGGCGAAGGTGCGCACCTCCGCC
>CAYSSA010000018.1:24399-29848 GCA_964433485.1 uncultured Tepidisphaeraceae bacterium | reverse complement strand
TGGCAGGGTGTGGCAGAGGGGGATCAGTTCGTCGGTTCGCTTGGCCGCCTGGATTCCTGCCAGGCGTGCCACCTCAAGCAGGTTGCCCTTGGCGAGTTGATTGGCGGCGATAGCAGCCGCCAGCTTCGCAGAAATCCGCACACGCCCCTCGGCAACGGCGCGGCGGGCCGTGGGATTTTTGTCACCGACATCGACCATCGTGGCACGCCCGGCGGCATCCATATGGCTGAGCTTGTCCGACTTGCCGCGTTGCATATCACCACTCCCATCGCCACAGTGTATACGGGCCTTCACCGGTAACATCGGGCGGAATTTCGACGAAGCCATCGCTCTGCGCGATGCCCGCGATGTCGGCGGAGCCACGGTTGGGCAAGAGTCTCGCCCGACCGTCAGTTGCCATACGAATCGCCGCAAACCGCCATGATGCGAGGGGTGAAGGCGATTTGTCCAGCAGCACCATCGGGCGAGGTGGCAGCGGTTCGCGCATGCCAGCCAACTTGCGCAATACGGGACCGGCGAAGCGACAAGCAGTCGTCAGGACAGACACCGGATTGCCCGGCAGGGCGATGATCGGCTGGCCAGTGGGACTAATGGCACCCAGAATCGGCTTGCCGGGGCGGATCGGCAAGCGATGAAAAAGGACGGTGGCTCCGAGCGACCGCACCACCGAAGGCACGAAATCGTGGCTGCCCATCGACACACCGCCGGTCAGCAGGATTGCATCGCACTGCTGCAGCAGGGCCACAAGTTGCTCCTTGAGGCGAGACTCGACGTCGATGACATTCCGACAGTGGATCAGTTCGATCCACGGACAAGCGGCGGCCAGCGATGCAAGTTGCGGGCCGTTGCTGTCGCGGATTTGCCAGGGTTGCGGGGAGGATTCCACGGGGTGCAGTTCGCTACCGGTAACGAGAATGCCGAGACGGATACGCCGCTGGACCTGGAGGCGGAATGCACCAAATGCGGCAACGGCTGAGAGTGCGGCTGGCCCGAGGAGCGTGCCCGAGGGAAGCACTTCGGTTCCCGCCGGCACATTTTCCCCCCGGCGCCGAATGTTGTCACCTTCCGAAGGTGTGGCGTCGGGAGAAATCTCAATGGCATCTTCCTTCTCGACGATGATATCCTCGCGACGAACGACCGCGTCAGCACCAATGGGAACCAAGGCCCCAGTGACGATCCTCATCGCCTTGCGGGCAGGTAGTTGGGGCGCTAACTCACCCGGCAGGATTTCCCCGGCGACCTCAATCCTGCCGCAAGCATCTTGCAGACGAATCGCATATCCGTCCATGGCACTGACATCGGCCGGGGGACTATCACGGTCACTGAAGACAGGACGTGACAGCACTCTATGGGTAGCCAGATGCCAGGCGAGGTCTTCCTGACCGACGGGCGTGATGCGATCGACCATCAAGGCGACGGCCTGATGCGGCGTGAGCGCTTCGGTCGGACTCTTCATGGTCGGCCTCCCGCTAGCGGCACGGGTGTCTTCCAGATCGGTACATCCTGCTTGAGGCGGTCAATGAACTCATCCAAAGCAGCGAGGCCTTCCTTCCGGTGGTTTGAGGCGAGTTGCAGGCGGAAGGCACACTGGCCAACGGGCACATGGCCGCGGCTGTGCTGCACTCGGATGGCCACCAACTCGTGTCTTTGCAGCAGCTCCTGGGAGAGCTGCGTTAGGACGGATTGGGCCATGGGTTCATACACCTCGTAACGAAGCCCCGCAATCGGTTTGCCATCCTCCAAGGGGCGGACGATGCCTTCAAACAGTAGGATCGCGCCGGCACCCCGACAAACCAGCGGTTGTCCGGGTGCTAAAGGACCATCAGCGATGTTCACTTCAACGAGCATGCGCGGTCATCCTCCAGAGACCATACCGATCAGGGCGATCTCGTCCGTGTACTTAAGAAGCCGGTCCTCGGGAGCGAAAGCCTGGTTCACTGCAAATCGGCAGACGGGCAGCAGCGGGGCCAAGCGAGGCTCGGTGGCGGCAATCGCCTTGCGAAGGTCGGCGCACGTCGGGTTTCCGCCGGGAAGGTTGACGCAAATCTGCCGGGCGCCCGCCCTTTCCGCCAACTGGCCAAAGAGAAGAATCGTCAATACCGGGACACTCATGCCCGACAGCTTATCCAGATCATCTGGCGTATTCACCTGACACACGGGGGGCCAGTCGGCGGGCAATGGTTCAGAGATGGCGTTGTGATCATCCAGCAAACGATGCATCGCCTGCTGGCCTGACGCCATCCGTCGGTCCACCGCCTCGCGCAGGTTTGTGTGGTACAGTGCCAGCAGCGGCTCCCATCGTTCTCCTTTGAATGCAATGGCAACGGGACCATCGGAGCGAAGCAAGAGCAAAGCCGTCAGCCACGCGGTTTTCAAGCCGGCCAGATCGCAGGAGATAGCAGCGATCCAACCGGGTGTGGGGCAATCGTGGAGTGCAGTCTGGAGACCGCTCATCGGGCCTTTGCCGGGATCGAGATCGGGTATTGTCCGCAGGCCGAGGTCGTCATATTTGCCAGCGCGATCGGCAACGACAGTGATGCTGGATGCACAGGGCCTAGCCAGCTCGGCCACACGAACAATCAGCGGTCGCCCGGCCAGAACTGCTCTGGCTTTGTCGGAGCCGAAACGACTGCTTCGGCCGCCTGCGAAAATATAGACGGGCACAGTTTGCATCGTGGGTTCACTGGGGCTCGATCGCCTGGCGGTCAGCCTCCCAACGCAGTCATTACTGCGACTCCCGTGGCCGGGTGCTCGGCGGACTTGACACTGAGGCCGTTAGCGAGAATGCGATCAAGGCCGGCCGGATCGAAGGCGGGGCGAAGCGCCGGGAGAATGTTGCCCGTGGGCGTGTCCATCAGGCATGGGTAGTACGATCCGTCGGCGGCGATGCGGATACGGTCGCAATGAGCGCAGAAATTGCAGCTCATCGCGGTGATGAATCCCACCGTGGCGACACTGTTTTTCAGATGAGCGCGGTAGCGCCGGGCGGCCCCCCCCTCATAGGGAAGGGCTTCCCAGCGTAGTACCGTATCGCCCATGCGATCCCGCATTTCACTCTCAGGCACAAACCGACGCTGCCACTGGCCGGCCAACGGTCCCATGGGCATCAGTTCGATGAAACGAATCTCCAATCCTTCAAGAGCCGCAAAACGCACCAGGTCGCCCAGTTCCGCATCGTTGGCGCCGCGCACGACCACGGTATTGAGTTTCACCGGCGAGAGCCCCGCTTTGCGGGCTGCTTCGATGCCGGCAAGCACACGGTGCAGGCCGGCAACGCCAGTCATGTCGCTGAAGCATTGGACGTTCAGCGAGTCCAGGCTGACATTCACGCGCGACAATCCTGCGTCAACCAGTGCGGCCGCATCCCGTGCAAGAGTCAGTCCGTTGGTGGTCATGGCCAGGTCGCTCAGCTCCAGAGCCGAATGAAGCCGTCGGACGATATCGAGCAGATCGGACCTTGCGGTTGGCTCGCCACCGGTGAGACGCACCTTCTTGAGACCGTGCCTCTGGACAAGATGCCCCACGAGCATTCGGATCTCGGCGGGAGACAGCAATCCGTCGTTGCCGCCCGTGTATGCGGCCGGGCGGCAGTAGACACAGCGCATGGAGCATGCTGGTGTCAGCGACAATCGCAGGTATCGAACTTGTCGGCCAAGGCCATCCTTCATAACCCGGCTCAGTCCTTTCGCTCGATCTGCTGGCGTGCCCAAGACCATGCCGCGACAGTTCTTGGAAAACCACAGGTGTTCATCGCGAGCATGACGGCTTGCTCGATTTCGATCTCGGTGGCGCCGGCTTCCAGGGCCCGGCGCACATGGCTCCGGGTGGCCGACTCCAATCCGGCTCCGATTGCCAGACCCATCTTGATCAGCGAGCAGGTCTTGGCATCGAGCGGGCCGATCTTGTCAACCGCCTTGGCGATGTCCTCGTGTGCCTGCCCCAGAGCAGGGAAGCGGGCGATAAATGCCTTGAACGTCGAGGGGAGTTTCCCGGTCACTTTCTTCTTGGCCATTGTTCTTTCCTTAACAGCGGAATCGGCATGCCGTGATCACATTGGAACCAGCTCCAACTTCACGTGGGTGTCGTAGAAACTAACGCTTCCACCAACGGGGTCAAACATGCATGTGTTCTTCACGGTCGGGTCAGTCCACATGGCCGCGTTGGCATGGATGCCCCGAGTGCGGCGTTCCTCCCCCTTGATCGTCTGGCCATCGATGACCACATCGTTGGACCCGGTGGCCCAGTGACCAAAACCCAGGGCAAAGCTGATCACGCCGGGGCGCACTGTCTGTGTCAGCACCGCTTTGCCGACCATCGGTTTGCTCCTGCCGTTGCCCAGGGGGTATTCGCCTTTCAGGTTCGTGGCACTGACCACCCGCACCATCTGGCCATTCTTGATCCCAAGTTTGTCCGCATCCGTCGGATTGATCAGCACTCCATTCTCGGGCGTCAGGGCGCTGAGCCACGGATCAGCGATCGTCCGGCTCTTGGTCATGCTGATGACGCGGTGGGTGATCATCTGCAAATCGTGCCCCTTGCGCTGTTCATCGGGCTCCTTACCCACGAAATCTCGAATCGGCATATAGGTTGCAATGCCGGGGTGGTGTTTGCCCGTGCCGGCGTGGATGGTGGACGCTGTTTTCTCCTGGTAGAGGTTCAGCAACGCCGCGTAGGGATTCGCTGCTCTTGTGCCCTTGTAACCCTTCTCGTGGTCGTCGAAGCGTCCGCCACGGGCGAGCATGTAGACGACTTTCGGCCAGTTCTTTTCTCCTGCCAGGGCTTTCCAGCGGTCGGCATCGAAGACACTCTTGGGCAGGTGCTTGCGTGCGTTGGCGAATATTGCCATTTCCCGCGCCGACGCGTCGGGCAAGCTCTGCGCGCCATCGGGCTTCTCGCCAAAGGCCAGATTAGCGCAGGCGCGAATGAACAGATCATCCGGGTGCTTGAGAGCAAGGCCCTTGCCAAGGCCATCGTCGCCGAAACCGGGGAGTTTGGCGTACTCGGCAATACCAAGTATCATCGCTTCAAGACTCATCGGCATCTTCTGTGCATAGACGGTCACTTCCTCGGTGATCGGGGCAATGACGGGTTGGCGCACCGGCTGCACCTTTTGGGCGATGCAGGGATGGCTGCCGCCAAACTCCCATCGTTCCAGGTAGCTCAGGTCCGGGAAGATGTAGTCGGCGTACATGGAGGTCTCGCCGATCACGATCGTTGGCGATGTAGAGGGGCACCTTGTTGAGATCGCAGAGGATCTCTGTGTTGGTGTGCCCGGCCGGCAGAGCGTAATTCGGCGCGCCCATGTAGGTGAAGAGCACTTTGACCGGATAGGGATACTGGTCGCCGATGGAGGGAATGATCTCCTCGTAGATATCGCTGGAGAGTGGGTACCAGTTCCGCTTGGCCGGATAGCCGGCGAAAATCGTGGTCTTCTCATAGTCCAGCCCGT
>CAYSSA010000018.1:18649-24384 GCA_964433485.1 uncultured Tepidisphaeraceae bacterium | reverse complement strand
GCCAAAGGCTGTAACCTTGCCGGGATGGGCCTTGAGGTCGAAGAGCTTTCCCTTGCCCATGGTGTCCCAGGTGGTGGCTTTGATCATACCCCCCTTGGCGTCGAAGTTGCCCAGGAGCATGTTGATGGTCATCCACGACAGGATGTTGTAAAAACCATTGGTGTGCTGTGCCGGGCCGCGATGCACATCGACCCCGGCCATCTTGCCGTGGCTGGTCAACTCCCGGGCCACGGCCACCAGATCGGCTTCCTTCACATCAGCGATGGCCGCCCACTCGGCCACGGTCTTCTCCCGGGCTGACTCCAGGAGAACCTGGAGACCGCTCTTGACTGCGGTGCCGTCGGGCAAAGTCGTGTCCACAAACAGGTCGCCAACGACGGGGGTGCCTTCATCGTTGGGATCGACCGGGGTCAATTGGCCGTTGACCATCGTCAGCAGGAACTTCTCTTCAAATTCCTTGCCATCGGCGGTGGCCCGTTTGACGGGCTGGGTGACAGGTGCGCCGTTGATCTTCACGTCGGCCGCACGCACGAACTTGCCCGGCTTGCCGTCCTTGCACGCCACCAGCCAGGTGGCATTGCACCAACTGCTCTCACCATTGGCGACCGCGGCCGCCTTGTTGGCATTGGCAAGGAATTTGGCGTCGTAACGTTTCTCTTCGAGTATCCAGCGGATGATGCCCAGGGCTAGTGCGGCGTCCGTGCCGGGCTTGAGCGGAAGCCACTTCCATGCCTTGCTGGCCAGTTTGCTGAAGCGAGGATCAACCACGGCAATCTTGGTATAGCCACTGACCAGGTTGCCGGTGAGGCGCACTGTACGATTCGGCGGGCCGTAGTTAGCCTCGAAGAGGTTGGCCCCAACAAAGAGAATGAACTTGGAGTTCTCGGTGTCCGCCATCCAGTAGAACTTCTGGCCATCGGTGAATTTTCCGCCCACATACTGCTCGCTGATCGCCTTGCAAGTGAAGTAGAGCGAGCCTTGGCAGACGGTGGTATGCCCGTGGGCGTTGGTCGTGCCCATTGCGGCGGCGAAGCGCTTGTAGAAATCGCCACGGCCATCCTTGAGCCGGCCCCATGCCACGACAATCTGATTGTTCTTCGGGCCGAAGTCGGGGTGATTCGGGTCAATCAGCTTGTCGAGGTGGTCCTTGTGCTTGACCTTGAACGCCTCGACGAGAGCTTTCTTCTTATCCTTGTCTTTCTCATCCCAGATCGCCTTCACATCCGCGTCCATCTCCTTGGCAACCTTGGGATCGTTAAGGGTCATGAGCGACTTGATCCCCTCGACGTTCCGGGCCTCTTCACCGGGAATGCTCTTAAAGAGTGTCCCGCCGTCGCAGATTTCCTTGATCGCCTGTTCAAAGGGAATGCTGACCCACTTGTTCTCGCCGCGCTTGCCGGCGCGCTTGAGCACCTTACGAAGGCGATAAGGATCGTACGCCGTCTGGAGTCCGGCCTGGCCCTTGGGGCAGATGGCCCCGTCAACGGGAGCGGCGTCATCAAGTGAAGTGGCATAGGGAAGATGCGGCAACAGGGTCCATGGCGTATAGGGGTTGCCGTCGATCTTGGTGACAACCCCGTTCTGGAGTTTACACTTGATTCCGCAACCCGTATTGCACTGAAGGCAGGCAGAGTAGATCGTGTTTGAGGGATCGACCAGGTCATACGATCCGTCCGGGCGATCGCCAATGAGGACGGCATTGGTCGGTGCGGAGTCATTGGCCAGGGCCGGGCCGACAAGACCCGTTCCCAACATGGCACCACCGGCAAGAAACTGACGACGGCTCTTCAGGTTGGTTGTGTTATCGGCAGACATGTGTCACCTCTTGGGCTATCGGTTCAGTTTGAATGAGCAGCCTTGGCAGCGCTGATGCGCTGACCGACGTAGAACACCGCCATACCGACGGCGACGAGAAACAGCCCGACCAAATACTCCATGGCAGTCGCGTGGTAGATGTAGGTGAGCCTGGGATGGTTAAAGGCCTCCTGCAATCCGCGAATCTCGCCCACCGCCTGCCCGGGCACCAGCACATTGAGGCGCGTGGCTACGAAGGTCACGGCAACCAGGAAACTGGCGATCGTCCATGCACTTCGTGAAGCCATGGCGAACAGCGCCAGCGGAATCAGGCCACCGACAAGAACGTGGATGATCCAGAAGACCCACCAGTAGGGTCCAAACAGCACCAGGCGGATAGCCGGGGCGTGGCTGGCTGGGTTCCACAGGGCGATGGAAAACTCGGCAAACTCGAAGGCGAAATAGACCGTCAGGCCGCTTAGGGCCACGATGCGCAGGGCCCGCATTGCGGCTTCGTGACCCGCAGTATCGCCGCCGGGACCGACAATGGCCCGTACCACCAGCAGCATGGCGCTGCCGGCCGTGATCGCCGATGCCAGAAAGAGCATGGGCAACAGCGCGCTGTGCCAGAATGCCTTGGCGTCAACCACACCGAAGAACGCGCCGCTCTGGCTGGGAAACAGAACCGACAGCAACAGCCCAAGACACAGCAGTGGCTTTAGCCATTCAGACTGGGCCTTATAGCTGAGCAACCAACAGGCGACGGCGACGATGGCGAACGCGCCGTACATCCAGGCGTTAAACGCCATCATGCTCGTGAAATTCGGGAACAGAAAAATGTTCTGCGATCGCTCCATATGGCCCAGATCAAACCACACCGCCATGAACGCGGGGGCGATGGCAGCCAGCGACAGGACGATCACAGTGCGGAGCAGCGTCTTACTCTCGAATCCCCTGAGCCCGAGAATAAAACCACCGGCGCCGGCGACGAACGCGCCTCCAGCGATGCCGATGCCATGGAAGTAGAGTGCCACCCACAGACCCCAGGGCACATAGGAACCGTAGCCTGCGGGAAGGTGGCCCCGGGTCAGGCGCTGAAAGACGCCGATGCTCCCAGAAACGAGCAGTAATACCCAGACAATCCAGAGAAGCAGGTTACCCGAACGCTGGCCCCGGCGATCTTCGCCGGAGGCAAAACCTGTTGTTGAAGTCATCGTGGACATGGTTTGCTCCTGCCAGAACAACTGCCGGTTGGTTAGACGATGTAGAAGACGCGCGGCTTGGTTCCCTTGTGGGGCAACAGCATTTGAGTGTTGTGCTTTGTAATCAGTTCCATCACCAGGCTGTCAGGATCATTGCTATCGCCAAAGTAGGTCGCTCGGCCGATGCAGGTTGTGGCACACATCGGCAACTGGCCTACTTCCAGCCTGTGCAGGCAGAAGTGGCACTTGCGTGCGTTGCCCGCCGGCGACTTGTGTCCCGTGCGGTTCCAATGTTTGGCGTATTCGTGACTGTCCTGGTCTTCCCACGTGTGCGCGCCGGCGTTCAGCGTTGCGGCGGCAGCCTGGCCGTGTGCTCCAGCCTCGTCCGTGTAGGATTCGCCGAAGTCACTGGTGCGGGCGCCGTAAGGACAGGCGGTCAGGCAATAGCGGCATCCGATACAACGATCGTAATTGATGGTCACGATACCGTCGGGCCGCTTCCACGTCGCGTTAACCGGACAGACCGGCACGCAGGGCGGCTCATCGCACTGCATACAGGGCCGGGGCGTGAAGCGTAGTTGCACGTTGGGGAACTCGCCGAGTTCCTCCGTGACCACCGGGCGATAGACGACTCCCGGAGGCAGCTTGTTTTCGGCGACGCAACCAATCGTACAGGCGCTGCAACCGACGCACTTGCGGCTGTCGATCACCATCACCCATCGCCGCTGCTCCACCGGTTTCTTCATGGCCACCACGAGATCCCGCTGCATGCGAATCAGCACATCATCGTTTAGTTGCGGCTTGATGTTGTTCAGCACGGGCAGGCTGCGAATGGTGCCCTTGCCAACTGGATCCTTGGGCGGTTTGGCCAGGCGGTCTTTGACCACCACGCCGCCCGCGGCCGCAAGCCCGGCGGCCACCAGGCCGCCTGCGCGTACAAACTCGCGTCTGTTCATGCCCATAGTCAGTCTCCTGCTTGGGGGTCTGTGGATTCATGCGACGAAATGTTTCCTGGTATGCTGGAATTGCCCTGACAACAGGGCTGCTGGCGCACCGGGTATCGGTCCACAATGTCTTGTATGCGGGTAGTGCGAAGCATCTGCTCCAGCTGAGCTGCAATCGGACGAATCAGGTCGATCAGCGGACACGCCTGGTCGCAAAGGCACAGGCTTCGGTCGACGACGATTTCGCTTCTGAACGGCCCCTCGACCGCTTCGTAGATGTCCATCAACGGTCTCGCCATCGCATTGTCAGCCAGCCGAAAGCCTCCGTGGGTTCCCCGTACACTCATCAAGATTCGATGACGAACCAGTTCCTGGAAGACCTTGGCGACTGCATGTCTAGGTGCATCCGTATCTTGCAGCAAATCCACTATCCGGCAGTAACCGTCTCGCGGCAACGCCGCCAAGCGGAGCACACCGGAAATCGCGTATTGGCACTTCTGCGATAGGAGCATGAGCGAATAAAAGAGTTAAAACTCTTATTGTCCTGAATATATCGGCGCTTTTTGGTCCTGCAAGGAAATAATCCGATTTTTTGTAAAATGACGTTGCGGAGAGCCGGCTATCAAGTTAATATGTGATCGTGAACTCACATAATCAATTATTGTCATCAGGACTGGATTCCGACTTGTCAGCGGCGACATCGCTTCGTTTTGTGTTGCTGGCGAGAGTCATGAAGGCCGTCGCTGATCCGATCCGATTGGCGATCATTGAGCAATTGCAGGATGGCGAGCGATGTGTTTGCGACATTGTCGCGGGTGTGAGAGCCGAACGGTCCAACGTGTCGCGGCACCTCTCTGTACTCGCCTCGGCTGGCGTGGTGAGCAGCCGAAAGGACGGGCTCAAGGTTTATTATCGCCTGCGCGCACCCTGCATTCTGAACATCTTCTCCTGCGTACAGAAGGTCATCGAGGCGGAACTCCGAGATACGCAACAGGCGTTGTCCTATGTCAAGAAATGAACGCGGCAGGTCAACGCAATGCGCACCTGAGCGACGCAATTATCGAATGGAATCCCCATGTATTCACGCAAAGGATCAGTGGCCTCGCGATTGCTCTGGATGCTGGTCAGACTACTGGCGGTTGCCGCCGTCGCGGGCTTCGTTGTGTACCGTGTGATGTTCGCCCCGGTCCCAGTGGAGTCATTTCCCGTGGGACCGCGGGATATCAAAGCGGAGGTCTTGGGGACGGGCACGCTGGAAGCCCGGGTCAGCGCATCAGTCAGCCCGCGTATTTCCGGGCGGATTGCCGAAATCAAGGTGGACCAGGGAGACCGCGTCAGTCGAGGACAACACTTGATCTCCCTGGATGATGGCGACCTGCGTCAGCAGGTGGAAGTCGCCAAAGCTCAGACTGCCGCTGTGCAGGCGGGTCTGGAGCGTGCGGCCGCTGATATCGTTCGTGCCGAGGCCGTGGCGGCCGACGCAAAGACTCAGTTTGACCGGCTTGTTCAAGTGCGTGCCCAAGCCGTCTCAGAGCAGGAACGCGACAGCAGCTTGCGGCAGTTGAAGGTCGCCAATGCCGAGCTGGCCCATGCCAGAGCATCCAAGATCGAGTTGGAGAAGCAACTATCCGCGGCCGAGCAGACGCAGCGCTACCAGCAGGAAAAACTGGCTGATGCCCGGATCAGCGCGCCTTTCGATGGCCTGGTGGTGCGTCGTTCGCGGGAAATCGGCGATGTTGTGGTTCCTGGCGGAGAAGTGCTTCGGATTGCATCGCTCGACCAGCTCTGGGTCTCT
>CAYSSA010000018.1:15039-18627 GCA_964433485.1 uncultured Tepidisphaeraceae bacterium | reverse complement strand
CGATGAGTCGAACATCGACAGCGTAGCCGTCAACCAGCCGGCTCGGGTGGTCTTCCGATCGAGTCCGACGAAATCCTACGCGGCCACGGTCACGCGGACTTCCCCCCAGACTGACCGCGAGACCCGCGAGTTTCTGGTTGATGTAACCCTGAGCGAGCTACCGAAATCATGGGCTCTGGGCCAGCGTGCCGAAGTGATGATCGAAACCGCGAGCAAGAGCGGCGTGCCGGCGATCCCTTTGCGGACCATTGCCTGGAAAGACCGCAAGGCCGGCGTCTATGTGAACGACGGAGGGACGGCGCGATGGCGTGGAGTGACACTGGGCCTGCGTGGTTCTGACTGGGTTGAAGTGACTGGCGGACTCAAGATGGGAGAGACCGTCATCGTTCCAACAGGCGACGCGACCTTGCGCGATGGCCGCGCGGTGAGTGTTCCATGAACCTGGCATTCAAAGATATTCGTCACAACTATGGCCGCTTCGTGCTGACCACGCTCGGCATTGGCCTGTTGCTGATGCTGGTGATGGGCATGGGCGGCATCTACCGCGGGCTTGTGGAGGATGCGACGCTGCTGGTGGATCGTCTCGACGCCGATCTGTGGCTGGTGCAGAAGAACACGCGCGGCCCGTTTGCTGAAGTGTCGCGCATTCCGCGTAATCTGGAGGACCGGGCACGAGCGGTCCCCGGCGTCGCCAGCGCCTGGGCATTTGTTTCCCACACGGTTCAGAGAGTGCATGACGGCAAGCCGTTGCGACTCACACTGCAGGGACTGGCGTGGCCGCAGGACCGCGGAGACTGGCTGCCCATCATCGCGGGGCGGAGCCTGGACGCGGCCCACTACGAGATGGTGGCAGATAAATCGCTGGGTTTGCCGATGGGAGGTCGCGTTCAACTGGGCAAGGATGTCTACACTGTCGTCGGCCTGACACGCAACATGGTTTCTTCGTCCGGTGACGGACTGGCATTCTTCACGCTGCGGGATGCACAGGCCATCCAGTTCGATCTGCCGGGCGAAGCAGTTCGCGTGGAGCGTGCGGCGAGAGTAAGCCGACTGGAAAGCGATGATCTGGGGCAGGTTCAGCCGAATTTGGCTGACCGGGCCAAGGGGCCTGCATCAGGAATACCGGCACTGGGCACATCCATGGTCAGTGCAATCCTGGTCCGGGTTGCTCCCGGATACGATCCGGCGACCGTCGCCGCCACGATCAGCTCCTGGCCGGATGTCACGGTCCACACCCGCGAGCAACAGACAGAGCTTCTTCTGCGAGGAAACGTGGATCGGGCGCGCCGGCAGCTCGGCCTGTTTCGCGTGATTCTGGTCATCGTTTCGACCATCATCATGGCTTTGATTCTCTATACGCTGACGCTCGACAAGATCCATGACATCGCCATGCTCAAGCTGATGGGGGCGCGCAATACGGTAATCCTGTCCCTGATTCTCCAACAGGCGCTGCTCCTGGGTATACTGGGCTACGGCGTCGCCTACGTGACGGGGCAGTGGATTTTCCCGAATTTTCCCCGGCGCGTGGTGATCGTGAACGAAGACCTTTGCTGGTTGGCGTTGATCGTCCTGGTAATTTCCGTGCTCTCCAGCGTCCTGGGCATCGCCAAGGCGCTGCGGGTCGAGCCCAACCTGGTGCTTGCATGACGGCCGCACAAGAACCACAACCTCCCGCACTCCAAGCAACCGGCCTGACCAAGGTCTTCGGAAGCGGCAACACCGAAGTCGTGGCCGTGCGCGATGTGTCACTGGCAGTCCAGCGAGGGCAGCTCGTAGCGCTGCTCGGCCCCAGTGGCGCCGGCAAGTCAACACTGCTGACGACTGTGGGCCTGATCGTCTCGCCCACCAAGGGACGCATCTCCATCGGCGGCCGGCCCGTCGTCGAGGACGATCGGTTCCTGGTCAACGTGCGAAGCTTCCGCCGCAAACACATCGGATTTGTCTTCCAGAAAGCGAACCTCATTCCGTTCCTGACCGCAATGGAGAACGTGCAACTGGCGATGGAGATTAACGATGAATCTCCGCGTTCGGCCAGAAAACGGTCGATGGAACTGCTCGACTATCTCGGCGTGGCCGACCGGGCCGGACACCTGCCCTCCAAACTCTCGGGCGGACAGCAGCAGCGTGTCGCCGTGGCCAGGGCGCTGGCCAACCGGCCCAGCCTCATCCTTGCAGACGAGCCAACGGCCGCGCTCGACAGCGTACGCGGACGACAGGTGATGGAGTTGTTCAAGAGAGTCGCCCACGAGCAGGGTTCGGGCGTGATCGTGGTCACGCATGACCATCGCGCGCTCGATGTGTTCGATCTGGCGTGGGAGATGGAAGATGGCGTGTTGCGGCCGGGCCAGACGCGGCACGCGGCGTGAGTCAGTGCAGTCAACTTTGAAAAGGAGATCGATATGACAAGTAAGACGGTGGGATTCGTGGGTGGTGGCAGGATCACAGGGATCATTCTCGACGGCCTCAAGCGTGGCTGCGCGCTGCCTGCAACGATCGTCGTGAGCGACCCGGCCGCCGCGGTGCTCGGCAAACTTAACGAGCGTCACCCCGAGATTACAGTGACGCAGGACAATGCGCTGGCGGCATCGCAGGATGTGGTTTTCCTCGCCGTGCATCCGCCGCTGATGGGCGAGGTGCTGCCGAAGATCGCGGGAAACCTGAAGGCCGGCGCGATTGCGGTGTCGCTAGCACCCAAACTCACGATCGCGAAACTGTCGGGACTTCTCGGCGGGTTCCAGCGGATTGTGCGGGTCATCCCCAACGCGCCTTCGATCATCGGCGCCGGCTTCAACCCGGTCTGCTTTGCGGCCGGACTGAACCCGGCCGAGCGGCAGGACATTGCTAACATCTTCGGCGCGATCGGCGAATTCCCCGAGGTTGCCGAGGAGAAGCTGGAAGCGTACGCGGTGGTGGCGGCCATGGGGCCGACCTATTTCTGGTTCCAGTTCGCCGAACTCCTATCACTGGCCCGCTCGTTCGGATTGACGGATGGCGAAGCGGCCGCGGCGATTGAGAAGATGGTCACAGGCGCCGTGCAGACACTGACTGGCTCCGGATTGTCGGCCGACCAGGTGAAAGATCTCGTACCCGTCAAGCCACTGGGCGAAGTCGAAGCGAATTGGGCCGAGACATATCGCGCGAAGCTCACGGCGATCTTCCAGAAAATAAAGCCGTAGGACAAACAGCCCCCATGAGCACTGAAACGCCCACGCAAGCTCTGCCGGCCGATGCGGCCAAACCACCGCGCAAGCTAACAGCTTGGACCGCTCTGCTCATCGGACTGGCGGTGGCCGGTGTGTGGGCGGGGATCTATGTTGCCATCAAGCCGGTGGCCGACTGGCTCACTTGCCGGGCGATGAACTACGACTGCGACAACCGCATGGCCCAGGCACTGAAGTTCTTCCTCTTCGAGACGCCGAAGGTGATGATGCTCCTGGTGGCGGTGGTGTTCGGTGTGGGGATCATCCGCACCTTCTTCTCACCGCAGCGGACGCGGGCAATGCTGGCCGGACGCGGGCAGTTCGCCGGAAACATCCTGGCGGCCATGCTGGGGATCGTCACTCCGTTCTGCTCCTGCTCGGCGGTGCC
>CAYSSA010000018.1:8611-14966 GCA_964433485.1 uncultured Tepidisphaeraceae bacterium | reverse complement strand
CCCCGATGGTCAACGAAGTGGCGCTGGCGCTGCTGTTCGGCATGTTCGGCTGGAAGGTGGCGCTGGTCTACCTGCTGACCGGCGAGCTCGTGGCGATTGTCAGCGGGTGGATCATCGGCAAACTCGGCATGGAGAAGCACGTTGAGCCCTGGGTGTACGAGGCCAAGGTGGGCAGGGCCGCGGAAGAGCGGCTGACCTGGGCCGACCGCCTCGCGGCCGGGTGGGTTTCCGTCAAGGAGATCGTCGGCAAGGTGTGGTTATATGTTGTCGCCGGTATCGCAGTCGGTGCGGGTATTCACGGATACGTGCCCGAGGGATTGATGGCGTCGTTCATGGGTAAGAGCGCCTGGTGGGCGGTGCCGTTGGCGGTACTCATGGGCGTGCCGATGTATTCCAACGCCGCCGGGATCATTCCGGTGGTACAGGCCCTGCTGGGCAAGGGCGCAGCCCTGGGCACGGTACTGGCGTTCATGATGACCGTAATCGGTTTGTCGCTGCCCGAAGCGGTGATTTTGCGGAAGGTTCTCAAACCCCGGCTCATCGCTACGTTCTTCGGTGTCGTGGCAACGGGGATTCTGATCGTCGGCTACTTGTTTAACCTGCTGATGTGACAAGGCGGAAGTCATGCACGATCATCCTCGCGACTCATCACCCAACGCGGATCGGTCTTTGAACCGCAAGCTTGCCTTTTCCGTTGCCCTCAACGCCCTGATCGTCCTTGTGGAGATCGTGGGTGGAGTGTTGTCGGGTAGCTTGTCGCTACTCTCTGACGCGATGCACAACCTGAGCGATGTGGTGGCACTGGCCCTGGCCCTGGTGGCTCGCATTCTCGGCCGTCGTCCGCCTTCTCTCAAGCACACCTATGGCCTTGGACGCCTGGAAGTTCTGGCGGCATTGCTGAACAGCGCGACCTTGCTCGTGGTCTCTACGCTCATCTGCCGAGAGGCCGTCGTGCGGCTGTTTCATCCCGAGCCAATCAAGGGCGGCATGATGTTGGTGGTGGCCGTGATCGGCCTGCTGGCAAATCTGGCTTCGATGCTGCTGCTGAAGGGCCATGCCCATTGCGACCTGAACATGCGCGGAGCTTTCCTGCACCTAATGCAGGATACGCTCTCATCGGTCGTGGTGGTCCTGGCGGCCGCGTTCTCTCGATGGCGGTTTGGACCCTACCTGGACCCGGCAGCGTCGATCTTGGTCGTCGTGCTCATCCTCCGCAGCAGTTGGAGCCTTCTTCACGACACAACACGCATTCTGCTGGAGGGCACACCGCCCGGCCTGGATCTGGAGGCACTGCAACAAGATATTCAAAGCACATTCGCCGTACGCGACCTGCACCATTTGCATATCTGGGAACTCAGTTCGGGCTATAGGCTGATGACGGCCCATGTGCGGCTGAACGAAATGCCCCTGGGCGAGGCCGAATCGCTGCTGAAGAGGATTCGGGAGCATCTGGCCCATGAGTGGTCGGTCGATCACACAACCCTGGAACCAGAGATCAACGGTTGCGCGTCCGGGGCGCTGATCCATTCTCCGTCAGTGCAACAGGAGGAGCACCGTGGACATTGAGGCATCCGCCACAAGAGTACAGACGCCAGAAAAATAAAAATGGAATTCTTGGTCTTTTGTTATTGCCGAGGAGCGTCAACTATATTAATATGTGAGTGTGAATTCACGAACTCAACAATCGTTCCGCACAGCGAAGAAGACTGGACCACTGGCTGGGACCGGGTCGGGCTTTGAACTAATGGCGAAGGTGATGAAGGCCGTCGCCGATCCCATCCGCATGGCCATTATCGAGCAATTGCGGGATGGCGAACTTTGCGTCTGCGACATTGTGACCGGCGTGGCGGCCGAACGTTCCAACGTCTCCCGGCACTTGTCGGTGCTCTCCTCGGCCGGCGTGGTCCGCAGCCGTAAAGAGGGACTGAAGGTGTTCTATTGTCTGCGTACGCCCTGCATTCTGAACGTGTTCGAGTGCGTTCGGGGCGTTATCGAGGCCGATCTCGAAGCTAACCGCCAGGCCCTGTGCTGTCTGCGATGACCGCCCTGCCGGATATGCCGACAGGCGTAATGTTTGGAGTTTAATGTGATTATGGACTCACTAACTCACGCATCTGCGGAGGTCGGGTTGCCCGCACCGATCGAAACCCAATCGGAGCCGCCCGAGCCTTCGGAGGCGGCAGCGGAGCGATGGGTGGAGTGGAAGAAGCTGGCCGCCATCGTGGCCGTCTTCATTGTGTTTTTCTTCCTGCCGGCCGGCAACCCGCGCTTCGATGGCGCGGTCAACGAAGCACTGCACCTGACCAAATGGTACGCCCGCGAGCATGTGCTGCTCTGTCTGGTCACGGCCTTCTACATTGCCGGGGCCATCGGCGTGTTCGTGAGTCAGGCCTCCGTCATGAAATATATGGGGGCACGAGCCAACAAATTTGTCGCCTACGCCGTGGCGTCGGTTTCGGGCACGATCCTGGCCGTCTGCTCCTGCACCATCCTGCCCCTGTTCATGGGCATCTACCGCATGGGCGCGGGCCTTGGCCCAGCGGTGGCATTCCTCTACTCCGGCCCGGCCATCAGCGTGCTGGCCATCGTCCTGACCGCCCGCATCATGTGCGCGGAACTGGGCATTGCCCGCGCCATCGGCGCTGTTTCGTTCAGCGTGATCATCGGGCTGACGATGCACCTGATCTACCGCAAAGAGGAACAGGCCAAGGTCAAAGTTCAGATGATCCTGCCGGAACCCGAAACACGGCGCCCACTGTGGCAGAATTCCCTGTTCTTTGGCGCATTGGTCGGCATTCTGGTCTTTGCCAACTGGGGCGCGCCGCGAGAGTTTTCCTACACGACACACGACGGCCGAGCCTTTGCCGGAGCAGTCGTTGCTGAAAGTGAAGCCGCCGTCGCCAGCGATGCGACGCTGCGCATCCGAATCACCGAAGGTCCCATTGCCGGCCAGGAAATCTCGCTGAAGGCCGGCGACATCAAAGCCAAATCGCCCAAAGAAGGCATCTCCACAACGATCTGGCGGTGGAGATGGTCGATCACGTCCGCCTGCGCGGCCGGGTTGGGGCTCATCCTGATACTCTGGTTCGGCATCGTCTGGTGGAAAGTCGCAGCCGCGGCCGTGGCACCGGCCGTTCTGGGGCTGTTCCTGCCGACGGATGGGTTGATGGTCATGATCCCCTTTGCCGCCGCGGTGGTCGGGTTGTCGGTCATCACCGCCACCGACAAGGGGGAGGCCGGCGAATGGTTTAATTCGACGTGGACGTTCTCCAAGCAGATCCTACCCCTACTGTTCTTCGGCGTGCTGATCGCCGGGTTCCTGCTGGGCCGCGTGGGCCACGAAGGGATGATTCCCAGCCAGTACGTCCGGATGCTCGTCGGGGGCACGCCCGAGACGTTTCTGAACGTCTCCGGTTTGATCGGGAGCGCTTGGGAGGCGCCAGTGCGGGCTATCTGGCCGCTGTGGACCAATTTCTTTGCGTCGATCTTCGGCGCGTTCATGTACTTCGCGACACTGACAGAAGTGCCCATCGTGCAGGGGCTGCTTGACTCGGGTATGGGTAAGGGACCGGCCCTGTCGCTGCTTCTGGCCGGCCCGTCGCTGTCGCTTCCAAGCATGCTGGTGATCCAGGGCGTCCTGGGCACGAGAAAGACTGTCGTCTATGTAACGCTCGTCGTGGTGCTCTCGACCATCGCGGGTATGATCTTCGGAAAGTTCTGGGGCTAAAGGAGACTGTCGTCATGAAGAAGTTACAGATTCTGGGAACTGGGTGTGCCAAGTGCAAGAAACTGGCCGAGAACACAGAAGCCGCGGCCAAGGCACTGGGAATCGATTATGAGCTGAGCAAGGTCACGGACATCAATGAAATCATGAAGTACGGCGTCATGATGACGCCCGCACTGACGGTCGACGGCGTGGTCAAGGTGGTGGGCAAGGTTCCCTCAGCCGCGGAGATCCAACTATTGCTCAAGTAATGCCGTGCCTTCATCAGGAGACTCTCGATGAGTGATACAAATGCATGCAGTTGTAGTGCCGCTCCCAGCTTGATCTTTGCCTGTTCCGGTGCTGCCGATGTGGGCGAGATTGCCGACCAGGCGGCGCGTGTCATGACCCGTACGGGCCAGGGCAAGATGTTTTGCCTGGCTGGGATTGGCGGCCGTGTCAGCGGCATTTTAAAGAGCACGGAAGCGGCCGCCCGAATCCTGGCAATCGACGGTTGTCGTCTGAACTGTGCCAAGAGTTGCCTGGAGCAGGCAGGAATCCGCAGCTTCCAGCATCTGCAACTCGCGGACCTGGGCATGGAGAAAGGCAAGTCGCCGGCAACTGAAGACCGGGTTGCCAGAGCGGCGGCGGCTGGCGCTGCGGCTCTGACCGGCCAGACCGAGCGACGGGACGATCCGACGGCTTCCGTCGCGCCCGCACCCAGGTGCTGCCGATGATCGTCCCAAAAGGCGGTGGCAGTGATGAACTGGTTAGTCACCCTGGCGCAATGCACCTGCAATGGCAGTGGAGACGGAGGCGGGAGCAGCAGTCGAAGCACCGGGCTGCTGATTCTGGCCGGTTTTGCAGTGCTGTGGTGGTTGTCGCGTCTAGTGTGGCATCGCTGGATTACGGAAGGAACTCGCATGAGTCGCTCAATCATGGTTGCTGTCGTCGTGGTCCTGCTCGTCGCCGGCGCGGCAATCATCTACCCGAAACTCGCCGGTTCGTCGGCCACGGCGCCTGAGCAGCCGCGCCAGGCAGAGACGGCGTTGCCGACCGCCTTGCCCAACCCGAGCGGACTACCCCGGCTCGTGGATCTGGGTGCAGGCAAATGCATTCCTTGCAAAAAGATGGCGCCGATTCTGGAAGAACTGAAGCAGGAGTATGCCGGACGGCTTGCGGTCGAGTTCATCGACGTCTGGGTGAACCCCGACGCCGGCAAGCCGTACAACATTAAGATAATCCCGACACAGATCTTCTACGATTCGACTGGCAAGGAACGATTCAGACACGAAGGGTTCATTTCCAAGGAAGACATCCTGGCCAAGTGGAAGGAACTCGGATTTGACCTGAATGCGACGGCAAAGCCCTGAGCGTCGGACACGACTCGCTGGCAGTGGGATCTGTCACCGTAAATAAAGGAGCCTGAACATGATTCGCCGAATGACATCTGCCGTAACTCTGATTGCTTCGCTGGCAGTGACTCTTCTGATCTGTCCCCAGCCGCTTGCCGCTGAGGGAGCCGTTCCGACGGGGCTGCCGCGACTGATTGATCTGGGCGCAAAGGAGTGCATCCCCTGCAAGCTGATGTGGCCCGTGCTTGAAGGCATGAAGCAGGAACTGGCCGGCAAATTGCAGGTTGATTTCATCGACGTCAGCGTGAAGGAAAACCTGCCGCTGGCCAAGCAATACGACATCAAACTCATTCCGACCCAAGTGTTTCTGGACGCCACGGGCAAGGAACTTTGGCGCCATGAAGGCTACATCTCCCGCTACACGATTCTGAACAAGTGGCGGGAATTGAAATTCGAGTTCGCCGAGAAGGCCCTGGCGCCGACGCTGGTGCGTTGGGAACCGGTCAAGCCGGACAGCCGGGCGAAGGGGAGCGTGTGCTTCATGTGCGACAGGGATATTCCCGCGAACACACGGGTCACCGTCAAGAGCGACAAGGGCGATGTGGGCCTGTGCGGACCGCACTGCTACTTCATCATGTATTCCTGCCTCACGCAGGACAAGGCAGGCTTCGAGAAGAACGTCTCCGTCACCGATTACGCCGCGGGAAAGAGCGTGCCTGCGGTCGATGCTGTCTACCTGTATGGCCTGGAAGAGAAGACCGGCCACCACTTCATCAAGGCGTTCGCCGATCGCGAATCGGCCTTGAAAGAGCGGCAGAACTCCGGCGGCAGCATCGTCGCGTGGCAGACACTACAGACCAATGAATTGACGTGGCGCTGCGGGTTCTGTGACCGGGCGGTCTATCCCGAAGATGGGGCTCTTGTGAAAGCTGATGGGCTCCACACCTGGGGTTGCTGCTCGCACTGTGCCATGGGCGTGGCGGCACGGACCCAGAAAGACCTCGAAGTCCACGAGAAAGATCGTCTGACCGGAGAGCCTATCATCGTCAAGACCCTGGGCGGCAGTATCGCTTCCATCGAGCCAGCCACGGCCGTGGCCTGGTTCGGCATGAAGAAGAACGCCGAGGGCAAGTTCATCTCGGCCGGGTGCTTCCATCAGGGGTTCTTCACCAGTGAAGCCAACTTGAAGAAATGGTTGGAACAACATCCGTCCGAGACAGGCAAGATGATCTCCATCGACCAGGCGCTCGGCGACAAGATGGCCCTTTCGGCTCAGCAGATCAGCAAGGCCTGCAAG
>CAYSSA010000018.1:3887-8467 GCA_964433485.1 uncultured Tepidisphaeraceae bacterium | reverse complement strand
CCCCCGGCTTCGCAGGCCAAGGCCGCCGCCACCAACACTATCGCGACGGCATTTCCGGGCCTGGCCTCGGGTGCGTTGACCCATGCCCGAATCGCCCACCTTCCCGCCGGCCAACTGGTGAAAGCTGGCGACCTGGTTATCTCCGACAAGCAGTTGACCGACGAGATAGCCGGCGCACGGGAGAGCCTTCAGGGCCAACTCAAGAAGAACGCCTTCTTCCTGGCGGAGCAAATGGCGGCCAGGCAACTGTTGAGCCGGGAAGCCAAGGCCGCCGGTGCAGCGGGAAAGGCGGACGAGCGAGAACAAGTCGACAGCTACCTGGAGTCAATCTCCGCGAAAGTCAGCGTATCCGATGAGGAGATCGCTGCCTTCTACGCGAACAACAAAGACATGTTCGACGGAGCGGACCTCGCCGCCGCCAAGACGTTCGTCAAGAACATGCTACTGGAGCAGAAACAGCAGGATGCGGTCGAGACGCACATCCGCACGCTCGGCCAACGGGTTGTCATCGAAGTCTCCGCCAGCTGGGCTAAAGAGCAGGCAACTCTCGCCCGGGACAATGTCGTAGACACTGCCCGCCTCAGTGGCAAGCCGTCAGTGGTGGACTTCGGATCCAAGGGATGCCGCCCTTGCGACATGCTGACGCCCATTCTTGACACGCTCCGCACCAAGTACGAGGGCAAAGCCAACGTCGTCTTCGTCTCCGTGCGAGAAGAGCCGATCCTGGCCGCGCGGTATGGCATCCAGTCCATCCCCGTGCAGATATTCTTCGACAAACAGGGCAAAGAGGTTTTTCGCCATGTCGGCTTCTACCCGCAAGAGGCAATCGAGAAGCAAATGGCGGAAATGGGCGTGAAGTAGGAGCATCCTTATGACGGCCAGGAAAGTAATCTCCAATCTATTGCTCACGTTCGTGCTCATCAGCGTCGGCTTTGCGATCGGCAAGCAGACGACACTCAACAGCATCCGCAAGGCAAACGCGGGCGGCACCGCTGCGGCCACACAGTCGGACAGGGCCGACAAAGTAATCGTCTATTACATGCACCAGACATTCCGGTGCGTCACCTGCAACCAGATTGAGGCCGCCACCGGGGAACTGATCAATACGGACTTCGCCAGGGAAATGAAGGATGGCCGGCTTGAGTGGAAGAAGGTGAACTTCCAGGAGAACGAGGATCTGGCCAAACGCTACAACGTGGCCTCCAGCACCGTGGTGGTGGTTCGCCTGCGGAATGGGAAAGAGATCGGCCATCAGAGCCTCGACAAGGTGTGGACCCTGTCTGGAAACCGCGACGAGTTCGTCAAGTATGTCGGCGGCGCCATCCGCGAAGCACTTGCCGAGGAGAAACAATGACGTCCAGGACAGTAATCTCGACACTCGTGTTGGGATTTGTATTCGTCAGCACTGGCTGCACAATCACCAAGGAGGCATCGCCAAACGTCGCTGGCAAGTCCACGGGGATTGACTACGGCACCACCAGGCCAGGTGGGTCGGAGAGGCTCGTCGTCTACTCCATGCACCGGACATTCCGCTGCGGCTCCTGCACCGCGATGGAGGCCATGACCGGCAACCTGCTCCAGGCGGAGTTTGCCAGGGAACTTCAGAATGGCCGCATTGAATGGCGGAAGGTGGATTTTCAGCAGAATGAAGAATTGGCCAGGCGATACAACGTGGCAGCCAGCTCCCTCGTGCTTGTCCGCATGCGCGGCGATCAGGAAATCGAACATCAGAACCTCGACCTCGTGTGGGCTCATACCCGCGACCGGGATGACTTCGCCGGCTACGTCGGCGGCGCCATCCGTGCGGCGATGTCCAAGGAGAAAACGTGATGTCGTTATTCATTCTTGGCAGCGCGCTGTGGCTGGGGATTCTTACCTCCATCAGCCCGTGTCCGCTGGCAACCAATATCGCGGCCATTTCCTTCATCGGCCGACAGGTCCAGCGAACGCACATGGTTCTGCTGGCCGGGCTGCTCTACACAATTGGCCGGACGGTGGCCTACCTGGCGCTGGGCGCGGTGGTGATGGCGGGTTTGATGGCCAGCGGCGACATCGCACGTTTCCTCCAGAAGTATCTCAACGAGATCCTCGGGCCACTGCTCATCCTGGTGGGCATGGTCCTGCTCGGACTGCTCGAATTCGGCGGTTCGCTGACACTGGTTGGGGCCGGCATGCAGGAAAGGGCATCCAAAGGCGGCGTTTGGTGGGCAATCGTGCTGGGCGTACTTTTCGCGCTCTCGTTCTGCCCAGTCTCCGCAGGGTTGTTCTTCGGCGGCCTGATTCCGCTGTCCACCACACACCAATCTCGCTTTGTCCTGCCTGCACTCTACGGCGTGGGCACGGCACTGCCCGTCATCGCCTTCGCGTTTCTCATCGCCTTCGCCTCGAACTACGTCGCCAGGGCATTCAATCGCCTCACTCAGGTTGAACGGTGGATACGCCTCGCCACTGGCGTGATCTTTGTCCTGGCCGGTGTCTACCTCTGCCTGACGCACATTTACGGACTTTCGCTGATGGTGTGAGCTGGTGCGTGCCGCGCGGCCGAACCATAAGACATGGCCCGACCGGCTCGCTGAACGATAGTCAACACAAAGGAGAAGCTCATGGAAAGTAACATCACTCGTCGCAGTTTCGTGGGAGCTGCCAGCGGCGTCATGACCGCGGGCCTCGCGGCCGAACAGGCCTTCGGACAGGCTGCCGCCAAGCCGGTCAAAATCATCGGCATCTCGTGCAGTCCGCGTAAGGGCAAGACCACGAGCACCGCACTCCAGGCTGCCCTTGAAGCGGCCAAAAGCGTCAATCCTGCCACGATTGAGGTGGAACTGATTGAGTTGGCGGGGCTGAAGATCGACCTGAACCCCGCCGCTGATCAGCCGGATGACATGGCAAAGGTGATTGAGAGAGTTGGCGACTCCGCGGTGGGCGGCATCATCATCGGCTCGCCCGTCTACATGGGAACGATTTCCACGCTCTGCAAAGTGCTCCTGGACCGAATGATGGTTCTGCGGCGCAATAATTTCGCGCTACAGAACAAGGTCGGCGGCGCCTTGGCCGTCGGCGGTGTACGCAACGGCGGACAGGAGACAACCCTTCAGGCGATCCTGCTCTCGCTGCTGTGCCAGGACATGGTGATTGTCGGCGATGGCAAGCCCACCGCCCATTGGGGCGCCACGCTGCTCAACGACGGGAAAGACGATGTTTCCGCCGACACCTTCGGCCTCAACACGGCCAAGGGCCTGGGAAAACGCGTGGCTGAAGTAGCGCTGCGGCAAATGCGCTAATACACAGCCAAGGGTCCCCCCGCACCGCCCTGGCCCGCATCGTGCGCCGCGTGCTCTATGCGGACAACGTCCAGACCGTGATGGCGTTGGAAGCCATATGGATCAGCGGGCAAAACCCGGTTTACTGACCGATGTGCATTCCCGTGTCAAATGAGCCGTCCCGAAAAAGTTGCCGCGCGCAGCCGGGTGTCGTAGGCCGCAATCCGCTTTGTCTACCCGCCGAACATGGTATGCTATCGCCCTCATGAAATTTCTCATTCTTGCTTGCGCTGTGGTCGCCATAGGGTGCGCAAATGCTTCGGCCGGGGAGAAGGACTCCGGCCCGACCGAGTTTCGCGATTCATTCAAGGGTAAACTCGGGCCCGGCTGGAGCTGGGTACGGGAGGATCCGGCGGCGTGGCGAGTCGGCGACAAAGGGCTGGAGGTGCGCATCCAGCCCGGCAACATGTGGGGACCGCCTAACAACGCAAAGAACCTGCTCGTACGCCCGGCGCCTGATCCGGCCAACGGCGAGGTCGAGGTCTCGGTCACCGTCACCAACACGCCACGCGAGCAATACGAGCAGGCCGACCTGGTCTGGTATTACAACGACAGCCACATGGTCAAGTGCGGCCAGGAGCTGGTGGACCGCAAGCTGTGTATCGTCATGGGCCGCGAGGAAAACGACCGCTGCCGCACGATCAAGATATTGCCGCTGGACTCCTCCACCGTGAGCCTGCGGCTGCTGGTGAAAGGCAACCGCATACGCGGACAATTCCGAACACCGACACAGGACAAATGGCAGGAAGTCGGCGAATGCGACCTGCCCGTTAAAGGTGAACCGAAGGTGTGCCTGCAGTTCTACCAGGGACCGGCCCAGGAAGAGCGTTGGGTGCTGGTGAACGATTTCCAGATGATCCAGAAGCCCGCGACGCCGGATTCCCGTCCATAGCGGCCGCTCTGACACACCGCCAGGTCGTTCCTCAGTCTTGCCGGTTGCCCGAGCCAGAGATATGTTCGGTTATGTATGATAAACGGGCCAATCATCGCTTGTGCTTTCATGGGGTTGGTGGCTTCGTGGAATGCTGTGGCCGAAGGACCGGTGGCCAGGTGGCCGCAGTTTCGCGGGCCGGGCGGCTCGGGCGTGGCCGAAGGGCAGAAACCGCCTGAGACATTCGGTCCCGAGGCGAACCTACTATGGAAGACCCCGCTGCCCGGCGGGCACTCGTCGCCCTGTGTCTGGGATGATCGCATTTTCCTGACCGCGCAGACTGGGGGCAAACTCGAGACGCTCTGCCTTGCCCGCGCCGACGGCAGAAT
>CAYSSA010000018.1:0-3877 GCA_964433485.1 uncultured Tepidisphaeraceae bacterium | reverse complement strand
GCGAGCCGCCCTGCCGGTGCAGAAGCTCGAACCGCGTAACGGCGTCAACTCCCACGCGACCGCCACGCCGGTCGCCGATGGCCAGCGCGTGTACGTCTATTTCGGTTCGTTTGGAGCGGCAGCATACGACTTTGACGGCAAGGAACTCTGGCGCAGGCAACTGCCGGTGGGCAATGTCCGCCACGGCAGCGCCACCTCGCCCATCCTCGCGGGCGGTAAACTCATCATCAACGGTGACCAGGAGCGCTGGGCATCGGCGCTTTTTGCGCTTGACGCCGCCACCGGCGAAATCGTCTGGCAGACGCTCCGCCCGGAATTCCTCTCCAGCCACACCACGCCACTCCTGTGGACGCATGACGGCGTCGATGAAGTTGTGGTGGCGGGCAGTGTCATGCTGGCCGGTTACGACCTTAAGACCGGCGCCGAACGCTGGCGATGCGCCGGGCTCGAGGCCGTCAGCATCTGCCCGTCGCCCGTCCTTGGCGACGGCGTGGTCTTCGCCATGTCCTACAGCGTCGGCGAAGAGCCCATCCCCACATGGGAAAAGCTGCTGGCCGAAGAAGATCCCAACAAGGACGGCAAGATCGGTCGCCGGGAAGCGCGCATCTTCATCCAGGGCGTCTTTTCGATCATCGACGCCAACAATGACGGCTTCGTGACCGCCGACGAGTACGCGCCCATTTACCGCTTCCTCAAGCAGGGCCGACCGGGGCTTTTCGCAGTGCGGGCACCCGCCCCCGCCGCCGTCGCGCGGGACATCACCGCCACTCACAAGCTCTGGACCTGGAGCAAAACAGCGAGTGCGGTCGCATCGCCACTCTACTGGAAGGGCCGCGTCTATTTCATTCGTGACGGCGGCATGCTCTGCTGCCTCGACGCCGCCACCGGAGCTCCCCTTCTGGAGAACAAACGCATCGGAACCACTGGCGAGTATTTCGCCTCGCCCCTGCTGGCCGACGGGCGGATTTTCCTGGCCAATAAGGCCGGCGTGATCACGGTCGTCGAGCCCGGCGAGGAGGTCAAGGTCATCAACAAAACCGACCTTGCCGAGCAGATCTTTGCCACGCCCGCAATCGCCGACAACAAGCTGTACGTCCGCACATCGCAGCATCTGTGGGCATTCGGACATCGTTAAGACTTGCCGGAGGTCATCGCCCCATGAAAGCCACCGCCCCCCTGCTGCTTGCGGCACTGTGCCTCTCGGTTCGCGTCTTGGCGGCCCAGCCGTCCGGGCAGGCGCTGGAACGCCTCAAATACAACAACCCTGGCCTGGTCGTAGACTTGGGCGTCGGCCTCTGGGCATGGCCGATGCCCATGGATTTCGATGGCGACGGACGGCTTGATCTGCTCGTCAACTGCCCGGACAAGCCCTACAACGGCGTCTACTTCTTCAGAAACCCCGGCGGCCCCGGCCTGCCCCCGTTCAAGCCGGGACTGCGAATCAGCCGCGGCCTGCAAAACACCCAGGTCAGCTTTGTGGATGGCCGGCCGATCGTGCTCACTCCGGCCACTGCGTATCCCGATTTCCTCAAGACGGGCCTGGAGAACGGCAAATCCCTGAACCTGCCGACCAACATCCACGCCAACAGGGTCCGGGCCAACATGTGGCGCTATGTTGACTTCGACGACGACGGAGCGATTGATCTGATCGTGGGCGTCGGCGACTGGACCGACTATGGCTGGGACAATGCCTACGACGCCAACGGCAATTGGGTTCGCGGCCCGCTCCGCGGCTTCGTATACCTCATTCGCAACACCGGAACCACCGAGCGGCCCAGCTATGACAAGCCGGCCAAAGTCATGGCCGGCGATCGCCCCGTCGAGGTCTTCGGCTGGCCATCGCCCAACTTCGCCGACTTTGACGGTGACGGCGATCTCGACCTGCTCTGCGGCGAGTTCCGCGACGGCTTCACCTGGTTTGAGAACATTGGCACGCGCACCCAGCCGCGCTACGCGCCCGGCCGACGGCTGAACACCCCCGACGGCAGGCCGCTGGTCATGGACCTGCAGATGATCACTCCCACCGCCATCGACTGGGACCACGACGGTGATCCTGATCTGATCGTGGGTGACGAGGACGGCCGAGTGGCGTTCATCGAGAACACGGGAAAGCTGTCCGACGATCGCATGCCCGTGTTCCAGCCTCCCCGCTATTTCCGGCAGGAAGCCCATGAGGTCAAGTTCGGCGCGCTGGCTACGCCCTGCGGATTCGACTGGGACGGCGATGGCGACATCAGCGGCAACACCGCCGGCTACATCGCATTCGTCGAAAACCTCAGCGGGCCGGGCATCGAGAAGCCCAGGTGGGCCGCTCCAAGTTTGCTCGAGGCCGACGGTCGGATCATCCGCATCATGGCCGGCCCGAACGGCAGCATTCAGGGCCCTTGCGAGGCGAAATGGGGCTATACAACGCTGAGCGTGGCCGACTGGGATGCCGATGGTCTGCCCGATCTCGTCGTCAATTCAATCTGGGGCAAGGTTCACTGGTATCGCAACGTCGGCTCGCGCAAGGCCCCAAAACTGGCCGCGGCGCAGCCCATCGAGGTCGAATGGCCGGGTCCCCAGCCAACGCTTGCCTGGGGTTGGCTGCGTCCGGAAGGCAAGGCCTTGCTGACGCAGTGGCGCACGACGCCCGTAGCCGTTGACTGGACCGGAGACGGCCTGACCGACCTGGTGATGCTCGATCAGGAAGGTTATCTTGCCCTCTTCGAACGTGCCCGCCGAGATGGCCGTCTGGTGCTCCTGCCACCGCGACGGTCCTTCTGCGATGAAAACGGACAGCCGCTCCGCCTGACGGCCGGAACTGCCGGGCGATCCGGCCGGCGCAAGCTCTGCGTCTGCGACTGGGATGGCGACGGCAAACTCGATCTCCTGCTCAACGCCGCCAACGCCCAGCTGCTTCGACAAATCGACGCCCGCGAGGGCAAATGGCTGTTCCGCAACATGGGTCTTCTGGCCGAACAGAACATCGAGGGCCACGATGTCAGCCCGGCCGTGGTCGATTTCAACGCCGATGGCATCCCCGATTTTCTCGGCGGGGCCGAGGACGGACACTTCTATTACTTGAGAAACCCGCGAAGCGCCGCCGGGCGGCCCTGATCGTCAATCCGCCGCGAGCTTCATCCGCCGCAACTGTCGATCCTGCAGTGGCCCAAAAACCAGGAGCGATCCAACGGCGCCACAAAGCGCCATGAACATATCCTGCTGGGCATCCCAGATGTCTCCCTGGCTGCCGAGGAAATCGTCGGCCTGTTTACCGCCGAAAGTGACGGCATAACGCCACTCGAACAACTCATAACCGGCGCTTATGGACAGCGAAATGCACACGCAGCAGAAGAACAGCCACTTGCCGCCACGCAACGGCGAGGTGCGCAGGAGCAGTTCCCGGCCAAACATCGCCGGAATGACTCCCTGGAAGAAATGCCCGAAACGGTCGAAGTGGTTGCGCGACAGCCCAAGTGCATCGCGCACCCAGTTGCCGACCGGTACTTCGGCATAGGTGTAATGTCCACCGGTCATGAGGATGATCGCAAACAGCCAGGCGAGCAAATAGGTGATGGTGGTAAACGGAAACCGCCGGTAGAACAATGCGAGAATTGTCCCGCCAACCATCGCCGGCAGCGTTTCCATCAGCCAGTTGAACCGCCCATTCGGCCAGAGACCGGACCAGACGCAGTAACCGGCCGCCGAGATCAAAAGGAAGATCGCGATCCGCTGATTCCCATACGATCCGACGCCCGCCACACCTTGCGAGTGAGCGCTTGCCATGCGGCCAGTGTACGCCGCCGCCCCGGCAGCGACAACCAATCGGAACTCCTCCGCATCCTGCATCCTGCTTGCGCATCTGAGTTTCGCATTCTGGAGTTTCCCCCCACTT
>CAYSSA010000017.1:21893-31023 GCA_964433485.1 uncultured Tepidisphaeraceae bacterium | reverse complement strand
ACGACGCTTCAGCACGCCCGCCAGGCCAATGAGCATGGCATTCGGCAGGCTCACCACCTCAGGCCGCTTATCCAATGACAGCAGGAAGTCGGCCAGCCGATGCAGCTCTTTGGCTACGGGTCCATCCTCGCCATCGATCACCGCCCGCGTGAAATCGGCCAATTGCGACGGGCGAGTTCTCACGCCGTACTGCCCGGCCCATCTCAGCACCCAGGGCCGGTCGAACAGCCAGTCAATGAACCTGGGTGTCCGGCGGAACCAGCCCGAGGCAAACTGCAACCATGCGTTGACCCCGCCGCAGAAAACCTGTTCCGTGGCGATCGACTGTCCCTCTATGCGCATGGGCGAATAGAGCGGCACCAGCGTTACATCATGTCCCAGCCGGCGCAGGGCGATTGCCAGCGCGTTATCTCGCAGGCAACTTCCGCAGATCATGCCGGCCGCCCCGGCGCCCAGGATGGCGATGTTCACGCGTACTCCTTCATTCCACTGGTCCCAGTAGTATATCGCGACTGGTTATCTCATCCGATCATTTCCGATCTGGGCCACTGTGGTAAACCTCCACCCGGTCGAGTTCGGCCGGGCCATTCCAGCCAAGTCTCAGGACGCGATTACCGGGGGGCGCAGCGGCTTCATATTCGACCAGCGTGCGTCGCTGGTTGCCGGCGGCGCCGCCGGGCGGACTGGGTAGACGTCGTTCCTTTCGCACGGTTTTAGTTGCCGAGAACGATTCGCCGTCGGCCGACAGTTCAAGGGTGAAGTCGGCAATATCTTTGGCGAAGAAGGTCACAATTCGGACTGATTCGATGTGCGACGGCACTCTGTAACTGATCCAGTCACCGGCGCTTCCCTGTGCGCGGAAGAGATACTCGGCATAGAGTGCGTTGTAGTCGTTGTTCGGTTTCAGGCCCTCGGACTTGGCCAGCGCTTTCGAGAAATCCTGCAACTCATCGGCCAGGCACACCCGCTTGACGGCAACGGGCCCGACGACATTGGAGGGACCGGACGAACCGGAAGAGTTGCGGGCGATGACGCGATAGCACCACGATTCGCCCGCGCTGGCGGAGGCATCACTGTAAAGGGGCCGGTACGCGACATCGCCGTCGCAGACGTTGGCGGCGATGGTGGTCCAGGGGCCATCAGGCCCGGCGGAGCGCTGGATGTCGTATCCGGACGCGCCGGCCGAGCCGCGCCAGGACATCAGCGGCGTGTCGCCGATGGGCAGCAGGTGGGGCGCTTCCGGCGCGGGCGTTTCCAATTGCGGACGTTGCCGCGGAACGAACCGCCGGCGAGGATCATGACCTTGCGGGCGGAACGGGCAGCCCCTGAATGCGGAACGCCGCCTCGCGCATGGCGCTCATGATTTCCCGCTCCCGCTGGGCCTCGGCGCTGGCGAAGCCCGGCCAGTGGTACGACCACACGGCCGGGTAGGTCATGATCTGGTGCCAGTAGAATCCGCCATCCTGGTGGTGAAAGTACATGCTCCAGAGCATCGCGCCGGAGATGCCCTTTTCCTCGTGAACGAAGTCGAGAAATTCCTTGAGCTTGGGCACGACATTGTCGTGCGTAAACATCTTGTTGTCGATGTAGGGGCCGAATTCGCCGACGAACAGCGGGCGTTGCGCCTTGAGTTTCGCCAGTTCCGCGCGGCAGGAGGCGCCCCATCCGCCGCCGACGCCGGGATAGTTGCCGTAGTAGTGCCGGGTATAGAGGTCGATGTTGGGATCGATGGTCAGCGGAGCGCCCGGGCGATGGCGCGTCTCGGCGACGAGGTGGTTGGGGGCAAGCCCCTTGATATAAGCGGCCATTTCGCTCAACCATGCATCGGGCGCTCCATGCATTTCGTTGCCGAACTGCCAGGCGAGGACCGCCTTGTCATCCCGGTATTTCACACCAGTGATCGTATTGGTGCGGGAAAGCACATATCGCACCGTGGCCTTGTAGTCTTCCTTGACCTGCGGGTCGGTGTAGAACTCGGCGCGTTTCTTGCCACGGTGGGCGGCGTAAGTTCCGATACCGCCGAGGTAATCGCCCGCCTCGGCGGTGAAGTCGAAGATCACACGCACGCCATGGCGGTTTGCGAGAGCAAACAGATTGTCCACCACCTTGAAGGCATCCTCGTTGAACTGCCCCGGTCCCTGCACATAGTGCCAGGTGGGTTTGCCGTCGGTGCTCGTGTTCTTCGGATCGCGAATAGGGAGGTTCCAGAGCCGTACCACGCGGAGGTTCATCTGATCAAGCGTCTTGAAGCCGTCTTCCTGTTCCCAGGCGGTGGGCAGGCGCAGTCGCTCGGGCAGATAGAGCGTCCAGTCGTATGGCAGAATCAGCCCGGGCATGTTGGCCCCTACGAACCGAAACTCCCGGTCGCCATCCATCAGCTTGTTGCCCTGGCGGGTGATGAAGTTCTGGAATTCCGCGTTGGCCGGCATGGCAAACGCAAATGCCGTAACGGCAAACAAAACCGCGGAACATCGATTGCACTTAATGGGCATGGCGGTCTCCGGTGATGGACGTGCTGCGGCGAGCTTAGTTCTTGAACACAAGTGTATGCGATGCATCGCGGCCGTTGTTGTGGGCGATCCGGAATTCCTGGCTTCGTGCGTCAACAGTGACCTTGACCACGTATTGTCCGAAGAAGCCGCGGAAATTCGCCTGGCCCTTGTCGCTTGTTTGCGTTTGGACTCGCGTCTTCCAGTCCTCGTTGATGAGCTTGTCCAATGCGCGATAGGCGGCCTTGGGTTTAAGATCGTCGTCCACGAGCCCGCCCATGGCCTCGTTTTCGCCTTTGACGGCCGTGCCGTCGCCCAGGTTCCACCAGGTGATGCCCGCCATGCCAGGAGCGCTGAACCAGAGACGGTAGTGGTCGCGCACCACTGTTTCCTGCAGGGCTTCACCGCCTTCCCCGGCCGAGGGAATGGTGATCTCAGTGATGTAAAGAGGCAGTTTGAACTGCGAGAGTTTCTCGTAGAGATCGAGCATCTTCGCGGGGTCGGAGTTGCCGCCGGACAGGTAGCCATTGAGCGCCTCGCGGCGGAAGTAGTGGAACTGCAGGCCGATGCCCCTGATCTTCGTGCCTTGCGCCAGCAGTTCCCGCACTTGCGTGAAGTAGGTACTCTGTTCGGCCGGTTTGAAGTTGAAACTGGTGACCTCGTTGATCATCAGTGTTGCGCTATCGGGAAACAGCGGGGACGCCTCGGCGAATGCCCATGCGACATAAGCCCGGTCCTTGCTGTAGAGGGGATAGCTCGCGTTGCACACCTGGGATTCATTGACCACGTCCCAGATGGGGATCTTCCCGGCGTATCGGCCGGCAATCTCACGAAATCGCTTGCGATACAGTTCGCGCAGTTCGCCCGCGTCTTTGGGGAGCCAGGCCGGGTTGTACGCGTGCCAGAGCAGCGGGTGTCCCTTGAGTGTCAGGCCGTGTTTCTCCGCCCACGTAAGATACCGGTCGGGTGGCGGCCGGCGCCAGATCTCACGGGCGCCCTCCTGGTAGCGCAACTCGCCGCGCGCGGGCTCGGTTCCCTCCCAGTAGAACGGCACCGTCGCGAAGTTGAACAGCCGCAGAAACGCCTCTTCATATCGCTGGTTCTCCGCGGCGGTCTTGAGTTGTCCCAGCACGAAGGCATTGCATCCGAAGAGGAACTCGTGGCCGGTCTGCCGGACTTCGATCTGCGCATTGGCGATGGGCTTGCCGTCCGCATCCACGACACGAATCGCAGCATCGCCCTTGCGATGTTGTTCGATGCCGGCGTCGATTCGCCGGGCAATATCCGCGCTGCGCCATCGGTTTTCGTAAACCTGGGGGGCGGCGGCGGTGGCCCAACCGGCATGCAGGCAAACCAGAAACAAAAGCACTGTCACCGGGACCGGCAGGATTACGTTTCGACGAATCATCGGCATGCCTCCTCATCGCATCTCGGCCGCGAATGCTTTTGCGCTCAGGGCTTCGCCGGTGGCGTATTTCACGAACGCATCCCATCGCATCGTATTGGCAGGGGCGAAGACCCGGGCTTTGAGAAACTCGCCAACTTCCGGGCGGTTGTTATAGAGCGCGTTGGCCGGTTCGGTCTTGAGCGCCTGCCGCGCGATGGCCTCGTGAAGCTGCGACGCGAACAACTGCCCCAGCGTGTAGTTGTGGTAGTAGCAGGGGCTGACACAAATGTGGATCTTGCTGGCGTAATCGGGAGCGTTGCGCCCCTCGGGACGCTTCACCATCTGGTACTTTTCGACCAGATCCCACCAGAGCTTGTTGAGATCCTGATCCGGATTCTCGTACATCGCCATCTCAAATCGCACCATCACCTGGGACCAGGCCGCGAAAATCAACAGATGACTGCGCTGCATCTTCGCCCCGGTCTCGGCCGCGGCCCTGACGTCGGCAACGGGGATTCCCATGGCGGCCATCCAGTCGGCACGGGAGGCCATCGCCTCGAACATCATGGCCACGCCTTCGGTGGTAAACGAATGGGCCGGCGTCCGTAGCACATAGGGCACGGTCCTGGGGATGTTGGGCGCGGCATATACGGCGTGTCCGCACTCGTGCAATGTCACGGCCATCCACTCGCGGTTGGGCACGATGTTCTCGAGAACGCGCACGTCCCCGTCGCGGTCCATGTCGCTGCAAAAACCATGCGGACTCTTACCCGGGCGTTCGTAAAGGTCGCTGCGCGCCAGGATGGCGTCCACCGGCAGACCAATGCCGGCGAAATACTTCCTCGTCAGATCGGGAATGTCGGCCTTTGCGTAGAAGTCATCGAGGTTCACCTGATAGATCGACGGCGGCTCCTGGAAAAACTTGTCGTGATAGTGCCAGGGGCGCAGATCGGCGACGGCGACACCGCAGTTGGCCGCCAGCCTGACGTCCAACTCATCCTTCACCTTTCGGAACGGCTCCCTGGTCAACTCGTGCAGTTCGTCGAACAGCCGCAGCACTTCCTGGGGATCCTGTTCGCCCAGCCGCAGTTGCATGTCGTAGTAATTTCGGAATCCGAGTCTTCGCGCCGCCTGGTTTCGCAGTGCAACGACCTCCTTCAGGTCGTCAAGCACCAGCGGCGCCACCGCCTTGCTCGCCTCCCACACCCTTCGTCTTTGTGCCGAATCCTTCGACTCCTTCAGCACGCTGGTCACTTCGCTGTCGGTCAGTTCCCTGCCATCGACCCTTGCGCGAAACACATTGAACTTCTGCTCGATCACGTTCTCTTTCGCTGCAATCCTCTTCAGCAGATCCGGGTCCACCTGACGTGATCGATAAAGCAGGTGAAGAACTTCGATCTGTCGCGCCAGAATGGGATCGGGGCTCGCGGAGGGCAGTTTCCCGCGGATCGCTTCAAGGCGTTGGAATTGCCTTGTGTTCGACAGCAACTCATCCAGCCGGTTCTGCACCCGCTCCTTGTGTTTGAAATCCTCGTCTTTGCCTGTGGTGCTGGCCTTCCACCACGCATGCTGAAGCTCGATCTCCACCGGCCGCACCGTGGCCTCGTAATCACGGACGAAGTCCACTGCCGTGCCCGGACGCGATTGGCACCCCACGACACAGGGAAATGCCACCGCCAGCAATACCACCGCAATGATCCAGTTCATGGTTTCTGCTCCGTTGTCTTTCGATCACTTTCCCGCCGGCTCCACGGGATCGTATACGCGAACATAATCCACCAGAATTGAATCCGGCACAATCGCCTTGGCGATGTCGCCGGCCCATCTACCCACCTCCAGGCTCAGCAGCGCATACTCCGGAGAATGCGATACGGCCTTGCCGGTCTCCCAGACCTGCCGCTCATCCACAAAGAACACGTACTTCTCCTTTGTCCAGAGCACGCCAAAGGTATGAAAGCCGTCGTGAAGTCCCTTGGTTACGGAATCGGCGTGTGTAGACTTGTGGTCCTTGCCGTAGCCGTCCCAGTGCAGCGTGTGCTGGGCCTTGTCGATCCAGCGGGAATGATACTCCATCACATCCACCTCGACGCCGCCCCTGGCGGGGTCGCCGACCGGATCGCCAAATTTACCCGCCGGCATCAGCCAGAACGCAGACCAATGTCCCTCCTGCTTCTGAAGTTGCACGCGGGCTTCCCAGTAGCCGAATGTATGCTCGAACTTGCGCCGGGTGTCGATAATAGCCGTGTGATACTGCGCCTTGCCATCGACCTCAACCTTCGACGTGGTAATGACCAGATTGCCCCTGCCGTCGAGACGGACGGCTTCTTTCACGTTGATCGCATCACGACGCCTGCCCAAACCGTGGAACCCCCATTTGCTTTCGTCAAGTTTGTCACCGTTGAACTCATCCGACCATACCAGTTTGTATCCCTTGGGCGGTTCGGCAACGGCCGACATCGCGAATCCAAGCAACACAAGGGCAAGCAGTCTCCGTCTCATGGCTGCTCCTTTTCATATTTTCCCCCGGCCAGCGTCCACCAGTCGGCCTGGGCAATGGCCGAGGCGATCGCGGGCGGAGTCGGCGCCCCGGTTTCGGGCGACATGTCGATCTTATCTTCGGGAACAATCGACAGGATGGGCGTCTTCCCGAATTTCTCGATGGCTCGCGGATTGGTCTCCTCCGCCAGTCCCGGCGTGCCGGACGGATAACGGTTGACGACCACGCCCGCGATAGGCACTTCAGCCTCGCGCAGGGCGCGCAACGTCAGCAGTGTATGGTTGATGGTCCCGAGTTTCGCATCGGTCACCACCACCGTCCGACAATTCAACCATTGTGCCAGATCGAGAACCGTGTGTTTGCCGTCCAGCGGCACAAGAATGCCCCCGACTCCTTCAACCAGCAGTACATCCGCACCCGCCGTCATGATTCGCAGCGATCGGGCGATCGCCTCAAAATCCACAGGTTGGCCGGCTCGTTCGGCCGCGACGGCCGGCGCCAGCGGTTCGGCATAACGCACCGGGCAGATCAGGTCCAACGGATGCGGAGTGTCGGCGCAATGCGCCAGATACTCCGCATCCTCCGAAACCAGTCCCTCGCGTCGTCGCACACACCCCGTCGCAACCGGCTTGCACACGGCCACTTTGCGCCCATCGGCGCGCAGCCAGCGGGCAATGGCGCCGGTCACGATGGTCTTGCCGACTCCGGTCGAGGTGCCGGTGATAAAGAGGCCGGGAACGGAAGGCGCGGGAATGTTCATCCGTAGCCCGCCAATTCATGTTTGAGGGCCATGACGATGCTGCGAAGGTCGTCCATCTCCATCGCCAGCGGCGGCATCAGCACGATCGTGTCGCCCAGCGGCCGGAGGATGATGCCCTGCGACCGAAGCTTCATGCACACTTCGTGTCCCAGCCGCCGGCTGGGGTCAAACGGACGCCGTGTGCCCTTGTCGGCCACAAGTTCGATGCCCGCCATTAGGCCCTTCTGACGGACATCGCCCACGCAAGGCAGTTCCCGCAGGGTGTCCAGCAACCGCCGAAGTTCGTCGGCGTTTCGTCGCACATGATCGAGAAGACGGTGCTTGCGAAAAAGGTCGAGACTGGCGAGGGCCGCAGCGCACGCCAGCGCATTGCCCGTGTAAGTGTGGCCGTGGAAGAACGTGCGCCCCTCGGCCGGAATTCCCAGAAACGCATCGAATATCCGCTGAGACGCAAAGGTCGCGGCCAGCGGCAGGTACCCACCTGTGATTCCCTTGGCAACGGCCATGAGATCGGGCTGCACCTGTTCATGTTCGCAGGCGAACATCCGGCCGGTGCGGCCGAAACCAACGGCCACCTCGTCGCAGATCAACAGCGTGTCGTATTGCGTCGCCAGACGGCGGACCTCCGCAAGGAAACCCTCGGGATGCACGATCATTCCGGCCGCGCCCTGCACCAGCGGCTCAATGACAACGGCCGCGATGCGCCCGGCGTTTTCCTCAAGGATCCTCTCCAGCCGTTCGAGACAATACGACTTGACCTGCTCCGATGATGGGAAAGAACCGTCTCCAGGAACTTCCCGCGGCGGTCGGTAGACAAACGGAGTCGGCGCGTAATGCGTGCGGAACAGCAACGGGTAAAACGCCCGATGGAACAGGTTTGTGCGGCCGACCGACACCGCTCCCAGCGTGTCGCCGTGATATGCGTCCGAAAACGCCACAAACTCCGTCTTTTGTCCCTGCCCCAGATTGTGCCAGTACTGCACCGCCATCTTGAAGGCCACCTCGGTGGCGGCCGCTCCGCAGTCGGAATAAAACACCTTCTTCAGGTTTGGCGGCACGATTCTCATGAGCTGGTCGGCCAGGATGATCGCCGGTTCGGCCGACAACCCCAGGAGCGTGGAGTGGGCAAACCGCTCGATCTGCTGACGGATGGCCTGATCGATCTCCGGAACCCGATGGCCGTGTACGTTGCACCAAAGCGATGAGACACCGTCGAGATAGCGTTTGCCGTCGGAATCGATCAGGTGCATCCCCTGGGCGTCGGTGATGACCAGTGGATCGGACTCGTTCCACTGTTGCATATGCGTGAACGGGTGCCAGATGTGCGCCTTGTCCAGCCGGCGAAGGTCTTCGGTCGAGTGCTCCGGATCGAGGATGTGTACCTGGTCGAACATCCGCAGCGACAGCCGTTCCCTCGCCGAGCCGTCGCGAACGGCCAGTTCAAGCAGAGCGGAGGAGCCGACCAGCGCCAGGGGTTCGCCCGGTTCAACATCCGAGTAGGTCAGATGAATCGGGCCGATGTGACGTCCGGCGACCGCGATGTTGACGCGAGGGCGGTTTCGCAACGCGGTTGCCGGAATGTTGGTGGTCGCGTTGCCGAAACGATCAAAATGGATGATCTGCCCAGCCGTCGCGTCCGCCGGAGCGGGGAACACATCCAGCAAAATCGGATTGTCGATCGGCCGACCCAGTTCCCTCAGCGGCACCCCCGCGCCGATGGCCGCCGCCGCAGGCGCCAGAATGTCCCGGCCATGGAAGGTGGAACTTACGTTGGGCGGTCGCCAGGTGATTTCGTGAAACTCGGCGTCGGGATACTGGCGCAGAGCCCATGTCACCAGGCCGTTGTCCGGACAGACAATCCACTGGTGGTGAATGCCGATGACCAGCAGGCGGCGACCCGATCCGACGCCGGGATCCACCACCGCCAAATGCACGGTCTCAGGGCCGAACGCCGCGACCGCCCGCTCGAGAGCGATGCTGCCGCGCAACACGTCCCC
>CAYSSA010000017.1:20577-21883 GCA_964433485.1 uncultured Tepidisphaeraceae bacterium | reverse complement strand
GGTGGTATCTTGTGGGTGACGTCCACAAGCCTGGCGGCGGGATTATGCCGCAGCAACACCGCTTTCATCGCCGCGACGTACCAGTCCTCGTTACCGAAGTCGGACAACAGGGTGATGGTGGGTCTGGGCACCAGAGCCTTGTTGCTTGCAGTCGGCATGAATGGGAGAATAGGATGCGATTATTGCTTGTCAAATCAGGAGGTGGATGAAGCTCTTCAGCACCATGTCGCCCAAGGACCGGATGATCGAACACCACCTGGTGGCCAGAGGAATCCGCGACGAACGCGTGTTGAGCGTCATGCGCGGCGTGCCGCGCGAGAGATTTGTTCCGGAAGAGTTTCAGCGCGACGCCTACGACGATTGCGCCATGTCCATTGGCTGCGGCCAGACCATCTCGCAGCCCTACATCGTGGCCCTGATGACCGAGAAACTTGAACCTGCCGCCGGGCAGCGCGTGCTGGAGATTGGCACGGGCAGCGGCTACCAGACGGCCGTGCTGGCCGCGCTGGGCATGGAGGTCTATTCTGTTGAGCGCGTGAAGACGCTTCTGGACGAAGCATTCGAACGGCTGTCGACGCTCGGTTATAGAAACGTGAAATACCGGTTCGGCGACGGTACGCGAGGCTGGCCGGAGTATGCGCCATTTGATCGCATTCTGATCGCGGCCGGCGCGCCGGACTTGCCTCGCGAACTGCTACTCGGCCAGCTTGCCGACAACGGCATCGCCGTGCTGCCGGTCGGTCCCGTGGATGCGCAGATGCTGGTGCAGGTGCGACGCCAAGGCCAGGAACTGATCACCAGTCACCTTTGCGGCGTGCGTTTCGTAAAGCTCATCGGCGAAGGCGCCTGGGATGATGAATAGAATGGTCTTGGTGTTCCGCGTCTGATTTGGCCAGGAGACTCACATGAAACGCCGGATGCTCCCGTTACTACTGCTGCTACTGCTTGCGCTTCCGTCCTCGGGACAAACCGCGTCGCCGACGGCTTCGCAGCGGCTGGCGCAGTGCATTGATCGCGTGGTTTCGCTTGTTGAAGGAGTGCCGGGGAAGGCACCGGCGACGTTTCAGGCAATGCTTCGCGTCACCGAGGCGACTCAGGTTCCCAGGGAATTGCAGGATGCCGCCATTCATGTCACGCTCCAACCACCCGACCGGCTGCTGGTGAGGGCGACTGTCGCCGGCCAGGACTATGCGATATGTCGCAACGGCCAGTCTATGTGGATATACGTCCCCGGCAAGAAGTTTGGAGTGGTCGGTCTGCCGGAGGTACCGCGGTTCTCCACGGATCCGCAGTCGCTGGATCGCTC
>CAYSSA010000017.1:10993-20555 GCA_964433485.1 uncultured Tepidisphaeraceae bacterium | reverse complement strand
GGAATTTCCCGCCAACGCCAACCTGCTCAAAGCGTCGCTGCTGGCGCTGGCGGTAAAGGACATGCCCGATGAGCACATCGCCGGCGACGACTGCGCCGTGGCGTCGCTCTCGCCCCCGGCCGGCATCAGCGACCTGCTGCGGCTTCCGCCATCGACTGTCGAGATCGCCCTGCGCAAGAGCGACGGCATGCCGCTGCGCCTCCGGTATTTTGGCGGCAAGGCCCGTCTGGTGCTCGCGATTGAAAACCCGGTCATGCGAGCGCCTCTGCTTGATGAGGCCTGGGAACTGCGTCCGGCGCCGGGCGACAACATCGAAAAGGTCGCACTGGCACACATCAGGAAGTTCCTCGCGGTGGCCCCGAGAGTTCTGACCGCGCGCGTGCCTTCGCTCGGCCCGGCGACCGGCCACAGGCACTTCGTCGCGGCCGAGGGTGAAGGGCGGTTGGAAATACACGACGGCACTCGCGTCCTGTTCGTCTCCGGCACGCCGGAACAGATGGGACGCCAGCAGGGCACCCTGCTCCGAAACGAAGTGCGCGGTCTGGTCGACAACATTCTTTATGGCGTCGGCGTTGGGTCCTCGTTTGCCGAGGGGCGATGGTTCTTCGGCGAGATCGAGCAGGCTCACAAACGACTGGCTCCCCATATTCCTCAACGGACCTATCGCGAGGTAGACGCTCTCGCCGACGCGGCCGGCCTGACCAGGGAGGAAACCCGACTGGCGAACTTCTTCCCGGAGCTCTTTCACTGCTCGGGATTCGCGCTCACCGCCGGCGCAACGGTGGATGGGCGGATTCTACACGGCCGGATACTGGATTACCTGCGCGGGGTGGGACTGGAGCAGTGCGCCGTGGTGGCGGTGCATCGGCCGGACCAGGGCCACGCATGGGTCAACATCGGCTATGCCGGCTTTGTGGGTTCGGTGACGGCCATGAACGAGAAACAGATTTCCATCGGCGAGATGGGAGGCCGGGGAGAGGGCAACTGGGACGGCATGCCCATGGCCCAGCTTGTCCGCCAGGTGATGGAGAGGGCATCCACATTGGACCAGGCTGTCCAAATCATGCGCGAGGCCCCGCGTACATGCGAATACTATTATGTGATCGCTGACGGCAAGACGCGAAAGGCCATGGGGATAAAGGCAACGCCAACGATCTTTGAGACGGTCGGCCTCGGCGATCCGCACCCGCAGTTGTCGCACCCCGTCAAGGACACCGTGCTTCTGTCGGCCGGCAACCGCTATGACGAGCTCGTGCGGCGCGTGGAGGCCGGATTCGGCAAGTTCGATGTCGAATCCGCCCGCGCGCTGATGGATCCGCCGGTGTGCATGAACTCCAACATCCAGTCGGTTCTGTTTGCTCCGGACACGCTCGATTTCTGGGTTGCCAACGCCGATTCACGCAATGTCGCCTCCAAAGCACGGTATACCCACTATAACCTGAAGCAACTGCTGAATTCCGCGCCCGCGGCGGGAAAGCCATTGTCTCCGGCCGGTTCACCATGGTAATCTAATCTTGGCGCAATGAAGGGGCGTGCGGCATGATCGACTTCAAGTGCAGTTGCGGCTACGAGTTGTCGGTTCCGCAGGAGTTGTCCGGATCATCGCTCCAATGCCCGGCCTGCCATCTGCTTGTGGATGTTCCTTTGCTGTCGGATCTGGACCGCCTGAATCCCGACGGCACGGTCAAAGTCGTTCCTCTGGAGGTCAAACCCGAACTGGAGCGGATCAGGGAACTCCACCGTATCTATCGGCCCGGCCGCCGGGACGCCGAGGGCAACGAAATCGACCTTCGCGCCACATTTGACGAAATTCAGAATGCGGGCGTTGAAGAGATTCCCATCGGCTCCCGGGACGGTCTGATACCCGCGCCTCCGAAATATGATCCCGAGACAGGCGAACTGATCGTTCCACTGGACATCAAGCGCGATCGCACCGGTCCGCCGGCCGCGATTCCGGTGGCCACACCGGTTCTGAACTACGCTCGCGAGGTCGCAGTTCCGCTACCCGGATTCCTGCCAGTCATCGGCGCATTCATGTCGGCCGGCAGTCTCGCGGTCATCCTCAGCGTCGTGATGGTGCATCTATTGGCCATCGCCGCCTGGATTCCAGTGGGCAGCGGGCTGGTGTTCGTCGGCGGTTTCCAGATCGTCTTCTACGGGTTGATCTTCGCGCACTATGCCATTGTGGTCGAGGATGCCGGTCCCGGCGAGCGTGATGAATTGCCGGTGCCGCTGCGCGGCCTGAGTTTTTCCGAGGACATCTGGCATCCTTCAGTCAACTTTCACGGCGCAATGATCCTCAGCTATGGCCCGATGCTGTTGACGCTGCCTTCGAAGAATCTGCCCCTGATTGCGACGCTGGCAGGCCTTGGCACTGTCGTGTTTCCGGTGGTCTTCCTGATCTGCTGCACCAGCGGCATGCTCTCCGATTTGCGTCCCGACCGCCTCTTTGGAACACTGGCGTGCTGTGGTTGGCGCTACGGCATGGCGGTGGTCTTGTGGGCCGTTTCCGCCGCCACTTACGGCTGGGGGCTTGTTCGCACCGCCCGTATGGGTCTTGCCCAGGGCTTCCTGGGAGCCAAGCTCGTTGGCCCGTACTCCGCATTGATAGACCTCACGGCGCTGTGCATTGGCATCTTGCTGATGCATGTGTTCGCGCTGTTTCTCGGACATCTGTATCGCCGCTTTCATGCGGATTTCCCCTGGTCCATACGGCATATCCACCTTCCGGCCCAGCGGTCGCAAAGCCGTCGCCGACGCTACGGCCAGCTTCTGCGGGGTAAAGTACAGCCGGCGCCGCGACAGGAGGCTCAGCCGCGCGGCTCTTCCGTTGCAGGAGCCGCTCCGAAATGACCAGGATGACCAAGTGTCCCGGAACAACTCTTTCCGGCATGGGTTGCAGGCCCGCCGCAGTCATCCGCGGGAATGATCCGGGGGACGGAGCGTGCCCGAAGGCTCCGCTGGCCGTCCATCATGGATTGCATCGTGCCGCGGGGCCACGGGCGCGGCACCCCTTCTTGGCCAGTCTTCGGGTTTGAGCGGAGTATTGAGCTGCGCCGACAGCTCATCAAGACGATCGGCCAGAGAGTCATCCGACATCGGTTCGAGCAGCCGCGGCCATGCTTCGGGAAGCGCCCCCAGCAGGAGCGCCTGGGGGAGCCTCGCAGTTCCGGATGGTTGATCCTCGCTCCGATGGCCGCCACGGCGCGCTTTCCCTGCTCCGCAAGCCTCGCCAGATCGTGGCGCGCCTGGTCGCGCTTTTCCAGCAGATCGGCATATTCGGCGGCATGCTTCCGCGGCACCAGGAGCCTTCCTGTCTCCAGGTCGGTGTTGCAGCCGGCGACAATCTGTGATATTCGCGCTGTGGCATCCTTTTCAAGCTTCTTCGCAGCGCGCGACTGCTCGATCATCTGCGCCACCCAGTCATGCATGTACTGAATGAGGCGGAACGTCGCCAGTCGCTCCTTGAACGGCCGAAGCGAACGGAGGTCGTCGCGCAGTGTCTCCCAGCGCCTCACGTACTGGTCATGCATGTTGATGATGGCTTCGTGATTGGCCGAGCCGCACAATACGTCATTGAACGCCCCCAGCCAGGAGTCGCGCGCCGATCGCACCGGCGACGCCAGTTTGCGCAGCAGCACCGTGGACTCGCGCGCGGCGTAGTCCAGTTGCAGAGCCAGCTCGTCGCAGTTGCCGGAGAGTGTCAGTTTGGTGCGGAAAACGGCTCCCGTTTCGGGGTCGGTGATGGGCAGCGCGGCCTTGCCCTCGTCGGATCTGGCCAGAATCTTGCCTGTTTCCGCGGCCACAACCTCAATCGTGCTCGATGCCGGATTGCGCACCACCATCGGAAGCGACCCAAGCGTTAGCTGCTGCTCGATCTCGAATGGACCGAACCGGCCGGACTCGTTCTCAATGAAAAACGCCTGTGTGCCGGCCGGACCCAGCGACAGCACATCGTGGGTGAACTCCTCGGCGCGATCCACCATGTCGGCGTAGCTGCGCCAGTCGATCATCCGGCGAAGCAGTTGTGCGTATGCCCGGCCTCGAGCAAGCATCGGCTCAAGCATGGCCATCGCCTGCTGGAGTTTCTCCCGCCCCTCGATGACCGCCGCCCGGGCCCGTTCTGTCTCCGAATCGAGTCGCTTTTGCAGCAGGGCGCTGCGCGTGGCCACCACGAGTTCGGGCAAGACGTCGATGCGGCTGTCGACGGTCCGCCCTTCGCCGACGGCCTGATCGGTCCGGGCAATGATGCCTTCCAGACCCTGCTGGTGGGTCTCCAGCACATCCACCTGCGGGATCATGCGCATCGCCCGTTGCGGATCGGAGGCCGGCGGATCGACAACCAGCCCATCAATTGAATGAATTTCGATCTCGAGGGACTTGGCACAGTCCTTGAGGGTGCGGGCCGTCTGCGTGGCGGCGGAGGCATTGTCGCGATAGCGGCGCAGATTCTCCCACATGGGAATCGAAGCCGGCAACTCGCCGGCGAAGTCGTCGAGTTCTCCGACGGTCGCCTTCAGGTCATCGGGAATGTCGTCTTCGATGAAAAGCGAAAGCGACTGCCGTGTCTTCTCGGCGAAGTTGCGGACCTCCTGATCGTCCGGAGCCTTTCCCGTGACCAGCAGCGCGTCACAGGTCTGCTTCAGTTGCTGGCGGGTCTGCTCCAGGGTGCGCGGTCCATGTCGGCAGATGCGTTGCAACGGATCGCCGCCGGCATCCGGGTGCAGGTTCGCGTCGGGATCAAGCGGAAGAACGCGCGGATTGGCCCGAGTCCATTCGGCCGCCGACGGATTCCACGCGTTGTCCAGATCGAAATCCTGGTAACAGAGCATCGCCCCCACGCCGGAGATCACATCGACCAGCGTGGATCGCGTACTGGTCCAGCATCGATCGATGTTGATGCCCTCTGGAACGACGTTGGGGTGAAACAGGTCGGAAACCGGCCTTACAAGCGGAGGGTCATGCGGAAAATCGGGCGGCAGCCAGATATGAACCGAACAGGTGCTGGAATACTGAAGCTGGCCGTTCTCATCCAGGATCACCGTTCGGAAACGATAGTCCACCTGGTACTGATCGGGCGGGTCTCCCTCGAGGGCGATCACCCGAATATGGGGGTGGTAAGCGAACGCTCGCTGCAGACGGCGCCATTCGTTCTCCAGCCGCTCCAAATGTGGAGTGTCCCGTTGCACCGGCGCGGACGGCTCCTCTTCGACCGGCTCCGGCGCGGGCTCCTCCGCCGCACCCGCCCGCGCGGGAGGCGACAGGTCCACAACACGGTTGTCCTCTGGTTCGTCGGGTTCGGCAAACGGATCGTCCAGATCGCCGAAGAACTGCGAGCCGCCGCCCTGCGCGGCGTTGGGGTCGGAGGGGGAGTTGGACGAGTCCCATTGGCTCATGGTGTGTGGCTCCACATTGACGGCGCGCCATCATAACGAAGACCATGCCCCGGCGGGAGGGGGCACGGCGGCAATTGCATTTGCCGTTGTACGCGGCCCCCGTACAATCCCCCGCAGATGTTCCGCCATGTCCCTAACATCCTGACCGGCGCGCGACTGGTGCTCGCCGTTGTCTTTTTCGTCATGCTTTCGTTCTACCAGTATGCGGGCCGGGGCGACCCGACATTGCTCAATCTGGCGTTCATCGTCTACGCCGTGGCGCTGGCTACGGATTTCCTCGACGGCCACCTTGCCCGACGCTGGAAGGTCGAAGGGGTGTTCGGCCGCGTCGTCGATCCCTTCGTCGACAAGATTCTCGTGCTCGGTTCCTTCGCGTTCTTTGCCGGAAAAAACTTCATCATTCCGGAAACAGGGCAATCCATGGTCGTCAAGACCATCACCGGGGTCACCCCGGCCATGGTCATCGTCCTTCTCGCCCGCGAACTGCTCGTCACCACACTTCGCGGCATGGCCGAATCGGCCGGCCAGAGCTTCGGCGCTGAATGGAGCGGCAAGGTGAAGATGGTCATACAGTCCGTCACCATTCTGGCCATCCTCGTCTTCGTCAACTATCTCCCCTGGCTCCATCGTCACAACTGGGAAACTCCCGTCCGCTGGGTGCGAGACGTCTTCATCTGGGCCACGGTGGCGGTCACCGTGCTCAGCGGCCTGGCCTACGTCCAAAAAGCCGTCATCCTCTACCGCCGCAGCCTTGCGAAAGAGTGAACCATGTCCGATTTGCTCGTGGTGATCCTGCTGGGGATCGTCGAAGGATTGACGGAGTTCCTCCCCGTCAGCTCGACCGGCCATCTCCTCCTCTGCGAATACTGGCTCAAGCTCGACCTTGAAGGCGACCCCTTCTGGAAAATGTTCACCATCGTCATACAGTTCGGCGCCATCGCCGCCGTTGTCGTGTACTTCCGCGCCCGCATCGTCGAGTTGCTCAAACGCGGGCGCGAAGCGCCGGCCGGCCGGCCCACTCCGTTGATGAGCGTCATCATTGGCACGCTCCCCGTGCTGGCAATCGGATTTCTCATTCACAAGTCGGTCGAGGCCCATATGAGCAAACCGACGCCCATCGCCGGCGCTCTGGGCATCGGCGGACTTCTCATGCTGGCAATCGAGTTGCTTCGGCCCGGCACGAAAACAGAACGCGTCGAGGACATGAGTTGGTTCCAGTCCATCGCCATCGGCGCGTTCCAGATCCTGGCGGTAGCGTTTCCCGGCACATCTCGCTCCGCCGCCACAATTATCGGCGGCATGGCCGTTGGCTGCTCCCGACAGGCCGCCGCCGAGTTCAGCTTTTTCCTCGCCATTCCCGCCCTGTGCGCCGCCGCCGGATACAAGTTCCTCAAGACCGCCACGGTCATGCTTCACGATCCCGCCTTCTCAGCGCACGAGTTCACCCGCCAGATGATCCTCCTGGCCATCGGCACCCTTGTCTCATTCCTTGTGGCCTGGGTCGTCATCGCCGCCTTCATGGGCTACATCCGTCGCCGCAGCTTCATGCCCTTTGCACTCTATCGACTGGTTCTGGCGGCCATTGTTCTGGCCATATTCTGATACACTCGGCCCATTGCGCTCTTTCGCACCGCCGACTCTCCCAGTATATTCCTATCTCAGGGAATCACATGGTTCTGCAAGGCTTGCGAGCACTGTTTGTCCTGTTGATGGCCGGGGTCGGCTGGTTCTTTCTGCAACACAAGGATCTGCCGTTCGGCGATGCCACCTGGCTGGCGCTGACCATCACCGTTTCCATCTCGGTGCTGTTCATCTGTATTGACATTTTGTCGCCGCGCAAGAAGCTGGCGGTTTTCTCGGGCACGTTCCTGGGGCTTATCGTCGGTTCCGTCATCGCCTACGCGCTGAGCTTTGCCGTTCGCCTCCTCGTCGAACGATTCGAGGGCCTCACCGTCTACGACCTCGCCCGCAAGGAAGCCATCATCGCCTTCGCCAACATCACCGTCGGCGTCACCTGCTGCTACCTCGCCATCAGCTTCATCCTTCAGACCAAGGACGACTTCCGCTTCATCATCCCCTACGTCGAGTTCACCAAACAGGTCCGCGGCCCCCGCCCCATCATCGTCGATACCAGCATCCTGATCGACGGAAGAATCCTGGAGGTGCTCGAGACCGGCATCATCGACACCCGCCTGCTGGTGCCGAGGTTCGTCCTGCAGGAACTTCAGGCCGTTGCCGACAGCCCCGACAAACTCAAACGCAACCGCGGCCGGCGCGGGCTGGAGATCCTCAACAAGCTTCAGGGCAACCGCCGGGTCGAGGTCATTCTGTATGAATGGTCGCGTCCCAACTCGGCACAGCTTGTCAGCGATGAGAAGCTGCTGGCCATGGCCAAGGAGCTCAACGGTCGCCTCCTCACCAATGACTACAACCTGTCCAAGGTCGCCCAGGTGCGCGGCATTGACGCCGTCAATCTCAACGATGTCGCCGCCTGCCTCAAGCCGGTTGTTCTGCCGGGTGAAAAAATGCTCGTTCACCTGGTCAAGCCCGGCGAGGAGCCCTCGCAGGCCGTCGGCTATCTTGACGATGGAACCATGGTCGTTGTTGACAACGCCCGCGACCATGTCGATGAGAAGGTCGAGGTAACCGTCACCAACTCGCTCCAGACCTCGACCGGCCGGATGATCTTCGCCAGGCTCGGCGACAATGGCGCCAAGGCCCGCCGCGCCGCCGACAGGCATGGGCCCTCCGAGACGCATTCCGCATGACCCCATTTTCCGTCGTCATCCCGGCCGCCGGCCAATCCGTTCGGTTTGGAGGAGCCAGGAGCAAGCTTTTTGAACCGTTGGCCGGACGGACGGTCCTGGACCGGTCCGTCAGCGCGTTTCTGGCTCGCAAAGATGTAATCGAGATTGTGATCCCCTGCGCGAACGAGGACGCTGTCCGCGCTGCGCTACCGCGGCCGCTGGATGCGCGCGTAAGATTCTGTGCCGGCGGACCGAGCCGAGCCCACAGCGTGCTTGCTGGGCTGCGGCTCACACGCGCTGAAGCGGCGCTGGTTGCCGTCCACGATGCCGCCCGTCCTATGCTTTCCCAGGATTTGATTGACCGCACACTCCTCGCCGCGGAAATCCGCGGGGCGGCCGTGCCGGCCATGCCGGTGCATCTGACCGTGAAAGAGGCCATCGGGCCACTGCCGGCACGTGCCATCCGCACCATTCCACGACAAGTCCTATGGACCATGCAGACCCCACAGATCATCCGCCGCCGCGCGCTGTTGGAGGCCTTCGATTGCTGCCCCCTGCCGCTTGATCAGATTACTGATGATGTGCAGTTGATCGAACTCGCCGGCGGCGAGGTCTGGCTGGTCGAGGGCGAAGAACGCAACCTCAAGATCACCACCCGAATGGACCTTGTGTTGTCAGAGCAACTGCTTGCAGGCACATCCGACAGCACCCCAGCCGATTCGAACCCGGGGGATCGCGTTTAGTCGCTCCGGCTAACCCTGTCCTTTCCACACTGAACAATTGCCTCAATCCCTGATTCCATCATTACTCCCAACCGCCGCATCGAGTGTGGTATAATCCCGGCACAGGCATCATCACATGATCCCCAGCATCTTCAACGACGTCATCGGTCCGGTCATGCGCGGTCCTTCCAGTTCGCATTGCGCGGCGGCGCTGCGCATCGGCCGGCTGGCCCGCGACCTCATGGGCGGCGTGTTCGATGAAGTGCATGTCGAATTCGACCGTCGCGGCTCGCTGCCGACAACGCACGAGAGCCAGGGGTCCGACATGGGCCTCTTCGGGGGCCTGCTCGGCTGGGATGCGGCCGACGCCCGGCTGCCCGGCTCGCCGCAGGCCCTGCGCGACGCGGGCGTGCGCATCCGCATCGACATCGTTGACGCGGGCGATCCGCACCCCAATACCTACCGGCTCACGCTCGCCAATGGCCGCGAGCGGCCCTCGCCGATCGCCATCTCCACCGGCGGCGGCATCATGGAAGTCATCGTCATCGACGACTTCGCCGTCTCCATGTTTGGCGACTATTTCGAGACACTCTTCTTCACCGAGAGCGGCGGCCGCGAACTGGCCTCACACCTGGCAACATTCGTCGATGCCGACGACATCCTGGTCCACGAAATCACCGGCCGGCAACTCGTGGAG
>CAYSSA010000017.1:9119-10891 GCA_964433485.1 uncultured Tepidisphaeraceae bacterium | reverse complement strand
CGTGCCGTTCACGACCTGTGAGTCAATGCTCCAGTACGATGCCGGGCGCCAAACACCGCTCTGGCGCCTGGCGGTGGAATATGAACGCGCCCGAGGCGCCCTGAGCGAGGCCGAAGTTCTTGTGAAAATGATCGACATCGTTCGCATCCTGCGCCGTTCCATTGCCGAGGGCATCGTCGGCACGCAGTACCAGGATCGCGTGCTCGGCCACCAAAGCGGCAAGTTCAAGCAGTTGATGGAGACCGGGCGATTACTCGACGGCGGCGCGCTCAATCGCGTGGTGCTGTATGTCACGGCCATGATGGAAGTGAAGAGTTCCATGGGCGTGATTGTGGCCGCCCCCACGGCCGGCGCCTGCGCGGCCCTTCCGGGGGCCGTTATCGCCATCGCCGAGGAGATGCGATTGACCGAAGAAGACATGGCCCGGGCGCTGCTCGCCGCCGGGATCATCGGAGTGTTCATCGCCACGCGCTGGACGTTCGCCGCCGAGGTGGGGGGTTGCCAGGCCGAAGGCGGCTCGGCCGCCAGCATGAGCGCGGCGGCGCTGGTGACGCTCGCCGGCGGCACTCTCTCCCAGGCCGTGGCCGCCGCCTCAATGGCGTTTCAAAGCATGCTGGGGCTGATTTGTGATCCCATCGCCAACCGCGTGGAGGCGCCCTGTCTGGGCAAGAACGTCATGGCCGCGAGCAATGCGCTGGCCTGCGCCAACATGGCGCTGGCCGACTTCGACCCCGTCATTCCGCTTGATGAAGTGATCGAGACCGCGGAGCGCGTGGGCAAGCAGATGCCGCGAGAGCTTCGCTGCACCGCACTGGGCGGACTGTCAATCACCAGAACCTCCTTGAGAATCCAGCAGCAACTGGCCGACAGAAAAGCGGCCGCCTGCGGAGGTTGCTCTGATTGCCGCTGAGTATCCGGCCCCCGCGCCATGGTATGATGCGACACACGATGGAGACCAGCGACCGGCAATAGTGAAATACGAGGAGCAAATGATGGCACCCAGACTCATCCACAGCCTGCTCGCGGCCTTTGTTCTCACGCTTGTTCCCATACTCTCACTCGCCGCCGACCATTCCCGTCCCAATATCCTCATCATCCTGGCCGACGATCTCGGCTACGGCGACGTGCAGTGTTACAACTCCGAGCGAGGCCGAATTCCCACACCGAATATCGATCGGCTTGCCCGCGAAGGCATGCGTTTCACGGACGGGCATTCCTCGTCCGGCGTCTGCTCGCCTTCGCGGTATACGCTGCTCACGGGGCGCTACCATTGGCGCACCCGATTGCAGAGTGGCATCGTCGGACTGTGGGAGACCCCGCTCATCGCCCCAGACCGGCTGACCATCGCCGGACTGGCCCGGCAGCACGGCTATCGAACCGCCGCCATCGGGAAGTGGCATCTCGGCTGGGACTGGCCGATCGCGCCGGAGCAGCGCGCGCATTTCACCGGATTCGGCGGCAAGGCCGGCGGCGGTGGCAACGTCAAGACCGATGCAACCGCGGAAAACCGCACCGAGTGGGCCAGAACCTTCGCGCAACCGATCAAGGGTGGGCCAATCGATCGTGGCTTTGACAGCTATTTCGGCACCGACGTGCCAAACTGGCCGCCCTATTGCTTCATCGAGAACGATCGCACGGTCGGAATCCCCAGCGAACTGCTGGCGCCTGCGCGGCTGACCAACAACCAGGCCAGCCTGCAAGGCCCGGCGCTTGCGGGCTGGACGCTCGAACCAATTCTGCCAACCCTCGCCGAGCGCGCCGCCAGGTTCATC
>CAYSSA010000017.1:4603-9089 GCA_964433485.1 uncultured Tepidisphaeraceae bacterium | reverse complement strand
CAGGAGGCAAAGAACACCAAACCCTTCCTGCTCTACCTTTCACTCACGGCGCCACATACACCGCTGGCGGTCAATGAGCCGTGGAAGAACCAAAGCGGACTCAACGCCTATGCCGATTTCGTGATGGAAACCGATGCTGTCGTCGGCCGCGTGCTTCAGGCCCTGCTACAGAGTGGTTCGGCCGAGAACACGCTTGTTCTCTTCACAAGCGATAACGGCTGCGCCAGCTACATCGGCGCCAAGGAACTCGAAGCCAAAGGCCACTTCCCCAGCGGCCCGCTGCGCGGCTACAAAAGCTCCGTGTACGAGGGCGGCCACCGCGAACCGTTCATTGTGAGGTGGCCAGGCGTCGTGAAACCGGGCACCTTGTGCGGCCAACTCGTCCATCAGGCCGACCTCATGGCCACGCTGGCCGATATCTTCGGAGCCAAGCTTCCCGATACTGCCGGCGAAGACAGCTTCAGTCTGTTGTCGCTGCTCAAGGGCGACGACAAGCCGGTGCGGGAGCACGCCATCAGTTGCGCCGCCAATGGTGTGCAGGGCGTGCGAAAGGGTTCATGGAAACTCATCTGCTCGCCAAAGCCTGAACTCTACAATCTCGCCGACGACCTGGGCGAGACCAGGAACCTCGCGGCCGAGAAGCCCGAGCTTGTGGCAGAGATGTTGGCACTCCGCGAGAGACTCATCACAGACGGCCGTAGCACACCGGGAGCAAAACAAAAGAACGATGTGCGCGTCAATCGCCATGACAAGGCCGCCGCACAGCCGGCCGGAGCCAACACGGCTAAGGTGGGACAATGACCCGAGCATCCGCTATCATCATTTCCCTTCTTGTGCTGGCCATCCTTCCTCTCAGCAATTCACTCGCCGCGGACAAGCCCAACATCCTTTACATCCTTGCCGACGACCTCGGCTATGGCGATGTCCAGTGCTTGAATCCGCAGCGAGGGAAAATCAAGACACCGCATCTGGATAGGCTCGCTGCACAAGGCATGACCTTCACCGACGCCCACGGCGGATCGTCCGTCTGCACGCCGACGCGCTATGGCCTGCTCACCGGCCGCTATGCCTGGCGAACGCGGCTGCAATCGGGCGTCCTCGATGGCACCGACGATCCACCACTCATCTCCGCCGAACGGCTCACCGTGCCGGCGCTGCTCAGACAACACGGATACACCACGGCCGCGCTGGGCAAGTGGCATCTCGGATTCACCTCCGAACAACCGCCGCACCCGCAGAAGGCCGCCGCAAATGGCATGGGGCTCAACGGTCTGCCCGTCGGTTCGCGCATCATCGGCGGCCCGATCACGCGGGGCTTCGACTATTTCTGGGGCTGCTCCAATGCCCGCACCATGTCCGCCCTCATCGAAAACGACCGTGTCGTCAAGACCATACAACCCATCGACATGCTGCCCCAACTCGGCCAGCGCGCGGTGGATTGGCTTGCCGCGCATGCAGCCGACGCGAAAGCGGGCAAGCCATTTTTCCTCTACCTGCCCCTGACCTCGCCGCATACCCCGATCCTGCCCACGCCGCAATGGCAGGGCAAGAGCGGCCTGGGTGCGTATGCCGACTTTGTGATGCAGACGGATGCCATCGTCGGCGATGTGCTGATCGCCCTGGAGAAACATGGCTTGGCGGAGACTACGCTGGTCATTTTCACCAGCGACAACGGCTGTTCGCCCGCTGCCGGCACGGCAAAGCTCGAGAAACAGGGACACAGCCCCAGCGCCGAGTATCGCGGATACAAGGCAGATATCTGGGACGGTGGGCATCGTGTGCCTTTCTTCGTGCGCTGGCCGGGCTACGTGAAACCCGCTTCCCGCAGCAATCAACTCATCTGCCACACCGACCTCATGGCGACGTGTGCTCAGATGCTCGGCGTCAGACTCCCCGAAAACGCGGCTGAAGACAGCGTCAGCATTCTTCCCGCGTTGCTCGGCAAGGACACCGCACCCCTGAGAGAGGCCGTCGTACATCACTCGATCAGCGGTCGATTCGCAATCCGCCAGGGCCACTGGAAACTCGCCCTCTGCCCCGGATCGGGCGGTTGGGGAAGACCCGGCGATGCCCAAGCCGCCAAGGAGGGCCTTCCCGCCGTGCAGCTCTATGACCTGAGCACGGACGTGGGCGAAACCACCAACTTGCAGTCGGCCAACCCCGAGGTCGTCACCCGCCTGACCAAGCTGCTGGAGCGGTACATTGCCGACGGCCGCAGCACGCCGGGGCCAAAGCAGGCCAACGATGTAAAAGTGAACTTCGCCAAGGCCCCGAAGGCGGCTGGCGGCTGATCTGACATGCCGCCATTGGCGGTCGCGGATGCTGGCCGCGGGTTTTTTTACTGCATTGTGGATTTGGCCGAGTTAAAATGCTCGCAAGAAACGGGGTTTCCGCATGGCCGGACTGTTCACGGCGCTTTTCGGGCCCCGGGTGTCCGGGGCGCCGGGAAGACACGAGCGGTCCAAAGTCCAAAGGAGGCCGGTATGCCAGTCCGAAAAATGAAGGAGTACCTGGACCAGGAAGGCATCAAGTATGTGAGCATCATCCACTCGCCGGCCTTCACGGCCGCCGAGACGGCCGCCACAGCCCACATCCATGGCCGAGCGCTTGCGAAAGTCGTGATGGTCCGGCTCGATGGTGACATGGCGATGGTCGTGGTTCCCTCGACGCGGAAGGTGGACACGGCACTGGTGCGGGAGGTGACCGGGGCCGAGCAGGTCGACATCGCCACCGAGAAGCAGTTCCGCGACCTGTTCCCCGACTGCGAGGCCGGAGCAATGCCTCCATTTGGCAACCTTTATGGAATGGAGGTCTACGTGTCGTCTGAGCTGGCCGAGAACGACGAGATCGTGTTCAATGCCGGCTCACACACGGAACTGGTGCGGATGTCCTATGCCGACTTTGAGCGGCTGGTGAATCCCAAGGTGCTGATGGGGTCCGCCTGGCATTGAATGATGCCGGCCCATGGACCGATGATTTTCTTCGGTCACGGGACGCTCGTAGTCGGCGATGACTGGAAGGTTCATGAACGACCAATCCAGCCGATAGTCGCTTGATAATCCTCGTCGCACCCCAATCGAGGTTTTGGCGGGCATCGCCCACATCGTCGCCCAGTCCCGCACAATGCGGATTCCATATCTGAACGTGTCAAAGCCCCGCCGAATCCAGCGAATTGATCCCGCATTCCAGCTTGCCGGTGCCTTTCCATCGGCCGGAGCGTGCATCCTCTCCGATCTGCACCGGCTGCGTGCAGCTCGCGGGATTGCAACCGATGCTCAGATACCCCTTCTCCACCAGAGGATGCTGCGGCAGGTCATGTTCTTTCGTGTAGAGCCAGATGTCACGGCTGGACAAATTCAGCAGCGGAGACACCGCATAGCAACCATAACGCGGCGACCATTCGATGAACTTGGCGCTCTTGCGCGATTCCGACTGACCGCGGCGAATGCCGCGCAGCCACGCCTTCGGGGCAAGTTCGCGCATCGCTCGTTCCATTGGCTCATTCTTGTTGGCCGCGCAACAGGCGGAAATGTCGCCTCGCCAGGTGGGATCGCCCTCACCATGCTCGCGCAGCCAGGCGATGGGATCGTGCCGCGTACGATACGCCCAGATGTTCAGGTTCAACCGCCGCCGCAGCGCCTCCATGAACTGGTGCGTCTCGGGAAACAGGTATCCGGTATCAACGAAGATCACTTTGATGTCAGGCTTGATGCGACTGGCCATATGCAGCAGAACGGCTGCCTGGTCTCCGAAACTGCTGGTCATGACCAGTCCGTCGCCGAACTCGGCCGCGGCCCACTCGATCACGTTCCGCGGTGACTGCGACTCAAACATCGCATTAAGCGTGTCCAGGTCAATGCAAGATGCGCCAGCAACACTGGAAGCTGCAATACTCATGGGATACCTGCTCGAGTAATCAGTAATGAGCCTGTAAAATCCACTTCGGCGGACTCATCAGGAACACGTAATCACGCCGAATCGCCTCCGCCAAAACGGGCCCTGCTAAGAGCCTCGAAAAACTCCCTCGGCACGCGCCGGCCGTTGGCAACGCCAAGCTGAATATCCTTCTTTTTGGCCCCGTGATAGTCGGAGCCGCCGGTCATCAACAGCCGATACTTCTTCGCCATCCTGGTGTATTTCTCGACATGGGATCCCTCGTGGTCGGAGTGAATCACCTCGATCCCGCGCAATCCCATGTCAACCAGATTCTTGACCACCGCTTCGAGCTGCGCATCGTTGTCACACCGCAACTGCACCGGATGCGCCAATACTGGAATCCCACCGGACTCGACGATCATCTCCAGCGCCCGCCGCGGCGCCAGGCGTTCCTTGTCAAAATAGGCCAGTCCTCCAGGCGCAAGGTATTTGTCGAACGCCGCCTTGATCGTCGCCACATAGCCCTTGCGGACCAGAATGGCCGCGATATGCGGCCGCCCGACGACAGCGCCCGGATTGATGTCCTTGCCGGCCTCTCGCTCGACTTCCT
>CAYSSA010000017.1:0-4510 GCA_964433485.1 uncultured Tepidisphaeraceae bacterium | reverse complement strand
ACCGGACTCTCAGGGTCAATGCCGTAACCGAGAATATGCAGTGTTCCGGGTTGCGGATATTCGGCGGAAATCTCGATGCCCGGAATAAAGTCGATTCCGAGTCTAGCGGACTCGGCCGCCGCCTCGGCCACGCCGCCGACCGTGTCGTGGTCAGTCAGCGCCCAGGCCGACAGCCCGGTTGCCTTGGCCAGCCGCGCCACCACCGCCGGCGCATCGGTGCCATCGGAAGCGGTGGAGTGAGTGTGGAGATCTATCGAAGACATAGTGGGGCGGCGGTAATGGGTAGTCGGTGGAAAACTGACGATCTGCTGCCGACTACCCCCTGCCGAATGCTCTAAGCTGTGAGGTAGCCACCCTTCTCCAAATGCGCCAGTATCTGCTCGGCAGCCTCGGCGGGACTGGCCTTTTCCGTGTCGATCACAATCTCCGCGTTCAGTGGTTCCTCATAGGGATCGTCGATGCCGGTAAATCCCTTGAGCTGGCCGGCACGAGCCTTCTTGTACAGGCCCTTCGGGTCGCGTTTCTCGGCCGTCTCCAGGGACACCTTCACGTACACCTCGATGAACTCCCCTGCCGCCAGGTTCTTCCGTACCGCATCGCGATCGCGGCGGTACGGGCTGATGAACGAGGTGATGGCGATCACGCCCGCATCCGTAAACAGCTTGGCCACCTCGCCGATGCGGCGGATGTTCTCCATGCGATCGTCAGCGCTGAAGCCCAGCCCGAATCGCCTGGCCGCCGCCTCCTCGTAGCCCTGTTTTTCCTGAAGCAGCTTGGCATCCTTGTTGAGCCCGAATCGCACGTTGTCGCCATCCAGACGATAGGCATGCTTCTTTCTGTGCAGGAGCATCTGCTCGAGTATGCAGGCGATTGTGCTCTTGCCCGAGGCCGACAGGCCCGTCATCCAGACCGTCACACCCTTCTGATTCAGCAGTTGCTGCCGTTCTTCGCGGGTTACCGAACCGTCGTGCCAGGTGATGTTGCTTGCGGTGTTCTGCATGTAATTGCCATTTGAGAGTTGTCAGTTGCCAGTACCAACACACATTCGCCATCCGCCAGACTGGCAACCAACAACTGGCGACCGGACGTCCTCCTACTCCTGCTCGAACAGGGGCGTGCTCAAATACCGCTCGCCAATGCTCGGCAGGATCACAACAATGGTCTTGCCCTTGTTCTCCGGCCTCGCGGCGACCTTGGCCGCCACGGACAACGCCGCGCCCGAACTGATCCCCGAAAAAATGCCTTCCTCCTTGTGCAGCCGCCGGCCCCACTCAAAAGCCTCCTCGTCGGTCGCAGGCACCACCTCATCCACGATCTTGAGGTTGAGATTCTTGGGGATGAATCCAGCGCCGATTCCCTGGATCTTGTGCCGACCGGGCTTGACCGCCTCGCCCTTGAGCGTCTGGCTGATGACCGGCGACGCCGCTGGCTCCACCGCAATCGCCTTGAACGACGGCTTCCGCTGCTTGATCACTTCCGACACGCCTGTAATCGTGCCGCCCGTGCCCACGCCTGAAATCACAATATCCACCGCACCCGCCGTATCACGCCAGATTTCCTCGGCCGTCGTCTTGCGATGCACTTCCGGATTGGCCGGGTTGTCAAACTGCTGAGGTATGTAGCTCTTGGCATCCTCGGCCGCCAGTTGCTCGGCCTTCTGGATCGCACCACGCATGCCGTCGGCGGCGGGCGTCAACACCACCTGCGCCCCCAGCGCCTTCAGCAGTTTGCGCCGCTCGATGCTCATCGACTCGGGCATCGTCAACACCAGCTTATACCCCCGGGCCGCACAGACGAACGCCAGGGCAATACCGGTGTTGCCGCTGGTGGGCTCAATGATCGTGGTTTCCCTGCCGATCTTGCCGTCGCGCTCGGCCGCCTCAATCATGGCCACGCCAATGCGGTCCTTGACGCTCGAGAGCGGGTTGAAAAACTCACATTTGGCCAGCACGGTCGCCCCGCCGGGCACGACCCGGTTAAGCTTGACGAGGGGCGTGCCGCCCATGGTCTGGATGACATTGTCGTAGATCAGGCCTTCGGGTTTGCGTGGCATGACAACCTTCTTTCCGACGACGCGCCTCAAGGCCGTCGCAATGCGGGCGAATCGCAGAAGATAGTGCGAACGACCGCCGGCATCAACCGACCGCATCATTCCACGTGGAACAATGCTCCGGCCGCGCCGACCAAATCCTCCAGAAAACAACCAGCACGACCGGGGCTCGATAGCCATCGGCTCTTAATTCATAGTAATCCTATAGCAAATTAGGTATTCAGGCAAGTGGAAACTGGAATTTGCTGAAATTACCCCCCGCACCGCCGTGCCACGACACGGATCGCCCTCGGACGGGGCACCAGCCCGCAGACCGAGCAAGGCCGATACGAAATTTATTTTTTTCTACTTGACATGGCAAATCAACCCTGCGCAACATGAACTCAACCAGTACGAATTCGCCAAAGGGGCGAATCAGGTCGGGTCTTTGGGCTCATGAGGTTTGCGGAGGGTTTCGCCGCCGCCTCACCTTTTTCCAAATGAGGTGGTGTCATGAAATGGAAACGGCTTCTGTTGTGCGCTTGTTGCGCGGGTGTCTTTGCCCCCGGGGCAAAGGCTATTGTGTATTCGATCGATCTCTGGTCGCAATACACCTACGGCAATCTGGATCAGAACTCTCCAGGCATTACCGTCGGTGGCGGCGGGCAAAACGCCTGCGGCCCGACGGCAACCGTCAACTCCTTCACCTATCTCCAGAATCGCTACGGATTGACCGGGCTGATCCAGGATGATCCGAACACCGCCGCGTCCGCCGAGATCGACACCGTCAACAATCTGGGCAACGCCATGGGCATTACTCAGAACGGAGTGACTGCGGCCGGCTTCTTCGCCGGAAAACGGCAGTGGATCAACAACTGGAATGCAAACAACGGCAACCAGCCGGACATCGTCGTCCACGGAATGGGCGAAGGCGCCGACGGCGTGACGCCGACCTGGCAGTTCATCTACAATGAACTGGTCAAGGGGCAGGATCTGGAACTCGGCATCCGCTGGCTCAACCAGGATGGCTCGCTGGACGGGGGCCATGTCATCACTGGATCGAGTTTCTACTTCGACGACACGAACAACGATATGATCATTGGCGGAGGTGAAACGGCAACATTGAACTTCGTCGATCCCTGGGGCGGCGGCCATCATACCGCCACCATCTCCATGTTCGGCGGAGCCATGCGCATCACCTACTCCGGCGGCGCAGCCGGCACTGGTGCCACCGCCGAAATAGCCTTTGTGGCGGCCGAGAGTGTCGTGCCGCTGCCGGCGGCGGCCTACACGGCATTGCCGCTGCTGGCTCTGTTGCCGCTTGTCGGGCGTTTGCGGACACGATCCGGATCGGCAAACTGACGGACTGTGTAAATGCGCCGCAGCGCGATTCTCTGCGCAGACATCGCGCCGCGGCGCAACCTCCCGTCACGACACATTGTGCGGGACCAAAGCCGCCGGAGACTGACACCCGCACAATCCGGACGCAATGCTCCCTCCTGCGGCTTTGGACCATCAGGCGTGGCGATTACTCATGAAGCCAGCGCCACGCGATATGCGACCGGCACCTCCGGGCCGGAGCCAGGGCCAAGATGGATGCGCAGAAGGGCATTGGAAATGAACTGCCAGAACAGCGGGGCGCTGGTTAGCAGCATGAAATATCCAAAATAGCACACCGAGCGGACCGCTGGTTGGTTCAACGTGTCCTGGATGTGCTGCGGCAGAAACGGGCTGATGACGTGAAATCCGTCGGACGGCGGCAGCGGTACAAGATTGAGCAGTACGGAGAGAAGCTGGAGCATAGCCAGCGCCGCGACCCATAATTGCGCCGGCGTCCATTGTGCCACGGGCACACCCTCCTGCACCCAGCCTAGTCGCGGGTGTAGCAGCAGGCAGAGCGCAAGGTAGATCAACAGATTCGCCAGCGGACCCGCGGCCGACACGATCACCTCCCACTTTCGGCCCCTCAACAGATCCGTTCGGATGAACGTGGCCCCGCCCGGCAGGGGAATCCCGCCGATGAGAAATATGATCGCCGGGAATATAATCGAACCCAGCGGGTCAATGTACTGGACCGGATTGAGGCTCAATCCACCCCGCTCGGCAATGGTGTAGTCCCCCCCGAGATGAGCCGCCAAACCGTGCGCAAACTCGTGGATTGTCACCGAGATGATCCATCCGATGAGCACGGCCCAGAGCATCGTGTTGTGCAGATTCATCATCGCAAGCCAGATCATGGGCCAGAAGGCTATGGGCAGACGCACGAAAAGGGAAGTGGGCGGCTCAGAATGTCCCTGCAAAGACGATTGATCGACCTCGACGGTCGCGAATCCGCATCGGACCACCCTGATGAGTCGATATTTTTCGTACCTCGGCGATGCGCCGTAGAGGCCTTGAAGTGGTTTGGTTGGGGAGGGCCCGCGACCGTTGATGTCAATCGTCCGCCGCTTCGGGGTCATTCCGAACGAAGTGAGGAATCTC
>CAYSSA010000016.1:28716-31175 GCA_964433485.1 uncultured Tepidisphaeraceae bacterium | reverse complement strand
GTAATCGTTCACCGTCACCACATGCGAGTGCATTCCCTGGAGCACTCTCAGGAAGCATGCCAGGGGGGCCACGAACGTCTTGCCCTCGCCCGTCGCCATCTCGGCAATCTTTCCCTCATACAGCACCAGTCCGCCGATGAGTTGAACGTCAAAGCAGCGGGCCCGGAACGGCGGACGGGACTCGGGATAAAGCTCGCGCACGGCCTTATAAAGTCCAGGCGGGATCGGCACGCGCGTCCAGCTTTCTCCGGTTTGGATCATCCGTCTCTGTACCGAGTCATAAAGCTCGAGGTCGGCGTCGGAGAGTCTGTCCGGATCGAACCTGTTCAGCGGATCCTCGTCGATGTTGAATATCTGCCGGATGCCGATGTTGCGGTCCATGGACTCGCGCATGATCGCCAGCGCCTCGGACTGCACATCACCGATCTTCAGCTTCCCGGCGCGAATACCCTCGCGCATTTCCTGCGTTCTTCTGGCCAGTTCCATGTCCGTCATCGCCGCCACCTTGGGCTCCCACTCGTTGATCTGGGCGACGGTGGCCCGATATCGCTTGAGAAGGCGATCGTTGCGGCTGCCGAAAATCTTGGTCAATATTGTCTGAATCGAAAAGGCCATTGAAGGCTCCTGAGTTCACGGGATGTTCCCGTGCCGCGACTAGGCGGGCGTGCCTGCCTGTCGTCGACGCTTGTTGTAAAACGGACGCCGTGGTGGGTCCGCGTTGTGCTGATGAGAGGCCCCTGCCCGGATAAGGTGTCATTCCGCGGAGGGAGGAGGCAGGCGATAACGGTGCCGCGGCGCGGGACCATGGACCGCCGGACGCGAATCCAGCGCAAGCGGCGCGCGCGACTCAACAGCCAATCCCCCCTGCCGCCGAACCTCCTTCACCTGGGCGGCCGCCACCGCCTGGCGAAGCGTAACGACCAGTCGCCCGGCCATTCTACGGGCCAGATCGACCGCATCCATGGCGCGCAGGGCAGGCGCCGCGGCCACTACCCTGTCCGCGCAAAGCGCCGTGGCAACAAATGCCACCATCAAAACCCGCCGCGTGCGATGCATAGTTGAAGAAGTATCCCCCACATTCGACGCAAAGTAAAGCCTGTTGAGGTTATGGCACCGCCAGCCTCAAGTGTCGCAAGTTGAAAAGGCCTCAGTGTTTCAGCAGGCTGCGGCTTCTGCGCCGTGGATTCTACGCCGACTATTTGGCGTCCAGAATCTTCAATGTCACGTCCTTGAACTGCACTTTCATCGGAGGCCCGGCGTGGCACTGGAACCCAATGAGCCCGTTCATGGCACGCTTGGCCTCTTCGTTGTCGATCAGTTCCATCGTCTTTTTGCCGTCGATAAACTGCACGAGATTGTTGCCCTTGGCGACGATGGTGTATTCGTGCCATTCCTTGAGGGTAACCGCCGACTGAATCTCCTTGGCGTCGGCGAACTTTTCCTTGATCTTCTTGCCATCGGCGCCGATGGTCACCTTCTCGCCGACATCCACCAGGATTCCCCGGCCACCTTCTTCATAGAGAATGCCGGTGTAACGGCTCTCGGCGATGTCGGCCTGATAACCGTTGAGCACCCAGTTGCCCTTGTCTTTGGAACGGAACTGGATGCCCGAGTTGTGGTTGTCGAGTTTGAACTTCGCCTTGAGTTCGAAATCGGCCGGTTTGCCGCCGCGGAAAATCAGGAAGGTGTTGCCCTTGGTGGGCTTTTCCTTGGTGGTCTGACCGGTGATGCAACCATCCTGAACGGACCAGAAATCGGGGTTGCCATCCCAGCCGGTCAGATCCTTGCCATTGAACAGAACGTAGGCCCCGTCGGCGTTCTTCGGCAAATCTTCGAGCTTGATTTCCTTCTTCTCCTGGGCGACGGTCGAAAGGGTCAGCATAACAGACATTGCGGCGACGATGAAATGTCTCATGGGCGAATGCTCCTTGCTTGGTTAACACACCATACCATGCGGAACGAGTTTTGTGGACACCCGTTCTCCACCCGTTTTCCGGCCGTCAAGAGCGCCTCCGCGCATGGTCGCGAATTGACTTCGGGCGCCACAGCAGCGTCGCTGGCGCGGATTCGCCGCGGCCTCGCACTCACAGGCAGCCACGATGCCATCACGTGGGGCCTGTCAGATGGCACGTTTGCCGATATTGGCCCATTGTTCTAAACTCTGCGCGACAGGAGATCCGAAATGAACCTGAAGTCTGCCGCGAATTGTCAATATGACCTGATGTCGCTCGGAGAATGCATGGTTCGGCTGTCGCCGCCGGGACACGGACGGATTGAATTTGCCACGTCGCTGGAAGTGTGGGTGGGCGGCGGCGAGTACAACGTGGCGTATGCGCTGGCGCGGCTGGGTTTGCGGACCGGCTTCCTGTCACGACTGGTGGACAACCCCGTCGGGCGGATCATCGTGAACCATGGCCGAGCGGTGGGCGTCGATATGTCAAACGTCGTGATGGCGAAAT
>CAYSSA010000016.1:28469-28686 GCA_964433485.1 uncultured Tepidisphaeraceae bacterium | reverse complement strand
GACCGCGTCGGGCTGAACTTCACTGAAGTGGGCACGAGTGTTCGGGCATCGGTCACGATGTACGATCGCGGGCACTCGGCCTGCTCGAACATGAAGCCGGGAATGCTCGACTTTCGGAAAGTCTTCGGCGAGAAGGGCGTGCGGTGGATGCACACCGGCGGCATTTTCACGGCACTGTCGGATGGCTGCGCGGATGTGTGCTTTGAGGCACTCAAGG
>CAYSSA010000016.1:27748-28442 GCA_964433485.1 uncultured Tepidisphaeraceae bacterium | reverse complement strand
ACCAGCTATGACTTGAATTTCCGGTCCAAGCTGTGGTCGAGTCAGAAGGCGCAGGAGAAGACGAAGGCATTGGTGCCGTACGTCGACTGCCTCATCGGCAACGAAGAGGATTTCCAGAAGGTTCTGGGGTTTGAGGTGGAGGGTATCGGAGAGGATCTGTCGGCACTCGATACGCGGGCATACAAACGAATGGTGGAGAAAGTGGTCAAGGCATATCCAAACATCCAGGTGGTCGGCACGACACTGCGCGAGGTCAAGAGCGGCCTGGTGAACAACTGGTCGGCCATTCTCTGGTGCGACGGAGAGTTCTATCAATCGCGACGCTACGAAAACCTCGAGATCGAAGATCGTGTCGGCGGCGGCGACGGCTTCTCGTCAGGTTTTGCCTATGGATTCCTGTGTGGCAAAACGCCGCAGGAATGTGTGGACCTTGGCGCTGCGCATGGCGCATTGCTGCAAACCACGCGCGGCGACACGAGCCAGATTGATCTGGAAGAGCTGATGCATGTGTTCAAGGGAGGTTCGGCGCGGATCAAGCGGTGAGGCTCAGGCACAGAGGCGGAATCGGCACGAAGACACCAAAGCAGGAGGCGGTGGCTTGGTGTATCCGGGCCGATTGAACCAGGTGTGTTTCGGTGGCTTCTTCTGATTGAAGCCGGAACCATGCTGCGCCGCGGCGACCGGATCAACCAGA
>CAYSSA010000016.1:26069-27699 GCA_964433485.1 uncultured Tepidisphaeraceae bacterium | reverse complement strand
GCCGGTGCTGCGCAAAGGGGTTCTGATCGGTCATGCAGAGCGAAGCGAAGCATCTACGCATTTTCCGGCATATGGCGCCCGCGAACGGTAACCAACTGGTCAGGCATGCAGAGATTACTCACTTCGTTCGGAATGCCCCCAACAAGCGGCGAATGATCGACATCGACGGTCGTAGACCCTGTGTGTCTGTTCCGCCTTTGTTGTTTCTTACACGCGAGTGAAATGCCTGTGCTTTGGATCGGCCACCGCCAAAACCGCGGCGCTGACCGACGCGGGTTTGGCAAATAGCATGCACCGAGCCGTCTCTCGCAGGGTGGAGCCGGTGGTCATCACATCGTCTACCAACAAGATGTGCTTCCCGGCCACTTTTTTGTCATTCAGCAGACCGAAGGCGTGTTTTACGTTGGCCGCCCGTTCGGCTTGGTCATAGATTCGGGTTTGCGTCGGCGTGGACCGAAGCCGGGAAGCAACACGACCGACGGGCTTGCGAAATCGCTTGCCGATGACGCTCGCGATCACATCCGCCTGGTTGTAGCCTCGCGACAGCCGCCGGCCAATGTGCAACGGCACCGGCACGATCAGGTCGATGCGGCTCATCAGCCGGACCAGCGACGATTGCTCACACAGCCGCTCGGCCAACAGCTCCGCCAGAGGCCAGCGGGATTCGTACTTCATGCTGTGAATGAGCCGGCGAAGCGGTTCTTCGTAGATTGCCAATCGCGCAATGGCTTGCAGTGGATACAGCCCTTTGTTCAGGCAGAAGGGGCAGGGCATATCATCCATGGCCAATGGTGCTGCACAGCGGGGACAGGCCGGGTGACCGGCCAATTTGTCGAGTTCACCCTCACACTTGTCGCATAGCCAACCACGGTCGGGCAAAGATGTCAGGCATATCTCGCAACGGCTGGGATAGACCGCCTCGGCAATCGAAGTGGCGGCAGCGCGGAGAATGCCCGTGAGTGATGTCATTGCCTGCCCGTCCTCGCAAAACGCAATACGAGTTCGAGGAACATCCCCATGGCCGTCGGAAGGGCCTCGTCGGTGAAGTCGAAGCGATCGTTGTGCAACGGGGGATGGCTGTCCGCATCGAGCGGTTGCACGCCGATCATAAAGAAGCAACCCGGAACTTTCTCAAGATAGAATGCGAAATCCTCAGCGCCCATGGCCGGACGGGCCGCGGCGATAAAGCTGTCAGGGCCGAACGATTCCCGGGCGACATTGGCCACATATTCTGCCATCGCCGGATCGTTCACGGTGGGCGGATAGCCCTCGCTCCATATGAACTCGGCCGCACACTCGTGCGCCGCCGCAACGCCGCGTACCCGTCGCTCGATGGCCTGCCGAAGCTGTCGCCTGACATCACCACTAAGCGAGCGAACGGTGCCCGAGAAAGTGGCCGAATCGGGAATGACATTGCTGGCCGTGCCGGCGTGGAACGTGGCGACCGTGATGACGGCCGAATCAGTCGGGTCGATCTCGCGACTGACGATGTGCTGCAAAGTCCCTACACACTCGGCAGCGGTGGCGATGGGATCTCGACCAAAATGCGGAAATGCTCCATGACAGCCTCGTCCGATTATCCTCGTCTCGAAAGTGTCCTGCCCGGCCAAGATCGGTCCGGGCTTGGTGG
>CAYSSA010000016.1:14093-26033 GCA_964433485.1 uncultured Tepidisphaeraceae bacterium | reverse complement strand
GCGCGCAGGCGCCGTCGCCTGCTCCGGCAGGAGTCGGGCCAAGCCTGCCGTCCAACACGCCGCCGGCGACCATGCGAGCAGCCCCCGCTCCGCCTTCCTCGGCCGGCTGCCAGATCAGTTTCACGCAGACAGGCAGTCGGTCTTCAATGGATTTCAGGATGCCGGCGACACCCAGAAGTCCGGCCGCGTGACCATCGTGTCCGCAAGCATGCATCTTGCCGGGGTGCGTACTGGCGTATTCAAGCCCGGTGTTTTCGCTGATGGGCAAGGCGTCGATATCGGCACGCAGCGCCACGCAGGTACGCGATGGATCGCCCATCCATGCGATCGTGGCTGTTGGCGCATCCGGCACGCCCACGACAAACGAGACATCCAGGCGCGTGAGTTCCCGACGGATCGCATCGGCCGTCTTGTATTCCTCGTATTGGATTTCGGGAATCTGGTGGAGGCGATGGCGTAATGCGATGACCGATGGAAGTGTCTGGTTGATCAGGGAGTGAACTGACATGATCCAAACGCTATCCGGCGACGGTTGGCCGGGCAAGAGGTCCGCAGCACTGCCTTCGCGCGGGCGCCATGACCGGCCAAGACCGGCACTTCGAATCAAAACCCGCGCAGGGCTGTACTCATTCGCCGGGGTAGTCCGGGTTTGGGGAGGCGTTTGAGAACAACGTACTGGATGCCGTGCTTCTCACTGAATGCTCGCTTTTCGGGTCTATCACCATCCTCATTGACGGCATAGATGTCTGGCTTGATGCGATGAATCTCCGGCTCCGCGTCCATCCAGCCCAAACCGCTGGTGATCAACGCCTGTCGCACATAACGGATGCAACCGGCCACATATCGTCGCTCATCCTGGCGGATCAGCGGGTGGCCTTCGCCCTTCAGATAGCGAATATTTGCGTCATGGCCAACGACGACATAAAGCTCGCCAAGTTCGGAGACCTCCTCAAAGAACCGCACATGGCCGGAGTGAAACCAGTCATAGCAGCCGGTGACGACGACTCTCTTTCGCCCGGCCGTAGAGGGCTCGATATGTGTCGGTGGAGCGGGAAAGCGGGCAAGCACATCGGACGCGATCGGACGCAATTCCAGCTTCAAGTTACGGCAGAATGCGTGTCTGGCGGCGTTGGCATCCGTGTCGGCGACAGCCCAGGCGGCAGGAGTGAAGGGCAAATCCTCGGGCAACACGTCGGCCGAGTTTACATCGATGACGCTGACGTTGCTGACATAACGGATGGCCTGCACGAGATATTCGCGTTCTTCCTGCGGGAACTTCGAGGGCTTTCCGGTGATGGCCCGCACCATGGCGTCGGACCAGAGCAACACATGCACCGGTCCGATGCGCGACGCTTCATCGAGCAACCGGGCGTGGCAGGAACGGAAGTCATCGAAGCTGGCGGATACGACAACAGGATTCATGATGATTTCTCTCGCACTGCCTGCAACCGCCTCTTGAGGCTGCGTTTCCGGGCCACAGAAGACGACATTCCCAACCTCCTACCGTGCGATGCGAACGTTGACGTTGCACGCGCCCGGCACGGGCTCTTCCGACACCACATAGAGGTAGCCGCCGCCACAGCCGGAATACATGGCGCCGGCGTATCGAGACTGATAATAGGTCAACAGACCTTTGAGATCGACGGTGATGGTTGGATGCCTCACTGTCTGCGGCAGCAGCGCCTCCCAGCACTCCATGCATTCGTTCATTGAAGTTCCAAGCCCCCGCAGATCCTGATTGATGATGGCGTTGTAGCACTCCTTGCCGCTTTGACCCAGGCGACGGACCCATTTGCTGTCGAGGTTCTTCTCGCCCAGCGGGTCATAACCGGGTGGCCGTTGGGCAACGGGAATCATGTGTACAACGCGTTCGATCCAACGAGCGACGGCCGGGTCGTTGTTGGACTCAATGTGCGCCGGGAAATAGCCTCCGTCGTGGTGATAATCGTAGTCGAGCCGGTTCACGCCGGGATAGATCAGCCCGATCATGTCCTGCGATCCCGATGGGTCTTTCTTTCCGGCGTTTTCGGCGTTGTAGAGTTCCTTTACCAGCAGCATCGGCGCTCGGTCGGGCAGTCGGCCGTTCCAAACTCGCATGGCCACATCGCGCGTGCCGGTCGCCATGCCAGCGCGTTCCATGTAGCGGACGGTCGGCTCCAACGCAACAACCACCATGGACCCCGGCGGTGTCGGGTTGAGCTTTGAGACAAAAGGCTGGTCGATCCACCCGCCGGCAAAGGCCATTCGGTAAGGGATGGAGCCGATGGTGTCTGTGAGTGGGGGCATTGGTGTGAAAACCGAGAACCGAATGGCGAAGCCGGTCGCACGAAGCCGCATACTCTGTTACTGTTGCCGATGCGACCTTGATTCGGGATTCGGATTCCCGGCGTGGGGATGTTCCTAAAAGTGATCCTTGACCGTGACTCCGCCGGCCTTTCTGGCCTGGTACTGCTGCTCGATCCACTTATACGTCGCCTTCATTCCCTGGCTGAGCGGGATGTTCGGTTCCCAGTTGAGCATCTTCTTGATGAAGGTGTTGTCGCTGTTGCGTCCGGCCACGCCGCGGGGGGCATTCAGGTCGTACCTGCGCTGGAGTTTGATTCCGCCGATCTTCTCGGTCAGCGACACCAGATCGTTGATGGAGATCATCTCGCTGGTGCCCAGATTGATGGGCGTGGCGATCAGGTTGTCGGCATGCATGATCATGTCGATGCCCTTGAGACAGTCGTCGATGTACATGAAGCTGCGGGTTTGCGTGCCGTCGCCCCAGATGAGAATCTCCTTCTTGCCGGTGTCCTTGGCCTCGATGACTTTGCGACACATGGCGGCCGGGGCCTTCTCTCGACCGCCGTCCCATGTGCCCCAGGGCCCATAGACGTTGTGGAACCGGGCGATGGCCGTTTTCATGCCGCGCTCGGCCCAGTATTCCTGGCAGAACATCTCACTGACGAGCTTCTCCCAGCCGTAGCCGCGCTCGGCCATCGCCGGATAGGCATCCGATTCCTTCAGCGCACGGCAGTTGGGGTCTTCCTGGAGCGTTGTGTTGTAGGCACAGGCCGAGGAAGAAAAGAAATACCGCTGGCAACCGGCCTTCCAGGCGCATTCGATCAGGTGGGTGTTGATCAGAATGCTGCGCAGGCATTCGATGCGGAAGCGCTCGATGAATCCCATGCCGCCCATATCCGCCGCGAGGTTGTAGACCTCCACGGCATCCTGAGTGACCTTCTTGCAGTTGGCCTCGTCGGAAAGATCAGCGCAGATGCACTCGACTCCGGGCGTGCGCTGATACCAGTGGGGCAGCGGTTTCTTGTCCACCGCGCGAATGCGGCTGAAGCCTCTGTTGGCAAAGTAGCGGACGAGATTACCCCCGATGAACCCGCCGGCGCCGGCAACCAGGATCAGGTCGTCCTTCTTGGCGCCCGTGGATTTGGATGAAGACTTGCTGGCCATGATGCGTACTCCTGTTCACAATTGCCATTCCGTGGCGGTAACAGGCCGACCGGCCGATTCTTGCCGCGTTGGCGAGGGAACTATCGTCCATGAACGTCTGTTAGACAATAGATGTTCTTGGCCATCGCATGACGATTATTGACTTGAGGGAAACGGTAAGGACAATCCTCTCATTAGAATCCGATGACCGATGAGAAGGCCAAGCTCAGCCAGCCAGATTTTTTCTCGCTCCAGGTTTCCGCCGCGAGCCGGTTCTATCTGGACCTGTCACCTCCCGCGCGCACACCGCTGGCCGTGGTTTCCGGCGGATGCGAACACTGCGCCCCCGACTACCGTGTCTCCCGCGCCACGTTTCCGTTCTTCGGGCTCGAATTCGTCGCGCGGGGCCGCGGGGCGCTGCGGCTGACGGGTCGTCGCTTCCAACTTGGCCCGGGAACGCTCTTCACCTATGCCCGGAACATCCCGCACACCATCACAACCGACTCCGAACACGCGCTGGTCAAGTATTTCGTCGACTTCACCGGAACCCGTGCCGCCCCTTTGTTGCGCCGGCTCAACCTCGCCCCCGGCCGGATCCTCCAGACCGCCGCGCCCGGCGAAGTTGTCTCCCTCTTCGACGACCTCATCCGCGAGTGTGCCCGCAATACCCCCTATACCGCCCCAATCGCCGCCTGCATGATCGAACGGCTGCTGCTGAAAATCGCCGAGACGGCCATCCCCTATGGCTCGGCCATCACCGCCGCCTTCGCCACCTATCGGCGCTGCCGGGAACACATCGACGCCCATTGGCAAGACTTGCGCGATCTCCGGGACATCGCCGCCGCGTGTCATATCGATCCGGCTTATCTCTGCCGGCTCTTTCAGCGTTTCGACCACCAGGGACCATATCATTGTCTCCTGCGTCTTCGCATGAACCATGCCGCCCGGCTTCTTCAGGCAATGGGAGCATCCGTCAAGCAGGTGGCCGGTGAACTCGGATTCTCGGACCCGTTTCATTTCTCTCGCGTGTTCAAACGCACGATGGGTGTCTCACCATCGCAGTTCACACGCCTCGGGTCGGCTTGACCTCCAGGCGATTATGCCGGGCCGCCAGCCCCGCCCTTCGATTGTGTTGTTGTAAGCCCGAACCGCGGCGGGTAGACTAATTCTCAATGGATTCTGCCGCAAGCCCGGATTTGGCCAGGCAGAAAGGCATACAGTATGGAAGAAGCCACAACCAAGGGCATTTACGACTTTCACTCGAGGTTCTACGACCTCACGTTCGGCCGGCTGGTGCGGCGGCGCATCGCCCAGGCGATCGGGCACATGAAAATCAAGGATGAGGATCGGGTGCTGGATCTCGGAATCGGCACGGGAATGTCTCTCAATTACTTCCCGAACCGTGGGAAGATCATCGGGATCGATCTCTCGGAAGGGATGCTCCGCGAGGCCCGCAAAAAGATCGAAGACCGAGGCCTCTGCCATGTGCAGGCGATTCAGGCCGACGCACTCTGGCTTCCATTCGCCGACGATACTTTCGATCAGGTGTTCATCAGTCATGTCATCAGTGTGGTGAGCGACCCCTATCGTCTGGTTCGCGAGGCCCAGCGCGTGGCCAAGCCGGACGCGCGCATCGTGATCGTGAATCATTTCCAGTCCGACAACCGCTTTGTGGCCCTGGTTGAGAAATGGCTGTGCCCGCTTTGTACCCGGCTCGGATGGCGAAGCGATCTCGTGCTGCAGGACATCATCGAGCGCACCGGAATGCAGGTGGACTACCGTTTCAAGCTCGAGAGCATCGATCTTTGGGAAACGGTGGTGATCTCGAACAACAAATCGGCCGTCCGGGCCGGCCTCTCGCGGCGGTGCGAATTCGCCGCAGCCTGAACCGGACGACTCTCAGACACCGGGTTCGAGTTCGAGTTCCAGCGCCGCGGTCAGCGTAAAAAGCGTGATTTCGGGTCGGCACCAGTGATGGTTGCGCTGTCCATAGGACAATCCCCTATTCACATAAAGATGTTTCCCGCCGACGCAATAGTAGCCGTGGGTGTAGTGCCTCCGTTTGTGCGGATAGAGCCGCCGGCCGAGCGCGGAAGTGGCAAGCTGTCGCCCATGGGTGTGTCCAGAGAGCATCCATTGCCAGGGATAGTCCAGCAGGTCGGCGCAGTTGGCGGGATTGTGGTTGAGGCAGATCACGGGATGGGATGAGTTCACGTCCGCATAGGCGGCATCCGGGTCGATATGGCCGCTCCAATCATCGTCCAAACCCACGATTGTCAGAGGCGCTCCGCCACACGGCGCGGGCCAACGCCAGACCGTGTTGCGAAGCACGACGTGCCCGTGATCCTCCAGGCATCGCTGAAGATAGTCAGCGCGGCGGCGGCCTTCGCTGGGATGGTGCTTGCCGATCATGCTGTAGTCGTGATTGCCCAGCGAACAGATGACGGGATGTCTGGCCTGGATGTGGGAGAGCAGCCTGGCGACTCGCCCGGCGTATTTGTAACCTCCGGTGATCAGATCGCCGGTGACGACAACGATGTCCGGTTCGAGGTCGTTGACCCAGTCCACAAACTGCAGCAGGTATTTGCGCCAGACCACGGGACTGTAATGCAGATCGGAAATCTGCGCGATCTTGACGCCTTCCATCGAGGGCGCCAGTCCGCGAAGCGGCATGGCGCGGCGGTGAATCTCGATCCATCGCCGGTTCAGCGGCAGAGCATGCAGGCCGGTGAGGCCGAGTCTGGCCATGGTGTCAAAGATGGCTTTGCGCCAACCATGCTGGCGTTTCCATTCCGGCTGTTGCAGAAAATCGAGTACAAAACGCATATAACTGCCCCGCCATCAGCGAAGCATATCCAGCAACTGCCGCATTTCGGAGGCGGCGTGGTGCTCGCCCCTGGCGCTGGCGGCGGCAATGCCCTCGGTCAATGCCGCACGCGCGGCCGGGACATCGCCGGCCTGAACCCGTACCTGTCCGAGTTGCAGGTAGGCGGCGACGTAAGCAGGATCCTTCTCAAGCGTGAGTCGGAGAAAGTGCTCCGCCTGCGCCAAATCGCCCGACTTCCTGTGTTCAAGGGCGATGGCATAAAGCAGAAACGCGTCGCCCGGAGCGCGGGCGAGCATGGATTGCAGCTTTTCAAGTCGGTTGCTGGACATGGTTGTTGTATCAGCAACTCATTGTACACCAGGCGGCAAACCGTGTGCAGTGGGCCCGGGGTTCTGTTTTCTGATTCCGACATTCACATCGTGCCTGAATCGCGGTATACCCGTATACCCCGCCTGTCGCAGGGGCGTGTTGTCATATGAAAACCCTCGCGGAAATCTGCATCAAACGTCCGGTGTTCGCGACCATGCTGGTGGGCGCCATGGTCGTTATCGGGTTGACCGCGTATCTGCGGTTGGGCGTGGACCGACTGCCCTCCGTTGACGTGCCCTCTGTCACGGTGTCGGTGACGCTGCCCGGAGCGTCACCTGAGGAAATGGAGCAGGAGATCGTCCAGCGTATCGAAAACGCGGTGAACACCATCGAGGGCATTGATGAGTTGCGCTCGGTCTCCGGGATGGGGATGTGCTGGATTTCGGCGACGTTCAACCTCAACCGCGATATCGACGCGGCGGCACAGGATATCCGGGATCGCGTCTCAAATGTGATGCGCGATCTGCCGGACGACACCGATCCACCCGTGATCAGCAAAGTCAACAATGACGACCAGCCCGTGCTCGTGGTCGCCATGAGCGGCAACCGTTCACTGCGGGAGCTTACCGAACTGGCCGACAAGGTCATCCGACCGCGGCTTGAGCGGGCGCCGGGAGTAGGCCGGGCGTTCATCAGCGGGGGAATCCGGCGGGCCATCAACATCTGGGTGGACAGCGAGAGACTGGCGGCCTATCAGATGCCGATCACGGCCGTCCGTGACGCAGTAGCGCGACAGAACCTCAACGTGGCCGGGGGCAATGTGACCGGGTCCGACCGGGAACACGTCCTGCGCACCGCCGGCAAGTTCGAGGACGCCGAGCAGTTCAACGAACTGGTGATTTCCACGATCAATGGCGTGCCTGTACGAATCAAGGACATTGGCCAGGCCGAGGACGGCGTCAAGGAACAGCGGTCCATTACACGCCTCAATGGCCAGCCCACCGTCACCCTGAACATCCAGCGACAATCCCGTTCGGAGGTCAACACCATCCAGGTCATTGAGGGAGTCAAGGAAGCGCTGCGGCAGGTCGAGCCGCAGTTGCCGCCCGATGTCCGTCTGGAGGTCATTCGCGATCAATCGAAATATATTTACGCCGCCCTTCACGAGATCAACGTGCACCTGATTCTCGGAGGTATCCTGGCGAGCCTCGTGGTGTTCGCCTTCATGCGAAGCTGGCGGTCGACGATTATCGCCGCGATTGCCATTCCCACTTCCATCGTCGCGACTTTCGGCGTGATGTGGGCGTTGAACTTCACCCTCAACAGCGTCACCATGCTGGCGCTGGTGCTCATGGTGGGCGTGGTCATTGACGACGCCATCGTCGTGCTGGAGAACATCTTCCGCTTCATCGAGGAAAAGGGCATGGGGCCGATGGAGGCGGCAAAGGCCGCCACCGCCGAGATCGCCCTGGCGGTGCTGGCGACAACGCTGAGCCTGGTCGTGATCTTCGTTCCGGTCTCGTTCATGTCGAGCGTCATGGGGCGGCTGCTGTTTCAGTTCGGAATTACGGCGGCCGTCGCGGTGATGGTGTCCATGATCGTGTCGTTCACGTTGACGCCGATGATGAGTTCGCGGTTGATTCATTTGCGGGAGCACCGCAAGGGCAGCAGCGAGAAGGCAGCCCGCTCGCGTCGCGGCTTTTATGGATTGATCGACGCGGTCTATGTGTGGTGCCTCAGGCTGGTCATGCGGCACCGGATGCTCTCGGCCCTGACCGCGGTCGGAATCATGGCCTGCTCGGTGCCGCTCTATCGCAACACACAACAGGAGTTGTTCCCGAGCGACATCGACGAGGCCGAGTTCTTTGTGGCTGTGACCGGCCCGGAGGGCACAAGCGTTGAGGCCATGGACGCGGCCGTGCGTCGCGTGGATGACGAGATTCGCGGCATTCGCGGTGTGTTGACCACGCTCTGCACCAGCGGCAGCGGATTTCTGGGCGCGGTGAACAACGGGAACATCCACGTCAAGCTGGCTCCGCACTCGGAGCGCACCGTCACCCCGGAGCGGTTGTGGGCGGGGCTGCGCGCCGGCGATCCCGGCGCGGCCTTCCGTGGCAATTATTCGCAGGCCGACGTCATGCAGGAGGTGCGCCGAAGGCTGGCCAGGTATCGGGAATTGCGCTGCCAGGTTCGCAATTTTGTCGCCTTTCGAACCGGCGGCAGCGGCCATGAGATTGACTTCGCTATCCGTGGTCCCGATCTCCGCAAGCTCTACGAACTGGCCGAGGGTCTCCGGCAGAAAGCGCTGAAGCTTCCCGGTATTCCCGGTCCGGACACGACACTGAAGCTCGACAAGCCGGAACTGCTGGTTCATCCGGACCGCCAGCGGGCGGCCGACCTGGGTGTGGACATGCGCGATGTCGGCGCGGCGCTGCGACTGATGGTGGGCGGCCAAACCGAGGTGTCGCGTTTCCGTGACCCCACAATCAATGAAGACTACGACGTGGACCTGAGACTGCACCGCGAGAACCGCGCCAACCCGGCCGACATCACCCAGCTCTACTTGCCGCGGCGTGGCGGCGGACTGGTGCGGCTCGATAATGTGGCACGCGTCGAGCCGACGCTCATGCCCTCGCGCATCGACCGCCTCGACCGCGTGCGCACCGCGAATGTCCGGGCCAACGTCGGCCCCGGCTACACGATGGGCGACCGACTGGCGGCGCTGTCGGCGGCGGCCGCTGAAATGGATTTCCCGCCCGGTTACTCCTACACGATCAGCGGCCGCGGCAAGGATCTGGAGCGGACATTCAAAGAGTTCTTCGTCGCCTTCACCCTGTCGATCGTGTTCATGTACATGATCCTGGCGGCAAACTACGAATCACTGGTGCATCCGTTCACCATCTTGTTGTCGTTGCCGTTGTGCCTTCCGTTTGCGCTGCTGTCCATGAGATGGATGGGCGGTGCGCTCAACCTTTACTCGGCACTGGGGATTCTTGTGCTCTTCGGCGTCATCAAGAAAAACGCAATTCTGCAGATCGACCACATGAACCAGTTGCGGGCTAGAGGCCTCTCCCGGTTCGATGCCGTGATCCAAGGCAACCGCGAGCGTCTGCGCCCGATTCTGATGACCACCTTGGCGCTGGTCGCGGGCATGCTGCCGCTGGCGCTGGGAAACGGCCCCGGCGCGGAAGAGCGACGCGCCGTGGCCACCGTCGTCATTGGCGGCCAGACGCTCTCGCTGCTGCTGACTTTGCTGCTGACACCAGTGGTGTACACCTATCTGGATGATTTCGGAGCTTTGTGGAGCCGTACACGCCAAGCCATGCGCCCGCCGGCGCCATCACCCGATGCCATATCTCCCGAGTGCGCCAGCGCCGACTCGTGATCCATATGTGTAGTCAGCCTGCGGAGCGCGTCGAACGCGCACACTTCTTCCCTTTATGGTGCAACCTCATCGGCCGCAAGATTGCAATTGGCCGGCCTGACTGGACAGCGTACATCCGGCAACCTCATGTCCAGGTGCATCAAAGCGCATCCGCCGGGTGCTTCCAGTTGCCGCGATAGGGCCGCCGAAGGAGCCTGGTCGCCTGCTCGTCGCCGGGAATAATTCGCTTGGTCGGGTCGTACACGAGCGGCCGCCCGCCCAGTGCCATCGACACGTTGGCCAGGATGCACGACGCCGTGGAAATGTGGCCTTCCTCAACATCCGCCACAGGCTTGCTGCGCTTCTCGATGGCAGCCAGGAAATCCTTCATGTGCAGCCGCGTGGCCGGCGAGGCGTTCAGCTCGATCCCCTTCTCACCGACGTCCTCGGGATACTGTTCCCGTTCGTAGACAACGTCCTTGTGGATCTTCTCGCCTTGGCCCTGCGGGATAAAGTCCGCTCGCATCGTGCTGGCCTTGAGCGTGCCTTTCTCGCCGTAGATGAATAGGGCCCAGGGGTAGTCGGGATCCGGCGCTGTGCCCCAGGTGCGGTGCTGCCAGACCACATTGAACTCGGGATACTCGAATGTCGCCACCTGTGTATCGGCGATGTTCGACTTTCCCTCCTTCTGCACGAGGATTCCGCCGGTGGAGGTGATCTTTTTCGGCCAGCCAAGATTGAGCATCCAGCGCGCCGTGTCGAGCATATGCACGCACATGTCGCCGCAGATGCCATTGCCGTATTCCATGAACGTGCGCCACCATCGAATGTGCGGAAGGCCGTCGTAGGGCCGCAAGGGCGCCGGGCCGGTCCACATTTCGTAGTCGAGGAAATCCGGCACCGGCTGCACAGGAGGATTGCCATTGGCGCGCATGTGGAAATAGCAGCAGAGCTCGACGTGGCCAATCTTGCCGAGCATCCCCGCTTCGACGATGTTCTTCTTCACATCAATCAGGTGGGGCGTGCTCTTGCGTTGAGTGCCGATCTGCACGACCCTCTTGTGCTTGCGGGCCGCCGCAATCATCGCCTCTCCCTCCAGCACATCGCAACTGATTGGCTTCTGGCAATACACATCCGCCCCGGCTTCGACGGCGGCAATCATATGCAGCGCGTGCCAGTGGTCGGGAGACCCGACCAGGACAATATCCAGATCCTTCTCCTTCAGCATCTCGCGATAATCGCCGTATACCCGCGGCCGCTTCTTGCTCTTCTGGCGCTGTGCTGTCAGGTCGGCCGCCTCATTCAGCATCTTCTTGTCCGGATCACACAATGACACAACCTCCACGGGCGACACCTGAATCAGCCGGAACAGGTCGCTCTTGCCGTACCAGCCCGTGCCGATCAACCCGACGCGATACGTCTTCTGTTCGGCTGCGTGAGCGACATAGCCACTCAAACCGGAAAGAGCAAGGCTTGCAGCGCCGGCTTTGAGGAACTGGCGACGATTCATGGTGATCCTCCACAAAAGGGTTTTTGTGTACACATCCGATCCAACGACTTCATACTAACGTCCCTGGGAAAACTTGCCAACCGGCGACTGATGGCGGCGGTCGGATGCAAACCCGCGAGAGGGCCATTCAACCTGATGCATCCGCTTTCTGCGCCGGCGGCCCGAAAACCGCGTGATGCAGCAGTTCAATCGGATGCGCCACGCGCAACTCGATTCCCATGGCCCTCGCCTGTGATTCGATGTGGAGCGTACAGCCGACGTTGCCGGAAATCACGCATCGAGCCCCGGTGGAAAGAACATTGTCGAGTTTTCGGCGGACCAGCGCCTCGGCCATCTCCGGCTGCATCAGGTTGTAGGTTCCGGCCGCCCCGCAGCAGAGATCGGATTCGGGCAGTGGCACAAGCCTCAAACCCGGTATCGATTCCAGCAGCTTGCGTGGAGCGAGGGTTACCTTCTGGGCATGGGCCAGATGGCACGCATCGTGGTAAGTCGCCGTCAGGT
>CAYSSA010000016.1:12001-14083 GCA_964433485.1 uncultured Tepidisphaeraceae bacterium | reverse complement strand
GCCGATGCCCCATTTTCGGCAGGCCAAGTTCCAGCAAAACCTCGCTGATGTCCCTGACCCGCTCGGCGAACTGTCGCGAGTGAACCGAATACGCCAAATCGTCGGCCAGGAGCCGACCGTACTCCCGCAGCATAGCGCCGCACCCACCGATCGCAGTCGTGATCCAGCGCGGCGGCTCGCTCTCCGAAGGCAAGAACGCCTCGATGTTGCGACGGGCAAGCTGTCTGGCCGCTTCCGCCTGGCCGTTGTGGTGGTGTATGGCGCCGCAACACCGCTGGTCCCATGGAACAACGACCGTCGCCCCTGCGGCTGCCAGCAGATCCATAGCCATTCGGTTCAACTCGTCGAACAAGACGGATCCGACACAGCCCCGCAAGAGTGCCACACGAGGCGATGACGCCCCGTGCGTCGGATGGGCGTTCGCTTCAGTTTTCGCGCTGGCCGACTTGACGTCCGGCAGCATTCGCTCCAGCTTCGCCAGTGGCACGGGCAACAGACGACGCACCAATGGAGCTGCGCCCACGGCGCGACCAAGTTGTGCGGGCATCACCGCGAGCCTCAATCTCGCGGGATACGGCAATACACTCAGGGAAATCCACCGCACCAGCCGCGAGGAGATATCCGGCGTAGCCGCCGGTCCAATGCTCGACCGTGTGCGTTCCAGATGTTCATGATAGCGCACGCCGGATGGGCAGACGGTCTCGCAACCCCGGCAATCAAGGCACAAATCCAGATGCTTTCGCACCGAAGGAGTCAGCTCGATTTCCCCGCTGGAAAGGCCCATCATCGGTTGCAATCGGCCGCGGGGCGAATCCGCCTCGTGCAGCGTGATGTTGTATGTCGGACACGCCGGCAGACACAGGCCGCAATGCACACAGGCCGGCAGAATCGCCCGCAGCGCCTCGGCGTTTGCTTGGGACATTGTATGGCTCATCACGCGAACTCCAGTGAGGCCAACCGCCCGTCGGGATCGAAAGCGGCCTTGAGTCTCCGGAGCAGGGCCTGCTCCGCAACGGAGAAACCATAGTTGACCATCGTCGAATCCCGATACACCGACGCTCTAGCGCCAAACCGCGGCAGTGTCGGCGCGAGATTCTGCGGCGAGACGTCAAACACCATCGCCACGCCAAAAGCCGGATCGGCAACGAAGTCGCGCGACCCACTGGCCAACAGAAACTCGCGCAGCCGCCGCGGCGGCAGAGAAACACGTACGCAGTCGGCCGACGGATTCGGCGTCGCCGCGTCACGTGACCAGACCCGGCGCCGAAGCGCCATGTCGCAATCCAGGTCAACCCGCCGCGGCACACCCAATTGCCCGACCGACAACTCCCGTTCGTAGTAACCCAAGGATGCCTCATCGCCCAGATAGCCCAGCAACAGTTCTTCGGGCGTCAGCAACGACCACTGTGGACGCAGGGGCGATGCAAGCATTTGCGACAGTAGCGTGGAATCGACAGGCAGAGCGACCTGAATCGCCCCCGCCGGCCGCCGGTAGGTCCGTGTGGCCAACGTCACCAAACGACCCAGAATGCCTCGCTGGCCCACCATGAGTTTGGTCAGATCGTAGCCGGCCACGTTTTTCATGGTGATGCCGCCAACCGATATGAGTTGCCCTCTGCCATTTGTGAATTGCACACCGAGCAACAGATCTCTCCATGCCCCATATCCCAGCCGCAGCGGGCTTGACGAATTTTCCTCGACCAGGCGGCCAATCGGCTGGTCCGGGCAGCCATCCACAGGCAACCACTGTCCGACCTCGGCCAGTTCCGCCTGGATGCGGCCAAGAGCAACCTCGGCCGAAATCACGGCCGTCATGTCCTCGGGCATGAGCCGCATCTCGCCTGGTCGAACCTGGGGCAGCCGATTCTCTCTACAGCGGGGTTCAATCATCGCCCCCGATTAAAGCAGCATTTCTTCCTTAACGCAAAATGCTTCGGCGAGATCTCTGGTGATGGTGACTGGCATCGACTCGGCGTATCTCTATAATTCATGCCATCCGACCCGAGATCGGGATCTGACAGGTTGTGACGACATGGAACGAGAACTGATCGAAGCATACGCGAACGGCCCGGCTTTGTTGGC
>CAYSSA010000016.1:6299-11933 GCA_964433485.1 uncultured Tepidisphaeraceae bacterium | reverse complement strand
TCGGAGCCTGGTCGATTCATCAGGTCATGATCCATCTGGCAGACGCCGAGGCGGTTCTGGTCGATCGGATGAAGCGGGTTATCGCCGAGGACAACCCCTTGCTGCTTGCGTTCGATGAGAGCCGCTGGGCTTTGCGGCTGGAATACGAACGGCAGTCGACGGAGGATGCCTGGACAATGATCGACCTGATTCGCCGGCAGACCTCGCGGATACTCTGGGCGCTGCCGGTCGAGTCGTTCGCGCGAATCGGAACACACAGCGAGGCCGGCCCGAAAACGCTGGCCGATCTTGTTGGCGGCGCGCGGTCGCACCTGCTTCATCATGCCGCTTTCATAGAGCAAAAGCGAAAGTGGATTGGCAAATAACATGGCAACAACAAAGAATAATGTCATCGTTGTGGGCGGCGGACTGGCCGGGCTTTCGTGCGCGATTAAGCTCGCGGAGGAAGGCGTCCATGTGGATTTGTTCTCGATGGTCCCCGTGAAACGGTCGCACTCCGTGTGCGCGCAGGGAGGCATCAACGCCTGCAACGAGATCGCTCGACAGCAGGGCTATTCCGAATGGATGCACTTCGACGAGACCTGCGTCGGAGGCGATTTCCTGGCTGATCAGCCTCCCGTGCGAGAGATGTGCTACTGGGCCCCGAAAATCATCGACCTGCTCGACCGCATGGGCGTGCCTTTCAACCGCACGCCCGAAGGCCAGCGCGACCTGCGCCTTTTCGGTGGCTCGCTGTTCAAACGGACGTTCTTCGCCGGCGCGACCACCGGCCAGCAGTTGCTGTATGCTCTGGACGAACAGACTCGTCGCTGGGAAGCCGGAGGCAAAATCACCAAGTACGAGTTCTGGGAATTCCTCTGGCCCGTGGTTCACGAGGGCCGGTGCGTGGGCATTGTGGCTCAGGACATGCGGACGATGCAGATTCGTGCGTTCCGGGCCGACGCCGTGGTCATGGCAACCGGTGGCAACGGGTTGATCTTCGGCAAGTCAACCATGTCGGTCATCTGCACCGGCGGCGCGGTGGCACGCTGCTATCAGGCCGGTGCAAGATACGCCAATCCGGAAATGATGCAGGTCCATCCGACGGCCATCCCGGGCGAGGACAAGTGCCGCCTGATTTCTGAATCCGCCCGCGGCGAAGGCGGTCGGGTTTGGGTGCCGAAAAAGCAGGGCGACACGCGCCCACCCAACTCCATTCCCGAAGACGAAAGAGACTACTTCCTCGAACGCATCTATCCGAAGTATGGTAATCTCGTCCCACGCGATATCGCCACCCGCGAGATTTTCATGATCTGTCAGAACGGCTACGGCGTTGGGGGCGGCAACATGGTCTATCTTGACCTGCGCGACAAGGTCAACGAGATCGGCCGCGAACGTGTGCTGGCCAAGCTCGAAGGCATCCTGGAGATCTACGAGAAGTTTGTCGGCGCCGACCCGCTCAAAGAGCCAATGAAGATTTTCCCGGCCGTACACTACACCATGGGCGGGTTATGGGTCGGATTCGCCAAGGACGAGAAATCGGGCGGGCTCAAGGCCGGCGATCCGGCCAACATGATGACCAACATTCCTGGCCTTTATGCCATGGGCGAATGCTCCGTTGCCTATCACGGAGCCAACCGTCTTGGGGCCAACTCACTCCTGTCATGCATCTTTGATGGCCTGTTCGGCGGTCCGTGTGTGAAGAACTATGCGGCCGACACCAGTCACCCGGCAGCGGCCGAGGTGCCTCAGGCCGTCTACGACGCCGTTGTCAAACAGGAACAGGACCGGCAGGACTGGCTCGTACACAACGCCGGCACGGAGAATCCCTATCTGCTTTGGCAGGAAATGGGCCAGGCCATGACGCAGAACTGCACCGTGGTGCGCTTCAACGACAAACTGAGGCAGACTCTGGAAATGTGCCAGCAGTGGAAGAGCCGATACAAACGGGTGAAACTGTCGGACACCCTCATGTGGACCAATCAGAACCTGTCGTTCGCCAGAGCTTTGCGCGACATGATCGTCTCGGCCGAAGCCATTCTTCAGGGCGCTCTGCATCGCGATGAATCCCGCGGGGCGCATTATAAACCCGATTTCCCCAACCGCGACGATGTCAACTTCATGAAGACCACCATCGCCACATATGACGCTTCCGGCGATTGCCCGGTCATCTCCTACTTGCCCGTGGACACCAGTCTGCTGCCGCCGCGCATCCGCGACTATAGCGGAAAGACCGCGGCCAAACCGGCGGAATCTGTAAAGGCATAACATTTGGTCGCATCTGAAGGTTGCCGCTCATTACAGTTCCCGCCTTGCGGTTGTCAGGAGCCAGTCTGCACCGCAACGTCCCAAGTCCGCCCAGACCGGCTGACCCACAGATAGGCACGATTGCATTTCCCCTGCCCGTGGGACATGATGTCTCCTGTTGCCTGCCGTGATGCAGGCCGGTCGGCACAGGCAGATGTGGGTATTGTATGGACCTCTGTGCTCCAATTGCCGTAATGGGACTGGCGCTCGTTCTCATTGCGACGATCGGCCACGGGCTTTGGGTGCTGGCAGCCACCATCTTACGGGCGGTCTTCTCCAGCGGTAGAAGCGGCGATTCTGCCTCCCGTGAGCAGCACACGCGAGAGGTCATGTATGAACTGTATCGGACCGGGCGAATCGACCAGGCAACCCTCTCCCGAGTATTCCATGCGATGAGTGGCCATGTCGCACCACCGCCATTGCCACCCCAGTTCGCACAGCCGGTTCGTTCCGCCCCAACGGCAGTTCCTGTCCAACACACATCCGAACCACCAGCCTCGCCATCGCCCGCCGAAATCGGGCCCCTTCCGCCCTTGCAGACACCGCCGTTGCCCGATGTGGTCCAACCGGTGGAAGCGATTCCGGCACAGCCCGTGGTCGTCTCGCGGCCGCAACAAACTCTCCACAGGCCGCCTCCGCCCAAACCGCGCCGCCCTCTCTCCGAGGTGCTGGCCACATTCATGCAGGAAGCGAACATCCGATGGGGTGAACTGGTTGGCGGTTTGCTTGTCGTCGGTTGCTCGATCGCCCTGGTGCAGACATTCTGGTCCAGCATCGCCGATCGCCCCTGGCTCAAGCTCAGCGTGTTCACGGCAGTGACGGCGGCCGTTTTTGCGGTCGGCCTCTACACCGAGCACAGGTGGAAACTTCCAACTACCAGCCGGGCCATACTGATAATTGCCACGCTGCTGGTGCCACTGACATTCCTGGCTGTTCTGGTGCAGAGCGAAGGGGTGCTTGATGGACTTACCCTCGCGGGCACACTTCTGGCCATGGGAGTCCTCGGTGTTCTACTCTTTGGCGCGGGCAGAGTGCTCACACCCGACTATCCAGCGGCATTCTGTCTTGGAGTGCTGGGCGCTTCAGCGGCCCAGATTATTCTCAACCGGCTCACCGGCCAGACGCCCGCCGCGATAATCCAGCACGCGTTGATCCCCCTGGCGTTCTATGTTGGCGGCTGCGGCTATGGCGCGTTTGTCGCCCGGCGCAAAGGCGTGTTCGATGAATCGTTCGCCGACCGATTGCTTATGCTGCTCGGCGTAACCACCTTTGCCGCCCTACCCGCGCTGTGGCATGTTTTCCCGCGCAGCCACCATGCCCTGCCGACCCTGCGAATCCTCTCGCCCCTGTTCCCCCTTGCGGCCGCCCCGGCATTGGCCATCGGCCTTCTGCTTTGGAATCGGCTCACGGAGCGGCATCTGGGCTCCCGTCGTATCGCCGGGACCGCCGTTCTCCTCGCCGGTACCATGCTGCTGGCAGCCGCCGTTGTCGTCGCCTATCCACAGCGAAGCGCCTCAATCTTGTGCGGGATTTACGCTTTGGCGGCGCTCGGCGCCGCCGTCCTCGCAGGGCGCAAGGGCCTGGCCTGGCTTGGCGCCGCCCTGACGCTGGCGGCGACCGCGATCTGGCCGGAAGTGAACCTTGGGCGACACGCCAACTATCTGCTGCTCGTTTATGGCTCGTTGTGCATGGCAATCTCACTCGGCTCGTTCTCGCTGGCACAAGCCCGCAGAACGCTGCTTTCCCCGCTTTGCCTGGCCAGCGCGATTGCGGCCGGGGCCGCCATTGCACACACCGCCTTTGTTCGGCCCATACAGTTGAACCGTTTCGATTGGATGACCCTGTCGATTCATCTGGCGTGGGCATCGACGCTCTGGCTGGCGGCCTCGCTGTCGCTGACCAACCGCCCGTTATACGGATTGTTTCAAGTTGGCCTGACACTTGCGGCTTCGACTGCCCTGCTGGCAATACGACGGGAGGCCGTACCGTCGTTCCTGGCTCTGCGCGATGTACTTCTGGGTATTGGCCTCGCCACGCCGCTCTGGGCCACCGCCCGCATGCTGCTTGCAGCCAAAGGACTGCGGACAGACCATCCGGCAGTCTCGGTTCGAGCGGACAAACCCATGCCCGCCGTCCTGCTCGGCGGACTGTTTGTGCTGGCGGCCGCGGCCGTGTTGCCGGGCGTCGCGCATGAGTTTGCCCTCGCTGCAAAAGCAGCGAATCCAGCTTTTCAGGCTGATTGGCTTACATGGTGTGTTGCAGCGACCGTCATCGTCTCGCTCCTTGTCACGCTGCGTGATCGCCCGGCCATGCATACCGATGCCGGCCTGTTGGCCGGAGTGCTGAGCATTTTGGCGCTGGCAGCCGGGCTTTTTGATTCCACACGGGCGTCGGCTTCGGCATGGAGATGGCTCTCGGCGCTGGCAATGGCAGTTCTGTCCGTGCCGTTCTGGCTGCGTTCGCCGCGCCCGGATGCTCGGCTCAAACCCGCCCTGCTGGCTCTGACGCTCGTGCCAATCCTCTCGCTCACCATTCATCCGGCGCAGCTCAGCCTGATGGGCACGCCATTCGTCGGCCCGGATCGTTCGACGCTGTTTGCGTTCATGGGCAGTTCCGCCAACTACCTCTTTCCGTTGGCCATTGCGGTAACAGTTCTGCTGGCTTACGCCATCCGTGACCACTCCGCCTGGAACGCGCTTGTGGCCTCGCTTGTGTTGAATCTTGCGGTGAGCCTCGGTTATGCGCTGCATGTCACGACATCCGGCCAACATTTCGCCGTCACCGACCTGATTCACCTTTTGCAGCTCAACTTCGTCGCCACCGGCATATTCGGGTTGCTCTGGCCGCTGATTGTCCCCGGCAGGACCATCACTGTTCCCCTCTGGCCGATCGTTATCCAGTTGGCAGTTGGCATCGTCCCCCTTCTGGTCATGCTGGTCATCGGCGAATGGATGCTGCTTGCGAGTCCGTCCTTGGTGTCGAGTGCCGTCATTGCCATGGCCGGCCCTCTCGGGCTGATGGCGGCAATCTTCCTTGGTACAGTCGAGATCTGGACCGAACGACGCATCCTCGGACGAATTCCGACACAGTCGCTTGTCATTGCGCTGCTGGCCACGGGAAGCCTCGCCGGTTTCGCAGCGGCTCGCCAGGGTGGCTGGGAAGCGATACATCTTCTGCTGGCGGCCCGCGTGGCGACGCCCTGGCTGCTGCTGGCAATCGGATGGACCATGATGCGTTCGCTGGCCATGCCCGACATCGCCGCCGAAACCGCGCCCGTGAGCGGCCCCCTGGCTCGGGTTCTTGGCTGGCGCCGGGCCGGGCATAACATCACCGTCGGGTGCGCCGTCG
>CAYSSA010000016.1:0-6275 GCA_964433485.1 uncultured Tepidisphaeraceae bacterium | reverse complement strand
AGGCGGCAATTCTGAACGGCGATCCCACCACCCCGCTCTGGTGCCTCATCGGGCTGGCCGCCACGGCTTTTCTGGCGGCCATGCTGTCGGTCTGGACATTGCAAAGCTGGTTCCTGGCGGCGATGGGCATTCTGCTCAATGCCTGCGCCAGCGTGTGGCTCATCCACCGGGCCATCACCCGCACTTTCGACCTGGATTTCATCAGCGCCAACACGATTACGCTCGCTGTCAGCGGCATCCTGGCGCTGGGAGCTGAGTTGTTCGTGCTTCGGCCATTGCGCGGAGACGTGCTTCGCCGCATCCAATTCTCCTGGCATGCGCTTGCGTGTTTGCTGAACACGATTGCACTGGCCGGGCTGTCGGTCGTCACGCTGCTGGGAATGCCGTTCCGCGGAACGTTTCTATCCACGCCGCTCACCATTTCGCTGATGCTTGGCGCCGCCGTATTGCTTGCCGGCCTCTGCCTTTACGATGAAGACGCGTGGTGCGCGCTGCCGTGTCTCTATGCGCTTGGGCTATGCGCGATCGTGCAGGGGTTTGACCAGTTTCGTGTCCAGTGGTCGTTTGCTCCGTGGCACCTCCCGGCCAGCCTGGCCATCTACAGCGTCGGCGTCGCGCTGCTCCATAACATCCGCAACAGCCTGATAGATATTCTCATTACCGTGGGGGTTCCGCGCCGCGAAGGCTGGCCGTCGCAACGTGTCGGCTGGCTGGGCGTCGCCACGATCATCATCGCCGTGCTCATCCATCTGCCGGCCCTGCCCGTGGTGTTCCTTGGCAAGGTGCCCATCGAACGGCTGGCGATGAGCACGGCCGCATTCTGCGCCTCGGTGGCCATCGGCGTGCTGGCGGCCGAACAAGGCCGCATGGGCCTCAAGCGGTTGGCGTTGTCCCTGGCATCGCTTGGGGCAGTGCTCTGGTTCCTTGCGTGGATCGAGCCATATACCCGCGCCACGCAACTTAACCGGCTCACGATGGCAATGGTTGCGTTCGCCTTTGTCACCGCCATCGTCTGGCTTGTGCCCAAACGGACGCTTGGCCCGGATCACGAATGGACCAGGGCATCGGCAAGCCTGCTGCCGGTTCTGGGCGGCGCGACGGCCTTGTTTCTGCTGGTCACACTCGTCGCTGAGTTTGCAGGCTACGACGCGACACCGGCGCAGCCCATTATGTCCTGGCCGGCGTTCCTGCTGGTGGGCAGCGCCGTCCTGGCAATGGCTGCGCTGTGCATGCTCTGCGCCTTTCGCGCCGAGTTCGATCCGTTGTCACTGCCCGCCCCACGCCGCGCCATCTACGTGTACTCCGGCGAAATTCTGTCGGCGCTGGTGTTCCTGCATGCCCGGCTCATTCATCCCGAATGGTTCGGGCACGGCTTTTTCGCGCGCTTCTGGCCAATCATCCTGCTCGCGGTGAGCTTTGCCAACGCCGGCGCGTCCGAGATTCTCCACCGCCGCGGCATGGCCGCCCTGGCCGAACCGTTCACCAACATCGGCGCGCTGCTGCCGCTGGGTGCGATCGCGGCCTTTTTCTTCACCGACGCCTCACGAACGGCGATCGACCTGACCACGACATTGCTGCTTGCCGGCGCGATGTACGCCGCGCTGGCTGTGGCCCGCGAATCGTTCGCCTTTTCGATCCTGGCGGTGCTCGCGGGCAATGGCGCGCTCTGGCGGTTCCTTCAGGCGACTCAATCGCTTGCGTTCCTCAACCATCCTCAGCTCTGGTTGATTCCCGTGGCGCTGTCGGTGCTGGCCGCCGCCTATCTCAATCGCCCCCGGCTTCGCTCGCAGCAGCTTGCCGCCATCCGCTACGTCTGTCTGATGACCATTTACCTCTCATCGACGGCCGATGTCTGGATCAACCGGCACGATGCCGCGCCCTGGCTGCCGCTCTTGTTGGCTGCGTTTGCCGTTGCGGGTCTAATCGCCGGCATTGCCATGCGGATTCAGTCATTCCTTTTTCTGGGCAGCGCGTTCGCATTCGTGTCCGTTGCCGCCCTCATCCGCCTGGCGGCGCGACAGGTCCATTCCAGCTGGCCGTGGCTCGTGGCCGGGATCATTCTCGGCGCCGCGATCGTTGTGGTCTTCGCTCTATTCGAGAAAAAGCGCGCCGAGATGCTGGCGATGGTCGTCCGTCTGAGGGAGTGGGAGAAGTAGACCGACTATTTCACGTACTTCTTCGGATCCTTCAGGAATACTTCCTTGCATCGGTCCGAGCAGAAATAATACGTCTGGCCATCCACCTCCGTACGCGCGGTCTTTTCAGTTACTTCAAAGACGTGGCTGCCGCCGCAAGGAAGGCACGCCGCCTCTTTCCCGGTAACCGGACGGGATACCGGCGCGGCGGGCTTCGGCGGCGAGGGCTCGTCGCACGCGGCCAGAAGGAACACCAGAACAGCAACAGTTGCGAGTCTCATCAGGGCCTCCTCATTTGCTCAGGGGCTTCATTGTCATCGGGTCGCGCAGCGGCACGTCCACCACACCCCCCGGTGACAGCGACTCCAACCTCACCGGGTGATCAGGGTGGCCCTTGAGAATGTCTTCCTTCGGGCCCACCACCAGAATCACGAGCCTCTCCGGCGTCAAGTACTTCTTCGCCACGCGCTGCACGTCCGCGATGCTTACCGCATCGAGCTTGGATCGGTAATTCTTCCAATAGTCCGGATCGACCGCATATCGTCCCGTGAACTCATCACCCGCGAATGCGCCCGCCGTCTGGTCGGCACTGGAAAACGTTCGCGGAAATGTGTCGATGAACGAGCGCTTGGCCGTGTGCAGTTCCTGTTCGCTGACGGGCTGCTCCGCGATCCGCTTCATTTCATCGAGCACAATCGACGATGCATAGGCTACCGTGCGCGACTTCGTCTGAAACGCGGCCAGGAACGGTGCGGGGTAGTAGACCCCCCCGGCAAACGACGACCCGGCTGAATACGCCAATCCTTCGTCCGATCTTACCCGCTTGGTGATGCGCGAGGTGAAGCCGCCCCCACCCAGAATTCTGTTCATCACCTGCACCGCAAAATAGTCCGGATCGTCGCGGCGAATGCCGGGCAACATCAGCGAGACACGCCCCTGGTTAACGGCCTTGTCAACAACGTAAATGCCCGGCGAGGCAAATATTGGAGCCGCCGGGACCGGCGGCGCCGCGTTGGCCGGTGACGGCCAGTCGCCCAGGAGCTTCTCCAGCCGAATGATCATCGCCTTTGGCTCGAAGTCGCCACTCACCGCCAGAACGAAATTCACGGGATGGAACCACTGCCGGTGAAATGCAATCAGATCGGCTCGGGTGATCGACTCGACCGACGAGGCCGTTGAGTGACGATTGGTGAAGAACCTCTCGCCATAGCCAAGGAAGGCGCGCTCCCGAGCCTCGATGGCGGCCGAATCGTCATTGCGCTGACGCATGGCCTGCAACGCCCGTTGCTTAGCCAGAAGCAACCGGTCCTCCTGAAAACGCGGAGACGCCAGCACCTCCCGCAAAATCACCATTCCTTCGTCCAGATGACTCGTGAGCAGATTCAGAGATATGCTCATCTGCGCGTCGCCGGCGTTGGCGGACAATTGCGCCGCCAGATACTCCAGCCGTTCATCCAGTTCCTCCGCGCTTCGGGAAGCGATGCCCCCCTGGCTCAGCAGACCAGCCATGATGTTATTCAGCGGTTCCTTGCCCTCCGGCACCATATGGTCGCCCACCCGAACCAGCACAACGATGTTCACCAGCGGACGCGTGCGATCCGGAACAAGATACGCCACCGTTCCCGTCCCCAGTTTCACTCGATAATCGGCCGGACTGGGCGGGTTATAGACCAGCGGCGGAAACGCAAGCTTCTCGGGCCGATTTGGGATCGAATCGTTCACCTGAGCGTTGGCGGATAGACCGGCCACAGTCAGCACCGCCATGACGAACATTTGCAACAGTATTTCTGCCTGATTACTCATGGAATGTCTCCTAAGCGAGCCGACGAGGTTAATGCGCGGCGGACCGCGCCGGTTGGGTTGTCGGCGCGGATCGGGCGCTACCCGGTTTTCGCGTGAGGTGCGCCACCGATCGGTTCTGCGGGGTGAAATATTGCCTCGCCACTCGCCGAATATCCGCCGATGTCACCGCCTGAATCTTCGCGCCGGCCTCATTGGTCTCGCGCCAGTCCCCTTTGGCTTCATTGCGGATCAGGTTCATGAAGATCGCCATGTTGCCCGACAACCGCCGATACTCCGCGGCCGCGAACTGGTTCTTCACCTTCTGCAACTCATCCGCCGGCACATCCTCCGACGCCAGCCTGGCGATCTGCGCATAGATCGCCTGTTCGCACTCGGCCAGCGTTCGGCCGTCGCGTGCCTCGGCCGATATCGCGAACGCCCCGCCCCAGCGTTCGCTAGACTGATACGCCGAAACCTGCGTCGCCAGCTTGCCTTCGAGCACCATTGCCTTGTGTAGCCGACCCGTGCGACCAACGCACAGTCGCGACAGCACCTGCAACGGATATGAATCGCGATGCTGGAACGGCACGGTGCGCCAGAGAATCGTCACTTCGGGGTTGGCATCCACTTCAGCGTTCAAGCGCTTCTCAACCGGATGGGCGGGATCCACCGTCAACACTTCCGGCGGATCGTTCTTTCCGCGCGGAATGCGGGCGAAGTACCGGTTGGCCAGCCTCTCGGCCTCATCGGTGTTGAAGTCGCCGACAAGCACCAGTGTGATATTCTGTGGCGAGTAATAGGTCGCATAGAACTCATCCGCCTGCGCCTTGGTGATGGCGGGCACGTCGGATGGCCAGCCGATGACCGGCCATGCGTAGGGATGCCCGCCCCAGAACATTGCTTCAAACGCTTCCTCGGCCTTTCCTGTCGGCGTGGATTCGGTGCGCAGGCGTCGTTCCTCCATCACCACGTCGCGTTCTGAATAAAACTCACGGAACACCGGCTGCAACAGTCGGTCCGACTCCATCCACATCCACAGTTCCAGCTTGTTCGACGGCACGGTGATGAAATAGACCGTCTCGTCGTGATCGGTGAAGGCATTCAGGCCTGAACCGCCGGCAGTCGTGTACACCAGGTCGAACTCATCCTTGACCATCAGCGCCCGCTGCTCGGCGATCAGCTTGTCAAACTGCTGCTTCAGTTCGCGCCATTGCGGAGTGGCGTTTTCCGGCTTCATCAGGTCGTCGATTTCCCCTCGCCGCCACGCCGACCGCATTTTTTTCTCCTCCTGTCGCATCAACTCTCGCACGCGCTCCTGCTCGGCGATGATCTGCCGGTCCCTGGCAGCGTCTTTCGTGCCTATATTTGGCGTGCCCTTGAACATCATGTGCTCAAACAGATGCGCGATCCCGGTGATGCCCGGACGTTCATTGACGCTGCCCACATGCGCTACCCATCCGGCCGCAATGGTCGGCTCGGCGCGCCTTTCAACCATTAACAGCCGCATCCCGTTCGGCAAGGTCCTTTCAACAACGGGAATCTGCTGGCCCAGCAGACAGGGGGCCAAAACCAGCAGCGCAACGCAGTACCCGATTATGCTCGTTCGCTGGGGAAGTTTGAACATACGCGCACGGTAAGCTCCCACCGCATCCAAAGTCAAGCCCGCCTCAACCGCATCAGACCTCTCCATCATCTCGCCAGACGCCGTCCGGGAAAATGCTGCGGCTCAGCCGGAACAACCCGTCAGGTCGGCGGTAGATGGTAGTAACATCGGAGTTCACGAATGTTTTGTGCCTTCGCCGCCACCTTACGTCATCGCCTGTCACGTCGCCTTTTTGCTTGTCTGCCGCTGACCGCCATGGCCTTTGCCGGGGTCGGGGCTCTCCCGGCCGGCGCGGCGGACCAGCCTCAGTTCGGCCAGCGGTTCAGCCGCAACATGGTCAGCGACGAGAAGGGCCTTCCCGATTCGTTTGATCTCGCCACAGGCAAGAACGTCGCTTGGGTGACCACGCTCGGCACGCAAACCTGGTCCACGCCCACCATCGGTTCGGGCAGAATTCTTGTCGGCACCAACAATGGCCACCCGCGAGACCCAAAGCACAAAGGTGATCGAGGCGTTCTGATGTGCCTTGAGGAGCAAACCGGCCGGTTCCAATGGCAACTCGTCGTACCCAAGCTGGAGGAGGATGACTTCTTCGACTGGCCACAGGTCGGACTGTGCTCGCCCGCCAGCATCGAAGGGAATCTGGCCTACGGCGTCACCAACCGCGGCGAGGTCGTCTGTCTCAATCTCGACGGATTGTCCAAGGGCAATGTTGGCCCTTTCAAGGATGAGGGCCGACACATGACCCGTCCGGT
>CAYSSA010000015.1:27428-33033 GCA_964433485.1 uncultured Tepidisphaeraceae bacterium | reverse complement strand
CGCCGATCTGCACCACGGGCGCCAGCGTACAACAGCCAAGGCATCCAACGCGCTGCACGGTGAAGTTACCCTCGGCGTCGGTGTCGTCGCCGTTGCTGATCCCCAGTCGGTGGCGGATGGCGTCCTCAACCAGTTCAGAACCCTTCACATGACATGCGGTGCCGTGGCAGACGCGGACAAAATGCTTTCCGGCCGGCTCGTGACGGAACTGAGCGTAGAAAGTCGCCACGCCAATCAACTGCGCCGGCGAGATTTCCGTCGTCCGGCAGACATGCTCCAGCGCCTCTCTCGGCAGGTAGTGGTAATGTTCCTGTATGGCATGGAGGATGCCGATGGCCGCTTCGGCCGACCGACCCGCCTGTTGGACAATGCGATCGACGGGTGCGAGATCCAGATGATGTTCGAGCGTTGCGGGCATGGGTTGATTGTATGTCGGTTACTTGGCTCCGATGCAGTACAGGTTCTTCTCACCGCGCATATAAATCCTTCCGCCGACAAACGCGGCGGTGGCGTTCACCGGCTCGCCCAGCGGGTTGGCGGCCACACGCTTGAACTCATCGGCCAGTTCCACCACATGAGTAATGCCGTCCTTGTCCGTGTGATAGGCCAGTTTACCCACTCCGATCGGCGACGCGTTAAAGCCGTTCTTGACATCCTGTTCCCAGAGCAGTTTTCCATCGGTCGTGCTGACGCAGACAAAACGGGCGCTGTGCGACAGGCCGATCAACGCTCGGCCATCCATCACCAGCGGCGCGCAGATGTCCGGCAGGTCGTCCACTTCCACCTTTCGCCGATGTGATGCGGTGACGTCACCCCTGCCATCAGGCTTGATCGCGATCAGGTCGTCTCGCTCCATCACCACATAGACTACGCCATTGTCAAACGCCGGCGTCGGGGCCACGTCTCCCGTCATTCCCCTTGCTCGCCAGATCTCAGCGCCAGTCTTGAGTTCGTAGGCAATGACCCAGGGATCGGCCGAGGTGATGATCTGCGAACCCGCCGCCGACGGAATCACAATCGGCGTGGTCCAGCTTGCCCGCACCGGCCGGGGCGTTTTCCACAGTTCCCTGCCGGTCATCGAGTCGAAGCCATAGATGAACGACTGGTTGTCCTTGGTCTCGCCCTGGTCGTATTGCACAATGAGAATTCCGCCGGCAACCGCGAGGGATGTGGCGTGGCCATACTGGTTCTTCGGAACGCCCAGGGACTTGGTCCAGAGTATCCGCCCCTCGAAATCGAGCGCGGTCAGGTCGCCGGCGAGGAAGATGGTGAACACCCGCCGCCCGTCCGTCGCCATGGTGCAGGGCGCCCAGCCGGTATCGTCATTGATCTTGATCTTCTCGGTTCGGGGCCTGGGGATGCTCGTCTTCCAGCGGATCTTGCCGATGGCCGCATCAAAACAGTAGACCTCGCGTTGTTCCTCCGTGGCGCCGCTGATGAAAACGGAGTTCTCGAACACCACGGGCGAGTTGTTTCCGGGCAACGGAATCTCAGTCTTCCAGAGGATGTTCTTGCCGGACGGGCCATCCCACTGCGTCGGATAGTCGCCGCTGGCCCGCGCCAACCCGCCGGGACCAAGGAACATCGGCCAGTTCTTCGCCAGTGCGGCATCGTCAACCGCCGGCTCAGCCTTGGCGATCTCCGGGCCAGGCCCCGCCGGCGCTGGTGCCGGTTGCGGCACAATCATCGACGCGAACTGCATCCCACGAACTCCCGGCAGGCGCGATCCAATGAAAAATGCCGCCAGGAGCGCCGACACAAGAATCAACCCTGTCTTCATCGGTCTGTCCAGCCGCGGACCGGCCGGCACCGGACCAGTGGGCATGAACGGGCGATATCCCAGATCGGCGGCCACTTTCAGCGACACTCCCAGCACCAGAGCCCCGCCCAGCAACAGCCACGCGCCGCGCGCCCAGAACGCCCGCCGCGCGAAATACACCTGCCGCAACTGGTCATCGGCGTCGCGGATTTGCTCCTTGATCTTCTCGTTGGTGTCGTCGGCGCGGAACTGCTGCTTGAGCTCCTCGATGCGCCGGCTGATCAGCAGGCCCTGATCGTTCTCGCGAAACACGCTGCCGAGCATGATCCCCGCGACGATGACGATGAACACCGCCGCGATGCCGGCCGTCATCGCGCAGCATCGCCGCCAGGCGACCTTGGCGGGGCTGTCGGCGAAAACAGGAAGTTGGATGCGGGTGGTCATTGGTCAGTGGCGGTGGCAGGAATCGGCATAGGCGACAAAGCGGGCTTTTCAACGGGGCACGAAGTGTAGCAGCGGGCACAGGCCACGCAGGCGCCTTCGTCGGCGATGTACCCACTCTTGCGACGCCGGCGCAGCAGCAGGCCGATGCTGCGGCCGCCAATGGCAATGCCCATCCACGCGCCGAAGATCGGCGTACCGACGGCGTAACGCCGCTGGACGGCGGCCGCCTTGGCAAAAAGCTGCTCGCTGCCGACGCCCGTGGCACGGAACGCCCGAACCTCGTGCGCGGGCGTCAGCGAAGGGTTGCTTGCCTCATGTTGCACCATCTCGGCCAGCGCCACGGTGTAGTCCATCCGCGAAAGCGCCCCGCTGGCGAGATAGCCAAGCACGGCAAACACAACCACCAGCCCCGGCGCGACGGCCATGGCCCACGCCAGCCGCCGCTTTTCCTGTTCGATGTTCTTCTGCAGCACCGGCAATGGCGTGCGGATAGCGCCGAACGGGCAACTCGCCTCGCATAACCGGCAATCCACGCAATCGCGCGGCGTGATCGACAGCGTCTTGCGCGAAAACTTGGACATCAGCCGCAGCAGAACGCCGAAGGGACAGAAGAAGCGGCAATAGACGCGACCCACAAACACACACAACGCCAGCACGATGCCGCCGGCCAGGATCATGTGCGCCGGCCCGCTCAGCCGGAAGAAACCGACAAACGGATCATAGCGGCAGATGAAAAAGTCGCTGCCGATCCAGGCGAACAACACGCCCAGTCCCAGATATGCCCACGCCAGCATGCTCAACGGCAACTCCACCCACACCGGCACGTTGACCGGCAGATCCTGAATCGCACCCAGCGGACAAACGCCCGAACAGAACACGCGCCCGTAGAACAGCGCGAACAGCAGCGGCAACACAAAGAACGCGCCCACCGTCCACGGCAACGGCCCGTGACTGCCGATGGCATACGCTACGTTCTGAATCGACCCGATCGAACAGACACACCCCTGCCGGTAAAACCCGAAATAGGCCAGGCCCGCGATGGTCAGTCCCAGCGTCCAGTTACGCGACCGTTTGTGATAAATCAGATACGAGCCGGCCGCCAGAAACACCAACAGCATGCCCACATCCACCCATTCGCGCGTCCGCGTGCGAGCCACCGGCGAGGTCTCCGTTCTGGGCATGACGTAGCCGGACTTGAAATCCGGCGCCGGAAACCGCTCGACTCGCTCCTCGGCAAGCCCCGGGAGCGCGATCAAAAAAAAGAGAAACGGGAGGATCTTCGATTGGAATGAAAAGCCACACGATCGAAAATCGAAAATCAAAAATCGAAAATCTCTGCTCCGCGCCGAGGTTTTCCCGCTCGCCCGATTCATCCGTTCCTCGTCTTATCCACCAGTATGTACGGCTTTGAAATCGGCACTCGCGCGATGGCCTGCGAGGGGCAGATCGTCGCGATCGAGCACTGGTTGCAACGCACGCAGATCGTCTGGTCGATCTGCAGGAACAGCGAACCGTTGCCCAGTTCAAGACAACCCTTCACACAGCGGGCGCAGCCAATGCAGGTGGCCGGGTCCACCGTGTACTCATAGTATTGCTTCTCCACCCACTTCCGTTTCAGCGCTCCCGTCGGGCAGAGGTGATTCTCGCCGGCCTCGGCCTCGCGGGTGTTGTCCACCCATGCCTCCAGGTAGCCGGTGCACTTGTTGCAGTAGCCGCACATCGGAAAGACGTTCAGGCACTTGACGGCCGACGGGTTGAGCACACACGATGTGGCGCATTTCCCGCACTGCACGCACTTGAACGGGTCGATCTGCCAGACCCTCTGATCGTCGGCCCGCGCCAGCAGCGTTGCCAGCGTTCCGCCGGCCGCCAACAGACCGGCCGTCCGCATCGAGGTCGAAAGCACATCTCGTCGAGAAAGGGTTGGATCGCGATCAGGCATGGCGTATGCCCTCCGGTTTGGCGGGCGACGCTTGGCGCACCCGGCGATCTTGCGCCTTGGGCAAACCGCATCCGGCGAACTTCGAGCATTCGTCACAACCCACAGTGATTTCACATGCCTCGCCCCTGGGCCGCAACACCAGCAGCGACACGCCTCCCACCATCGCCGCGCCCATGCTCCAGCGCAGGAACGTCCGCCGACTCTCCTCGATCCTTTGTGCCTCGCGGCCTTTGTGCCTACTCATGGCTCCCTCCCTTCGGCTCAAACACGAACACCATTCCGGAACCGCGCGCCAGCACATACACGCGCCTGTCGCCATACCCGGCCAGGTCCAGTCCGATGGTGCTCTTCGGGAAATTCTCAGCCGACGTCACCACCGAGTCGAAACGCCCGTCCGGCAAGTACCGCTTCACCCGCACCACACCCTTTTCCGCCGTGATGAACGAGCCGTCGGCCAACACGCAGAAGTCGGCCGGGTTGCAGCAACCCGCGAACTTCTCAATCGCTGACACCGAACCGCTCTCGCCCCAATAACGGTTCAAGAGCCCCTCCGCCGAGTAGTTCTCCAGCCGCAAAAGCCCCGTATTCGCGAGCCACACCGTTCCATCCACCACCGCGACATCCATGTGCGCGCTCGGCAGGTTCAGACCAGCCAGGTTTCGCTTGCGGTCTTCCTTCCCGATGACATTGAGCACCTTGCCGGTCATGTCACAGCGGTGCACCACGCGGTTGCCGAAATCCGCGATGAACACATTGCCGCCGCCCACCGCTATCGACGTGATCAGCGCCTTTTCGCCAAGACCGGCGAAAGCTGCCAACTGCCGGCCGGTCGGACCAAGCACCGCGACACGATCGCGAAAGGCCACGTACACCTTGCCTTCCGCGTCACATGCCAATGCCTGCGCTGCGCCGGCCACGGCAAAGTCCGCCTCCCGGCCGCCACCCTGACCCAGTTTCCGCACCACGTCGTCGCCCCCGATCAGCACTTCTCCGGCCGAGTTCACCGCAATGCACCGCGCCGACGGCAGGCCCGTCTCCAAACGAGCCACCTGTTTCCACTTGATTAAGGCGGAATCCACTTTCTGAAGCTCGACCATGTCGTATTGCGTCGCCCGCTCAAGATTGCGATTGCCGGCCTCGGTTGCCTGCTTGGTCTTGACGTAAATGAACCCGGCCGCCACGGCCACCGCGATGATTGCCAGAGCGGCCACCAGCCTGTTGATCCACGCCTGCCCCGGCGAACTCGCGCTTGGAGAACCGCTGGTGTCCATGGCCCCTTCCACGCCATGGCTTCCGGGCTCCGTGCCTTGTTGCCTGTCCTGACTCATTGCCCGCCTCCCTTCTCGCGCATGTCGAAGCACGCCAGCCGAGTCATGTCTCTCGCATAGAGCCGGCCCCCGACAACCGCCAGCGGACCCCAGGCGTCGTGCCCGCGATCAAATAGCCTCGCCTGTCCCAGC
>CAYSSA010000015.1:22404-27411 GCA_964433485.1 uncultured Tepidisphaeraceae bacterium | reverse complement strand
CAGCGTTCCCGTGTCGTTCACCAGCAGCATGCGCTCATCGGCGATCATATAAGGGCCAAGCCCGAACTTGAACTTCCCGCCGGAAGACCACCGCGTCTTGCCGTCCAGACCCAGACAAACCAGTTCCGCTCGAACGGGAATCACCCCGTAGATGAAGCCTTTGTAGAATATCGGCGTCTGCTGCTCCGATCCAAACACCTCCGGCGGAAGCTTGAACAATTCTTTCACGGCCACCTTGCCGGCCTCATCCACCAGCTTCACCATCATCGCCCCGGCGCCGTAGCCGCCCGTGAAGAACAGGCGATCATCGGGAATGGGCAGCGGCGTCGGCACATTCGCCATGGACACGCGCCACCCGGTGAACTCGAAGGCCACTGTCCCATCCGACGCCCACACGCCAACCACGCCTTTACTGGCGCAGTAGACGAACATCTTCCGCCCGCCGAAGGCAATCGGCAACACCGACGAATGCGTCATGTCCCATTTCTTCGGATTGGGCGTCTTCCAAACCGGCTTGCCCGTCTTGAGGTCCACCGCCATCAGCAAGGCCGACCCCCCCGGCGCAAGGATAACCTTGCCCTCGTCAATCAGCACGTTTTGCCCGGCATACCAGTCGGGCGTGGTCGTGCCATACTCACGGCAGAGGTCGATCCCCCATTTGAAATCGCCACCCACCGCATCCAGCGCCATCACATGACACATCGGTCCCAGTGACACCACCACGCCGTCGGCCACCGCACAGACTGTCCGGCTGATCCCATGATTCCGACCGATTTCGATCTTGTAGCCCCGCCGCCAGATTTCCTGTCCGTCGGCCGTGGAGAGGCACCGCAGCACATCCGCCTCGACCTTCTCGTCATAGTCCAGGAAATAGAGCCGACCGTCGGCAATTACCGGCCCGGCGTAGCCCTCGCCGGTCTTGACCTCCCAAAGCTTAGCCGGGGGAGTTTGCAATCCGCGTACCAGCTTCACAGGCTCCGTGCTGATGTTGTCCAAGGCGATGCCGCGGAACATCGGCCAACTCGGCGCCCCTTTGGGCAGGGGATTGGGGTGCATGGCCAGCGGCTCGGGCTTACCCGGACCAGGCTCGAAGAAGCCTGGAAATTCGACCACCGGAAGCAGGCTCGCCTCGGCCGGCTGGCTCACCGGCACCCTCCGCTCCATGGGCGCAATCTTGGACGGCGAAAGCAGCCAATGCCCCAGCACCGCGACGGCAAGCACTGCCACCCCGGCCGGGACCGACAAACTGACCAGTTCCGTCTTCACTGCAAACACCTTAACTTACGTCCACTGGACAAATTAGCGATACTGCAATACCGCTGTGCCGTTGATGCGAATTCGACGCGCTGGCCGTCCAGACCTTACCCATCGAAGCTATCCAGCTCTCAATCGTTACGCATAAAGGACTATCATGGTTCTATTTGCCATCCAGTCAACTGCCTTTCGCGATTCCCGGATGCAGATTGAGAATTCCGGATGCGATGGATGATTGGCTGGCGATGCCGTTGCCATTCCCACAGCAAACACAACCAACCGACCCTCTGGTTGTTGATAAACATACGGGTCGCCCCATACCGATGGTGGCTCAGGAGCAAACATGCGCACCGGGTTTCACACTGACGCGGCGTTGTTGAGTCTGGTCTGTCTTCTGAACGTCATTCCCTGCCGGGCGGAGGTGATTTGGATCGAGGGCGAGAAGCCCCTCCGATCTACCCTGACTTGGCACCCCTGGTACGGCGCAGTCAAACGAGACCAGCTTTCCGGGCGCGATTTCGCAAGCCACTGGAACAAAGACAAACCAGGAGAACTCTCCTATCGCTTCGCCGTCGCCAGGGCCGGCCAGTTCGACTTCTGGGTCCGGGCCAATCCCACGGCCGTCAGGCTCTCCTACAACCTCAACGCCGGCGACTGGGTTGCCATCGACATGCAGAAGAACAACGGCGACGTGGTCAACATTGCGGCCGACGAGAGGGTGGACCTCCGGTTCATCTGCTGGGCCAAGGTCGGGAAACTGTCGCTCAAGCAAGGGGTCAATGTCGTCAACTTCCGCATGCACAGCGAGAACAACAACCATGGCATGCTCGACTGCTTCGTGCTGGCCGACGAACCGTTCAGACCCAACGGCATCCGCAAGCCAGGCGAGTCCGGTCCGGCGGCGCCCGTGGAGGAGGGTTTCGTCGCATTTGACCCGCCGCATGACAAGTTCGAGGCGTCCGCTCTGATGGACCTGCGCTTCCTGAATGAGAAGTCGGCCGGGGACGGCGGCTTCATCACCACCAAAGGCTCGCAGTTCATCCACAGCCGCACGGGCCAACCCGTGCGTTTCTGGGCCGTCAACGGGCCGCCCTCGCGGAACGAGGAAGATCTGCGCGACTGCGCGAAAATGCTGGCCAAACGCGGCGTGAATCTGGTGCGCATCCACGGCGGCGTGTTCGACGGCGCCGGCGTGTTCAAGCCGGATCAGGTACAGCGGCGGCTTGAGATCGTTCGTTCGATGAAGCAGGAAGGCATCTATTCGCACCTGTCGATTTACTTCCCGCTATGGCTCAGTCCCAAACCCGGCACCTCCTGGCTGACCGGATACGACGGAACAAAACATCCCTTCGCCGCCCTCTACTTCAATACCGAATTCCAGAAGGAATACCGAAAATGGTGGCAGGCGGTGCTGCTTACTCCTGACGCCGCCACCGGGAAGAAGCTCATCGACGAGCCGGCGCTGATGGGCGTGGAACTGATCAACGAGGACTCCTATTTCTTCTGGACTTTCGCCGAGTCCAACCTCCCTGATCCGCAACTGCGGATCATCGAAGCTTTGTTCGCCGACTGGTGCAAGAAGAAATACGGCTCGATCGAGGACGCCTTGAAAGCCTGGGGAAACCGCGGCCTCAAACGCGACAATCCCGCTGAAGGGCGCTTGGCCATGCGCCCGCTCTGGAACATGGCCAAGGAACGCACCCCGCGCGACCGGGATACGGCCGCGTTTCTCGTCGAACACCAGCGGCAGTTCTACGCCGACACGATTGCGTTCCTGCGCTCGCTCGGTTTCAAGGGCCTGGTGACCTGCTCCAACTGGCACACGGCGTCGGCCGAGTATTTCGGCCCGCTGGAACGATACTCTTACACCGTGGGCGACTTCATTGATCGCCACGGCTATTTCGGCTGCAACCACTCGGGCGACAACGCGGCCTGGTCCGTGCGCGTCGGACACCTTTGGTCCGACCGCTCGGCACTGCGCTTCGACGGTGAGAAGCCCGGCAGCGCCAAATCCTTCGGCCACCCGGTCATGGAGATCATCTTCGACAACAAGCCGACGATGATCTCGGAAACCACCTTCAACCGCCCCAACCGGTACCGTTCGGAAGCACCCCTCTACTATGCCTGCTATGGCGCGCTTCAGGACACCGGCTGCGTGGTGCATTTTGCGCTGGACTCGGCTCGCTGGGCAGTCAAGCCGGGTTTCTTCATGCAGCCTTGGACACTGATGGCCCCGTCGCAGGTCGGGCAGTTTCCGGCCGCCGCCATGATCTATCGGCGGCGACTCATCGACACCACGCCCAATGTCGTCGAATTGAACCTGGGAATCGACGATCTCAAGGCGCTCAAGGGCACACCCATGCCCCAGGAAGCCGCGCTGGACGAGCTGCGTCTGAAGGATGTGCCCCAGGGATTGGAGATCAAGCCCGGCAACGTCATCGACCCGCTGGTTCACTATGTCGGGCGCACGGCCGTGAACTTCACCAGAAACACCGGCCCCCACAAGCTCACCGATACCTCGAAACACATCGACCGCAAGGCACAGACCGTCACCAGCCTCAACGGACAACTTAAGCTCGACTACGGCAAGGGCGTGTTGACAATCAACGCCCCGGCCGCACAGGGCGCCAGCGGCAACCTCAAGGAGGCGGGCGAGATCCGCCTGCCCGGACTGACCATTGCCTGCGACATGGAACTGGCACACATCGTTGCCGTCAGCCTCGATGACAAGCCGCTGAATCAATCGGCACAAATACTGTTGCAGGTGATGTCCGAAGAGAAGCCCGCCGGCTGGAAAGCCGAGCCCGCCGGAAACGGCACGCAAAAGATCGTCAATCTCGGCCACGACCCCTGGATGATCCGCAGCCTCTCCGGAACCGTGAAATTCACCCGGCCGGACGCGGCCCAGTTGAAGGCGGTTGCCCTGGACGGCAACGGCTACAAGGGTAAAGAAATCGGCTCGGCCGCCGAAATCAGGCTTGAACCTGGCGTCCTTTACTACCTGCTGAGCCGATAGCCGACAGCAGGCAAGCCGGCGGGCACAGTCGAGGATGGGCCGCGCCACCTGGCCCGTACCATATTGCGCGACGGGCCTCCGCAGGGAGTGCGAGGCCCCGGCGAAGCTCATCAACGCACTGGCGCGAGTCCGGCATCCATTTGCCGGCACATTATTTGCTTGATCCGTTCCAGCGGCGGCATCGAATCACCGAGAACTTGGCGCACGGATGTAACCGGCCGGCCCAGGCCACAGGGGTTGATCAGATCGAAGTAACGTAGATCGGTTGTCACGTTCAGGGCAATTCCGTGCAATGTGACGCCCCGACGAACCCGCACACCCAAAGCACAGATTTTCGCCAGCCGGCCGTTGTCCGTGGTCCACACGCCGATCGCGGATGGGTCCAGTTCCGAGGCAATACCGATATCCGCCAGAACGCGAATGACGATTTCCAGCATACGCCTGACGTACCCGCCAACGGTCAGTTTGCGATCGGCCAATCGAATGATGGGATAGACGACAAGCTGCCCTGGACCATGGAAGGTAACATCGCCGCCCCGGTCGCTTTGAACAACGTCGACCCCGAGTTCGGCGAGTCGCTGGGTGGCGGCCAGCACGTTCTTTTCCATCCCGCCTCGTCTGCCCAGGGTAATGACCGGTGGATGTTCCACGAGGAACACGCGTTCCTCACCACCGGCGGCGACTTCTTCGGCGGCCGATTCCTGCATTTGCCAGGTTTGCCGGTATTCAGATAGTCC
>CAYSSA010000015.1:19646-22353 GCA_964433485.1 uncultured Tepidisphaeraceae bacterium | reverse complement strand
CGGCGGGCGCAGTCGATTGGGAATTGCTGTTGTGGCGACACACAAATTGCCGATGTTAAATGTCGAATCTTCGGCAGCGCAGATTGTTCATTCACGTCTTACCGGAAGAATTGACTGGAAGACGCAGAGGTGTACCATGCCGCGTATCACAGAGGTGAGGGAGCCTGGCATGCGAACGGAGTCGCGGCAACAGAGCAGTTTCACCGGCAAACGAGTCCATTTCCTTGGAATCGGCGGCTGCGGCATGAGCGGGCTGGCGAATATCCTGCTTGACGCGGGCGCCATTGTCAGCGGAACGGACGCCAAGCCGTCGACCGTGACCATCAGACTTGCCGAACGCGGGGCGCGCGTCAGCTATTCACAGGACGGCGGCTTGCTGGACCAGACCCTGGACCTGGTGGTGCGGACGGCCGCCATTCCCGAACACAATCGCGAGTATCGCCGCGCCTGTGAGCTGGGGCTGAGGCAGATGAAGTACGCGCAGCTCCTGGGCGAAGTGATGCGCGAGCGGTTTGGGATCGCCATATCGGGTACGCACGGCAAGACGACGACCACCTCGATGGTGTCTCTGGCGCTGCTCAACAACGGCGCCGATCCGTCTTTCGTGATCGGCGGCATCGTTGAACAACTGGGGGGATCGAGCCACTCCGGGGGCGGCCGACCGTTCGTGGTGGAAGCATGTGAGTTCGACCGCTCGTTCCACAACTATCATCCGAAGGTCGCGGTGATCACGAACATCGACAAGGACCATCTCGATTGCTACACGAATGGTCTGGAAGAGATCATTGAATCGTTCGAGGTCTTTGCGCGGCTGGTTCCGGCGGACGGACTGATCATTGCCAACGGACAGGACCGCAACACGCGTCAAGCCCTGCGCAGAATCGACACGCGGATCGAGTGGGTGGGACGGGATGACGTGGAACATCTGGACTGGGCATACATCGACACCGGCCTGGCCGGTGGATGCCATACAGGCGACGTGTATCACCGGGGCCAGAGAGTTGCGTGTCTGAGGTTGTCAGTGCCGGGTGACCATAATTTATTCAACGCGACTGCGGCAATCGCGGCCTGTGCCGCCGCCGGCGTTGCGCCCGGCGATGCAGCCGCCGAGATCGGATGCTTTGTGGGCGCCAATCGCCGTATGAGTCCGGTGGGTCGAGCCAACGGCGCAATCGTGGTGGACGATTATGGGCACCATCCGACGGAGATTCGGACCACGCTCAAGGCATTGCGCGAAAAGTATTCACCGAACCGGCTGATCTGCGTCTTTCAACCGCATCAGCACAGCCGCACCCGCTGCCTGCTGGCGGAATTCGGCCAGGCGTTCGACAACGCCGACTACGTGATCCTGACGGACATCTACGCGGCCAGGGACAGCGAGGAGGATCTGCGGAGCGTGACGGCGGCGGATGTCGTGCGTCTGATCAATGCTCGCGGAGGGCACGCGGTGCATGTGCCGCGGCTGGGCGATGCCGCCGAACATGCGCGACGGATGTTTCGGACCGGCGATGTGGTGGTGACAATGGGCGCGGGTGATGTGTGGAAGGTGGGGCACCTGATGGTGGGCAACAAACTTGAGAAAGAAGTGGCCTAGAATGTCTGGCCGGGCGCGGCCGCCGGAAAGTCAGATGCGGATCCATCAAGTCAACCCGTTTTCAGAACTGAGCGAGTGCGTCAGCGAGAAGATGCCGCTGGCGCGTTTTACATGGTATCGGCTGGGTGGTCCGGCGAGGTGGTTTGTGCGCCCGAGGTCGCTGGAGGAACTTCAGGCAGTGGTGCGACGGTGCCGCGAGAACGATATCGCGATGCACGTGCTGGGCCTTGGCGCAAACCTCCTGGTGTCGGATGAGGGCGTGGACGGGGCGGTTTTCCGGTTCAGCGAACCGTACTGGTCGCGAATGGAATTCACGGGTGACGAGGCGCGACTCGGCGCCGGTGTGGACATGCAGAAACTGGTGCTCAAGTGCGTGCGGCAGGGCCGGGCCGGTGTGGAATGCCTTGCGGGGATTCCGGGAACGATCGGAGGAGGGGTGCGCATGAACGCGGGCGGGAAATTCGGCGACATCGGCGCCAGCGTCCGGCGGGTGACGGTCATGGATACCGAGGGGACGGTGTTCGAGCGCGAACGCGACGACCTGGTTTTCGAGTATCGGCGGACGAACATTTCGGCGGCGTTCATTCTCGACGCCACGCTGGAGCTGGAGGAGGAGGATCCGGAGCGGATCCTGCGAAAGACCAAGGAAATCTGGATGTACAAGAAGAACACCCAGCCCCTGAACAGCAAGAGCGCGGGCTGCATTTTCAAGAACCCGCCCGAGGGGCCGAGCGCCGGAGCGCTGATCGATCAAGCCGGGTTGAAGGGCCTGCGCACGGGAGGCGCTGAGGTCAGCACGAAACACGCGAATTTCTTCATCGCCAATCCCGGATGCAGGGCCGTCGATGTGATGGACCTGATCAAAGTCGTGCGCCAACGCGTACAGGAGCGATTCGGCGTGCTGTTGCAGTTGGAAGTGCAGGTCTGGAGATAACGGATATCGCGACATCGCCAGTCGATGGCGGTTCGCCGCCGCAGGGCGATCATGTTCGCGAAGGAGCGCATATGCGAGTGACCGTGTTGCTGGGCGGACCGTCGGCCGAACGCGAAGTGTCGCTGCGTTCGGGCAAGGCGGTGGCGGAGGGCCTGAGATCGATGGGGCATGAGGTGTTC
>CAYSSA010000015.1:18149-19636 GCA_964433485.1 uncultured Tepidisphaeraceae bacterium | reverse complement strand
TGTCGCCGGCCGACCTGTCGGGGCTGGCGCATCCGGCGGACGTGGTTTTCCCGGTGCTTCACGGACAATTCGGCGAGTCGGGGGAATTACAGGAGGTTCTCGAGTCCCGCGGGCTGGCGTTCGTGGGTTCCGGCTCAAAGGCATCGCGGCTGGGCATCGACAAGGCCGCGACGAAGAAAGTCTGGGAACAGGCGGGACTGCCGACGCCGGGATATGAAGTGCTCACAAGGGAACGCGCGACGCCGCGCACGCTGAAGGCCCCGGTGGTTGTGAAAGCGATTGATTCCGGCAGCAGCATTGACGTCCACCTGTGCGCAACGGATATGGAAGCCCGCAAGGCTATTGACGCGGTGCTGGACAAACACGGCCGCGTTCTGGTGGAGCAGTTCATCAAGGGCCCCGAGCTGACGGTGGGACTTCTGGAGGAACAACCGCTGGCGCCGATGCGGATCGTGCCGACGCGGGAGTTCTTCGACTATCAGGCCAAGTATTCCGATGCCACAACCGAACACCGCTTTGATACGGGCTTGCCGCCGGAAGTGAATGAGCTGTGCCGCGAGCTGGCGCGGAAGGCCAATGCGGCCGTTGGCGCGATCGACCTGGCGCGCATCGACATCATGATCGACGAGCGGAACCGGCCGTATCTGCTTGAGATCAACACCTTGCCCGGTTTCACGTCGGTGAGTCTGTTGCCCGAAGCCGCGCGACACGCCGGGATCGGCTTTGGCGCTCTGGTGGATCGGCTTGTTCGCCGCGCCGCCGCCCGCGGCCCGAGGCGAAGCTGACGACGCGGCTGGCGCTCTGAGGGAACGGGGGCGAGGAAAGCATCGCCGCAGGGCGCTGTCCGCTGGCAACAGGTCCAACCCCCGGTTATCGTTACCAGCCGACGCATGATTATCACTTCGCACGCCTATGCTCGCGCCGGGCTGATCGGCAATCCGTCAGACGGCTACTTCGGCAAGACCATCTCCTGCCTGGTTCGCAATTTCCGCGCCACCGTGACGCTCTGGGAAAGCCCGCATTTCGAGATTCTGCCGGGCTACGGCGATCTGGCCCGCTTTGATTCCATCGCGGCCTTTCTGCGAGACGTGCGACTGCACGGCTACTACGGCGGCATGAGGCTCATCAAGGCCACCGTCAAGAAATTCCACGACTATTGCCGCAAGAACGAGCTCACTCTGGCCGACCGCGCCTTCACCATCGGCTTTACCACGGACATTCCGCGCCTGGTGGGCCTGTCCGGCTCCAGCGCCATTGTCACGGCCACCCTGCGGGCGCTGATGCAGTTCTACGGCGTAACCATCCCCAAACATCTGCAGCCGACGCTCATCCTCAGCGTCGAGAAAGAGGAACTGAACATCAGCGCCGGCCTTCAGGACCGCGTCATCCAGACCTACGAAGGCATCGTCTACATGGACTTTGACCGGGCACACCTGGAACAGCACGGCTACGGCATCTACGAGCCGCTGAAGCCCGAGAAACTGCCG
>CAYSSA010000015.1:17564-18059 GCA_964433485.1 uncultured Tepidisphaeraceae bacterium | reverse complement strand
GACCCGACAGTGCTGGCGGCCATGCAGAAATACCGGGAGATCACCGACCAGGCGAAGATCGCCCTGCTGGACGGCGACTGGGACACCCTGGGCCAGCTGATGAACTTCAACTTCGATCTTCGCCGCACCATCATGCCCATCGCGCCGGAAAACCTCCGTATGGTCGAGCTGGCCCGCGAGACCGGAGCCAGCGCCAAGTTCGCCGGTTCCGGCGGAGCCATCGTCGGACTGTACAAGGATGGCCGGCAATATCAGCAGCTCTCCGACGCCATGGCGGGTATCCGCTGCACTGTTCTGCGGCCGCTGATTTTCGAGTCATAGGCGAACATGCCCGAGATCATGCCTACCATCCCCGCCCAACGCCGCACCGGCGATCGCATCGCTATTGGAGGCCATTACCAGTACACGGCCATCACCGCCGGACCGGCCCCGCAGCGATTCTGGCACGAGGCCAAACTCCGCGAGGCGATGCGCTGGCTCGACCCGCAGGGCGGC
>CAYSSA010000015.1:14538-17554 GCA_964433485.1 uncultured Tepidisphaeraceae bacterium | reverse complement strand
TGATCCTGGATGTGGGCTGCGGCTCGGGCGTGCTGGCCGACCGGCTGGCTGCCGTTGCGGGAACGCGCGTGATTGGGGTTGATGGCAACGCGGCGGCCATCCAATTCGCCGCCGGGCAGTACCAGCGGCCAAACCTGGAGTTCCGCCGCGGGTTGGTCGATGAACTGGGCTTCGAGCCGGAGAGTGTTGACAAGATCGCGTTTCTGGAGGTCATTGAGCACATCCCCACGACGCAGGGACTGACCGTGTTGCGGTCGTTTCACAGACTGCTGCGGCCCGGTGGGCGCGCGGTCGTGAGCACCCCCAATGTCCTCAGCCTCTGGCCAGTCATCGAATGGACGATGGATGCCCTGCGCCTGGCGCCTCACATGGCCGAGGACCAGCATGTGGCGTATTACCATCGTTCGTCGCTGGCGCGCCTGGGCCGGGAGGCCGGTTTTCGAGTGGCCGGTTGCCGGACCATCAACTTCGCCGCTCCCTGGCTGGCGTGGATCAACTGGCGGCTGGCTGAGCGCGTGCATTCGTGGGAAACAAGACGGAATCAACCGCTTGGCAGCCTCGTGGTGATGGCCTTCGAGAAACCTGGAGGCGGTTCATGACCACCCCGGAGCTCTCCATCGTCATCCCCATGTTCCGCGAATCCGGGCACGTTCCGGTCTCACTGGCGGAAATCGAATCGCACGTTGGACGCTGCTGTTCCGACTACGAAATCATCGTCATCGACGACGGTTCGCCCGACGACACCTGGGAGCAGATCCGGCGCTACGCGGCGGACCATCCTTGCTGTCGCGGCATGCGACTCAGTCGGAATTTCGGCAAGGAACACGCCGTGTCGGCCGGATTGGAACATGCGTCGGGCCGAGCGGCGATCGTCATGGACGGCGATCTGCAACATCCGCCGGCCCTGATCGGGAAGATGCTCGATCCCTGGCGGACCGGTCAGGCCGATATCGTCGAGGCCGTGAAAACCGACCGCGGGAGCGAATCGGTCGCCAGCGCGCTCTTTGCGCAGTCGTTCTACCGCATGTTGCGGTGGTTATCAGGCTTTGACCTCCAGAATGCGTCGGATTTCAAGCTTCTGGATCGCAAGGTCATCGACGCCTGGAAGCGCCTGAGCGAACGTAATCTCTTCTTCCGAGGCATGACCGCGTGGCTGGGATTCCGCCGGGTACAGGTTCCATTCCAGGTTCCCGACCGCGTGGGCGGCCGGTCGCAATGGTCATTCGTATCGCTGGTTCGACTGGCAATGACCGCTGTCACCGCCTTCAGTTCCTCGCTGCTGCAACTGGTGACGCTCTGCGGCCTGTTCTTCCTCGCGTTTTCGCTGATATGGGCGGCCTACACCCTCTCGTTCTGGTTTGCCGGACGGGCGGTGGAAGGCTTCACGACCGTGATCCTGCTGCTGCTGGTCATCGGCAGCCTCATCATGATCAGCCTGGGCATTATCGGCCTGTATTTGGCTCGCATTTACGACGAGGTCAAGGGGAGACCAAGATACGTCATCTCTGAGACGACGGAGACGTATGATGTGGTTGTCCGCCGGGGAGATTCCACTTGATTGTGGACTCCTTGCGGAAGAGAATTTGATTATGGCTGTCGATGCAGAACTAATGTCGCGCTCGCTGGCTCTGACTCCGCGGGATCGTGCCGAGATGGCCTTCCTTCTCATGCCTTTCGCCATGCGCCGGACGCGAGAGCCATGAACCTGCGTATTCACTCTGGCGACAGACAAGAAGCGACGGATGCGGCCGAATGGTATGACAAGGATAAGGCCGGGCTGGGGGATGATTTTCTCGACGAATTGGCACGCGCCATGCAGGTTATTGCTAAGTGCCCGAGCAGGTGGCCAAGTTATCCCGAAGCCCCGGTGAACCGTCAGCTTCACCGTTACCGTCTGGATCGTTTCCCGTATCAAATCGTTTACGAGATTCGGGGCGAGGAGATTCTGGTCGCAACCATCGCCCATGTTGCCAGGACGCCCGGCTATTGGAGCCGCCGATTGCGATAAAAACGGCCGAACGGGCCTGGGATACAGGCCGGCAATGAGTCGATCTTGTTCCTTGAAGCGAATGCCACCTTCAGATCTCCAGTTGAGGAGCAACTTGAGGAGAACGCCGAGCCAGGTCAAAGCCAATAGCACCGTCATGGTGCGTGACGCCGCGCCAATTTGGCCAGCTTCTTCAATTTCAGCGTCAAGGCATTCTGCCGGGTCTTGGTCTTCTGTTTCTCTTTCACCGGCGTCTTTGCTTTCGCGCTTGGTTCGGCCGATCTGGACGCAGCCGCCGCCAGCGGCGGATTGGCCGGGGCGGAAGTGCCAGCGCCCATGTTGCTGCTGACCTCGGCCAAGTCGTCCGGAGTCACCTGTCCGTCGTGGTTGAGATCGCCCAGAAGCCATTGCGAGTTTGTCTTGCCCATGTTGGCGATGACGTTCAGGTAGTCACGCGGAGTGACTTGGCCGTCCATGTCGGTGTCGCCGGCATAGGTATACTTAATGAGCAACTGAGTGTACTGGGCGGTTGAGGTCAACACATGGCCATTCCAGCTTCCCAATCTCAGCAGGGCATTATCGGACAACGCGAGCGCTGTGACATACGCTGCGGGCGATGGTGTGGAGGTGAGGATTGACGGCAGCACGCCGCCCCGTCCGTTTTGCAGCCATCCGCGCACCGTCGCCAATGGCGCTGGGCCGGTGTAATCGAGAATCAGGTCGTTGTCGGTCATGTCCAGCGAGCCGGAACCGGAAATGGCCAGAGAAGACAGGCGCACGGTCAGGTCTTTGCCGGGCGTGACCGACAGTCGCGCGCTCAGGTTCAACGATGCCAGCGGGATCAGACTGCCGTTGCCGCCATCGAGCGAGACCCCCTCGACATTGGAATACGTGACCAGGCCTCCGCCGGCCGATACGCCAGCGGGAGTCACCAGCAGCGCCGTGGTCGCGGTGGTTCCGATGATCAAAAGGGAGTCATCATCACCGCCGCCATTGAAGGAGATGGCGGCGGGAATGGGGTCGCCGGCG
>CAYSSA010000015.1:12188-14446 GCA_964433485.1 uncultured Tepidisphaeraceae bacterium | reverse complement strand
GCGTGGCGTCGATCATCCCGCCCTCGCCCCGCCGCAACACCAGCGTGTCCGGGTCCTCGGTGCCGGGGATCGTCACGGGAGGAACGCTGCCGATGGTGATGGCGCGGGAAGCGGCATTGTTGGCGTCATTGGTCTCCCCCTGGACGTTCGTTGAGTAGATAGTGCCGAACCAATAGTAGCCGCCATCCGCCACGGCAAACAGATACTTCACGCCATCGGCGAGGTCGCCGGGAATGGGAAACGTCTGAGTGATGGTGTAGCGATCGGTCGGATTGCCGGAGCCGTCGACACTGCCGGCGGGCTGCAGTGGCGTTCCGGGATAACTTCCAAGCGGACGATCATCCGCGTTGCCGAAGACCGGGTCGTTGGAGATGTAGATGGCGTCATACCACGGACCGAAAGCAGGAACCGAGCCCAGGTTCTGGGTGGTCCAGGTGATTGAAATGGACTCGCCGGGACTGGCCGACGCCGGCGCGAGAAGGCTGGAAACCACCAGGTCCGGCGCATAAAGCGTAATGGGGATCGCGCGCGAGTTGTTGCTGTTGCTCGTTTCGGTCTGGGCGTTGTACGCGTCGGTGCGGACAAACAGGTACCTGGCGCCGGTTCCGAGGTAATAGGGGATGGCGAACGACTGCGTTCGAGTGTAACGGTCAGTGGGGTTGCCTTCGCCATCGACACTTCCCGCCGGTTGCAGCGGCAGCGTGCCGATCGGCAGGTTGCCGGTGTAGAGTGCGCCAAGGTAGGTGTCTTCATACTCATTGAACACGTTGTCTTCCGAGAGGTACACCACGTCGTACCATGGCCCGTATGCGGAATAGCCCCCGATGTTCTGCGTGGTCCAGGTCACATTGATCTGCCCATTGAGCACGCCTCCGGCCGGCGCAGACAGATCCGACACCACCAGGTCCGGCGCATGGAGCGTGATGGGAACCGCCCGCGCGTTGTTGGAGTTGTTATCCTCGCCCTGCCCGTCGTAAGCATCGGTAACGAATACCAGGTATTGCGCGCCTGCTGTGGCGCTGGAGGGAATGGTGATCGTGGCGGTGTTGGCATACGAATTCCCGGTACCCAACGGCGTGGGAACCGGAATCATTGACCCGGTGTACAAGCCGAAGATCGGGGTGTCGTCGGAACTGAAAGAGGCATCGGTCGAAAGATAGATGTAGTCATACCAGGGACCGTAGGCCGGGCTGGCGCCGTTCTGGTCGTCGTTAAGCACCGTCCAGTGGACGACGACAGAACTGCCGACTGTGGCTTCCTTGGAGTCGCAGGACGCATCGCTGACAATCAAGTCGGGAGCGCCAAGAGTGATCGGCAAAGCCGCCGAGCGGTTGTTGCCTTCGTTGGTCTCCGCCTGGTTATTGTAGGAGTAGGAATAGATGAAACCGTCCGTCAAGACAAAAATGTAGCGAGCGCCGGGTCCGACTGAGCCCGGTATGACCAGGCCATCGGCGTGGGCCGTATACGTCCCACCGGGCGCAATCGGCAAAGTACCCGTGTCAACCGAACCGGCCGTAATGTAGACCCAGCCAAGCAGCCACATGGATGCCGTGCCGGGATTCGGGCCGTTCGCGATGTAAATGCTGTCGTACCAGCCAGTTGCCGTGGTCGGCGTGTTGCCGGTGTTGGTGACCGTCCACGACACAGAAACCGTGCCGTTGACTACGGCCGGAACTGGAACTGTTTCAGTGATTTGCGCCGCTGAAACCTGAAGATCGGGGCCGGATATGGTAATGGGGAACCCAACGCTGGCGTTGTTGGTCTCGTCGGTCTCGGGCAGATAGCCGAAGCCGTCGGCGACCACAAACACATAGCGCTGGCCCGCGCCGACCCCGGCCGGTAGTGTGATATCGCGTGAAGCGGAGTAGCTCGCGCCCTCGGCCAGCCCGTCGGAATGGTAAAGGTAATCCACATACGTCGCCGTGTTATCGAACTCGGGGCTGGCCGAAATGTAGATCACATCATACCAGCCGGCAGTGGCGTCGGGACCATTGTTGGTCACGGTCCACTGCACGTTCAGGACCGTTTGCCCGACTGTTCCGGCAGTGGGCGCAACCGTGATATCCGGCGTTGAGAGATCGGCCGCGGCAACCTGAACAAGCCAATAGGCGGTGTTGTTGGCCTCATCGGTTTCGCCCTGCTCATTGTTGCTGTCAGCGACAACAACCAGATACCAGTCTCCCGGTTCGAGCCAGTAGGGAATCATGAAATCCGCGGTTGACACGAAATATGATGACCCTGGCCAGAGGGGCGTATCG
>CAYSSA010000015.1:6858-12135 GCA_964433485.1 uncultured Tepidisphaeraceae bacterium | reverse complement strand
CCCCGGTTCGTCCGGGGTTTGTGTGATATAAAGCGTATCGGTCCAGTTGTAATTGGCATTGGTGTTGCCGTTGGCGACGTGGTGGCCGTTGTTGGTGACCATCCATTCCACCAGCCCACCGACATATTGGCCGGGGGATACGGTCAGCGGGGCATCCAGAATGGAGATGACGAGATCCACGTCGGGCACGGTGACGTTTACGCGAATCGGTGATGAAACATTGCTGACATAGTCCGCGTCCGGAACGAACTGGATATCGCCGTTCCCGCCCTCGCCGCCGCCTTCGCCGAACAGCGGCTGCAGTGTCGCCGGACCGCCCCAGTCATAAACACCCGTTACCAGGAAAAGGAAATGCACGCCCGCGCCAACCCAACCGGGCAGGGAGATGGATTCCCATTGGCTGTAACCGTCACCCGGGCCCAGGGGCAGAGGCTCGGGGGCCCAGAAGCGCGTGACCAGACGGGCCGTGGCCGGATCCCAGATGGGCGAGTCCGCGATGTAGATTGCATCCATCCAACCCCAGCCCGTATCGGAGTTGCCCTGGTTCTCGACCGACCACTGGAGGTCGAACAACTCATTCGTCGTGACGCGCAGATTGTTTGGATCCCCCGAGTAGTTGTCGAAATGGACCTCGGTGACCACAAGATCCGGTCCGTTCAGATCCACCGGCAGCGCTTCGAGGGCGGAACTGAAGTTGTTGCTCCCATCAAGCTCCGACTGGTTGTTGTAGATATCCGTTTGAACAAACAGGTAGAAGCCCCCAAGTCCCACACCGTCCGGCAATGGCACACTGACTGTCTGCGTGTAGGTATCATCCCCATACAGGACGACACCCCAGGTCCCGATTGAACCGATCAACACTGCCGACGCGGGGTTGAAAACCGGCGATCGCGAGAGCCAGATGCCGTCGTTCCAGCCTCCACCATCGGTCGGATCCATCGCAATGTTGCGGACCGTGTAGGTGACGTCGATGTAGCTGTTGCCAACCTCGCCGACCGCGGGATCAGGAGACACGTAGTCCAGCGTAACCGTCAGATCGGGCAGACCCGCGACCGGCGCGAGCGTCAACGGAATCGCCTCACTGATGTTGTTGGTTTCGTCGGACTCTATTTCAGAGTGGTTGTCGTCCGTCGCCACAAACAGGTAATAGGTTCCACCTTCCAGCCATGACGTGTTAATGAACATACCCGTCCCGTAGGAGCTGCCGTAAGCGCCCATGGAGAAGGTGTGCTCCAGTGTAGCCAGGGATTGAGAGGTTTGGGGGCTGAACACCGGAAAATTGGAAATGTAGATCCGATCCACCCATCCCGGCACCGGACTCACTTCGCCGTTGTTGGTCACGCTCCAGGTGACAAATATCCATTCGCCGATATTGGCATTGGCCGTATCCACCGAGGCGGCCGTCACCTCCAAGTCGGCCTGTCGCACCACGGTGTATAGCCCGTAAGTCGAGTTATTGTATGTATTTGCATCCGGCAGATATTCCATGTCTGCGCCATCGCCGCTGCCGCTGGACCGCAAGCCACTAACCACAAAGACGTATTTGGGCCCAGGGCCCATCCAACTTGGGATCGTGACCTGAGCCGTGGCGTCATAACCGTCGCCCGGCGCAATGGGTGTGGCCACGCCCAGTGCCTGCGGGTTTACCTGCGCGATCTTGATGGCGCTGGCGTCCAGCCAGGAGAATTCTGAGACATAGACGGCGTCAATCCAGTCAAGTGGAGTATTCTGGGTGCCCAGGTTGTCAACGTGCCAGTTGAGAGTGAATGGCCGCCCGATCCCCAAATTGTTGTCATTGGGATTACCGCCGCCGTTGTCCATCGAGAGCGAGGTCAGGACATAATCCGCCCCTTCCAGTTGAAGAACAACATCATTCTGGGTGGTCATGTTGTTGTTGCCGCTGGACTCCTGTTGCGAATTGAACGCATCGACCTCAATGAAGGCGTAGAACACCCCAAGTCCGACATTCGTGGGGAAGGGAACCGACGTGGTCATCGGATAGACTTCACCGGGAGCCAGCGCACCGGGGTTGACGAAAAGAGTCTGGCTCCAGATCGCCGTTGCTCGATCGAACTCGGGTGTCCGTGACAGCCATAGAATATCCCACCAATAACTGGCCGTCGTCGGATTAACGGCGTCGGCGTTGCGAACATCGTAAGCGACCTCCATCCAGTCCACGCCAATACTGCCCGTGTCCGGCACGATCGACAGGTTTTCGACCACCAGGTCGGGCGAGGTGGCCGGGGCGGCCAGCCGCAGGGACATGGCCGGGCTGACGTTGTTCTCGTCGCTGGCTTCCGTCAGACCCCATGTCGAATCCGCCCTGACGAATACATAGTACTGGCCGCCGTCATAGTTCTTGGTGTCGATTGTGAAACTGCTGGAATAGCTGCCGCCCGGGGCCAGTGGTGTGGCGCCGGTCGGAATATCGAAGTTGCCCAGCCACTGCGCGGCGTTGTCGAAGACATTCTTCTTCGAGATGTACACGGCATCTGCCCATGTGCCGTTCGCCGGGGCGTCGCCGGTGTTGCCAACGGTCCAGGTGACATGGACCTGGGTGCCTGTGGGAACAATGGTAGCGGGAAGAATGGGCGTCCCCATGTCATCCAAGCCCGAGGCGGTGACCTCAAGGTCGGGTGATCGCACCGTGATGGGAACGGCCAACAGGTTATCCAGTGGATTTGCGTCTGGTTCGGACCAGGGGACGTTATTGGCCACAAACAGGAGGTAGCCCGGTCCCGCGCTGAGCGTCCACGGCCCGCCGATCGCGACTTGAGCCTGATGTTCGTAAGAGCCAAGTGGCGGAAGGGTATCCGAGAGCGTCCAGTTCAGGACCCAATCTGTCGCATCGAGCTTGTTGTCCTTGGACGCCACAACCGAATCGAACCAGAAACCATCGAGGCGGGCGTTGGTCAAGTTCTGAACCGTGAACGCCACGTCGATCGCCTGACCCCAGGTCACCTCGACTGGCGGCGCGGGGTTCTGAACCGACGCCTTGCTGATGGCGATATCGGGGGCGACCAGCATAACCGAAACGGGCGCGCTGACATTGTTGGCCTCGTTTGACTCCGTCACCTCATTCCAGCGATCCGTCTCAAGGAACAGATAGTAGGTTCCCGTCGGCAACCCCTGCGGAATCGGTGCTTTGCGTGTCGCTAGGTAGCTGTCGCCCGGACCGGGAGCGGCCGCCAGCGGCAACGTGGCGACATCTCCGTTCCACCAACCACCGATGTCCGTGGCGGTGACAGGATCGAACGTGGCGATGGACGACAGCCAGAGCCGATCAGACCAATTCTGGGTCGTCGGCGCATCGCCCATATTGGTGATGCGGTAGTCCAGGCTGATGTGGTGTCCGCGCGCCACCACGGCATCAGTGCTCACGATCTGGCTGACCAGATCCGGAGCGGCCAGCAGAATGCGGTTTTCAAGATTCTCGATTCGCGAGGCTTCAAAGACCGCGCGCGACACTCCGTGAGCCAGTTTGCGGCGACGCATAATACCCTCCTGCCCGGCCTCAATGCTGGTGGAAAGGAGCGAAAAAGGCCGTGGCGGACAATAGACCACTGGATCAGACCAACAACTGGCGATGCTCCCGACCTGAAAGAAAGGGCGCACCTTACGTGTAGGATATGAGACCAAAACAGTGCGGGTCAAGAAAAATCGCGACCCCCGTTGCGCGTGCCCGAGCCTATGGATGCACCTCGTGGCGTCTGAGGCCGGGTGGGGTATGATTTGACCATGCGTATCAACCTCCTCCTTCTAGCCTTTTTGGTATATCCAATGGCGTTTGCGGCGGAGCCCGGCGTTGTCGGGAGCGAGTTCATCTACGAGGCCGCCCCATTCCCACAGTGCCATGCTTCGACGATTGTGCAGACGCCCTCCGGGCTGGTGGCGGCATGGTTTGGAGGCACGGCCGAGGGCAAGTCCGATGTCAACATCTGGTCGTCACGACAGGTTGAGGGCAAGTGGACCGCGCCAGTTTCGGTGGCCGATGGCGTGCAGAGCGACGGCAAGCGACATCCCTGCTGGAATCCGGTGCTGTTTCTGCCCAAGTCCGGTCCGCTGATGCTGTTTTACAAAGTCGGGCCAAGTCCGAGTCGGTGGTGGGGCATGCTCCGAACGAGCAACGACGGCGGCAAGACCTGGAGCGAGGCTGTCCGGCTTCCCGACGGCATTCTCGGGCCTATCAAGAACAAACCGGTGCAACTGGCCGACGGCACGATTCTGTGTCCAACCAGCACGGAACACAACGGCTGGCGGGTCCATTTCGAGCGGAGTGCCGATGGCGGCAAGACATGGACGGCCACGCCGCCGATCAATGACGGCAAGGCCATAGGGGCAATCCAACCGAGTATTCTGTTTCATCCCGGCGGCAGGTTGCAGGCGATCGGGCGCACCCGCCAGAACCGAATTTTCGAGACCTGGTCGAATGATGGTGGGCTGACTTGGAGTCCCATGACGCTGGGCTTGCTACCGAACCCCAATAGCGGCATTGATGCCTTGACACTGAAGGATGGACGGCATCTGCTTGTCTACAACCATGTGGGCCAAACCGACCTTTTCGGCGGCGGCAAACGGGCCGTGCTGAACGTGGCCGTAAGTGAGGACGGCAAGAACTGGCAAGCCGCTTTGGTGCTGGAACAGCAGGCGGGCAAGGAATTCTCTTATCCCGCGGTGATCCAGTCGAATGACGGCCTGGTGCATGTCACCTACACCTGGCAGCGCACGAGGGTGAAACATGTGGTGCTGGATCCGGCCAAGCTTGTTCCGCGTCCGATGGTCAACGGAGAATGGCCCAAATAGCCAAACCCGTCGAGACAGTTGTTCCGTTCCCGTTTGGGCCTACTCTCCTTTGGCCAGTCCCGCGGGTTTGCAGACGATGCGGAAGCCGACGTTGTAAACGGGCTGATGCGGAAGATACGAGAGCCGGCTGGCGGAGCGGCTGTATTGGAACTTGTCGTTCCAGGAGCCGCCGCGCACGACCTTCGGGGCGTCTGAGCCGGCGGCATTTCGGCCGTCGTTCTCGGCGTAGGGGTAGGGTCGATAGTCCGTCAGTGTCCACTCGGCCACGTTGCCGTGCATGTCGGCCAGGCCCCAGGCGTTGGGTTTGTAGCGGCCGCCGGGAACGGTGAAACGCGCGCCGTCGGAATAGCTGCCGTCGACGCGGCCCCAGGCCCAACCGCTGAGCGTGGAATCGGCGATGTTGGCCAGGTTGTTCTGCCCATTGAACGAATTGCCGAAAGACCAGGCCGTGTCGGAGCCCGCGCGGCAGGCCCA
>CAYSSA010000015.1:5938-6829 GCA_964433485.1 uncultured Tepidisphaeraceae bacterium | reverse complement strand
CAGCGTGCATTCCTGTCCTGTCTTCGCCGAGAGCCAGCGGCAGAAGGCCATGGCTTGGCGCCAGGTGACGCGGACGACGGGTTGGTCGGGCTCGTTCACCGGATAGCCGCGGCTGATACGGTCCTTGCCGCGGGCGTCGATGTAGGCGCTGTCGTGCTGGGGATCGAACTGGGCATATTGACGGTTGGTCACTTCGAGGCGACCAATGTGGAATCCCTGCGCGATGGTCACGATCGCCTGTGGATACTCATCCACCGCGCCTCCGACATCGCCCATGACAAACTTGCCCGCGGGAATGGGCGCCAGAGCCATGGTCACGCCATTGCCCAGATCGAGCGTCAGTTCCCGACCGGCACGTTTCTGCATCTCCGCGGCCCGCTGGGCGTCGAACGGCCAGCCGTCGAGCTTTAACGGCGCCGGGCGGGTGGCCTCCGGCGCGGGCGTCTGGAACTTGGCCACCTGCGGCTGGGGCAGTTGCTTCTCGGTCTGCTCGGCGAGATTCGCAAAAAGGGACTTGTACTTCGCCCGCCGTTCCACTTGTTCCTGATCCGGGGCGCGGTGGCTTTCGCTCCAGTTGGCCGCGTAGGGTACGTTGAAGTCGATCCAGGTGAAGATGCGCTCCTTTTCCTCGCGCGTGAGTTGCACGTTGTGGTGGCCCTTCTCCAGCATCTGGATCAGCGGGCTGGTGCTGGCGTGGAACTCGGCCGGCGCGGGCATGCGATAGTCGCTCTCATAACCCGGCCGGCGCACGTAGGGCGCCAGAGCGAGATACGCCGGGCTGTAATTGCCCTTGTAGTCGGTGTGCAACTGCTTGGCGCGGAAATCCGGCAGTCGCTTGTTGTCGTTGCGCGGCTGTCCATCGTGGCAGCCGGCGCAGCGTTGATCGAGCAC
>CAYSSA010000015.1:5632-5873 GCA_964433485.1 uncultured Tepidisphaeraceae bacterium | reverse complement strand
CGAGCGTCTGGGCCGCAGGCGCCGTCTCATTCTTCTCATGGCAGCCGACGCAGGAGAGCACTTCTCCCGGCATGGCCGTGAACCAGCTTCGCATGACCTGCAGCGCTTTGCCGTCGGCGTCCAGCGGCTGCACGAAGATCGGGGTATTGGCGGGGACTTTGAAGAACGCCGAGCCGTCGGCCTCGACCGGCACGGTGCCGAGAATTCGTTTGACATCCCAGCCGCCCTCGAAGCTGGCGGC
>CAYSSA010000015.1:4245-5609 GCA_964433485.1 uncultured Tepidisphaeraceae bacterium | reverse complement strand
AATGCGCAGCGCTTTCACCGATCCCTTCGGATAATCTCGAAGGTTGCCGCGATACACATCCACCATGTACACCTGCGCGTCCGTCTTTTTCGGGTCCACTCGTGTGGGCACAACGGGCGGCGTTGGCCGGGGCTTCAGCGGGATCGGCTGCGCGTAGTTGCCGATCAGCAACGGGGTCATGTTGTCAAACACGTCAACGAGATAGATACCCCAGGGGCTCCACTCATCCATCTGGCAGTTAACCAGGAAGTACTTGCCGGCGCCACGGTTGGCCTCGCCCTCGGCCAGTGGATACGGCCAGGCAAATCGCGGCCAACTGTAGGACACCAGGCCGTCTTCGATCACGGCCTCGACGCGTTTACCGCGTTCGCCGATGCGCTGCACCGCACCCTCGGCTTCATGCTGACCGAGCGCCGGGTCGAAGATGACCAGTTCGCCGACGCGGGAGACGCCGTGGTGGCCCGAGACCACGCCGATGATGCGCGACGGATGGCCGGGGATCGCTCGCGGCCAGTAGACGGCGTTAGGCCAGTAGGAATTGCTGTGATAGGCCGCCATCTGGTTGGAGCCGTCCGGGTTCATGGTGAAGAGCAGGCGGGTGAAGTAGTGCGGCGTGTCGGTGTATTCCCATCGCGTGTACATCACCGTGCCGTTGTTGAGCACCGTCGGGTTCCAGTCGTGGTCCTGATCGAAACAAAGCCGTCGCTCGTTCTTGCCGTCGTCGTCGATGAGGTGAAGGTTGCCGACATACCACTCGCCCGTGCAGGGCACGGCCTGTTCGCACGCGGTGGACACGAACACGATCTTGCCGTTGGGCAGGCGGCAGGCGTCATAGTGTTTGGTGTGGTGGTCCTCGTGCGTGGTGATCTGGCGATGGCCGCTGCCATCGACATTCACCTCGTGAATCCGCAGGTTGTCGCTGAAGAGGATCTTCCTTGCGTCGAAGCTGAGATCCATATCGCTGATGTGTCCGCCCTTGTAGACCGTCGCGATCTGTCCATTCGGTTTCACCGGCGACAGCGTGACAATCTCGTTGCCGATATAGTTGGCCCCGCCCCAGTTGGATGCAAACCCCGGACCACCCTTGCCCAGGAGCAACTTGTCGAACGCCAACACCGGATTGGATAGCAGAATCGCCTGGCCCTCGGAGGCCACCTTGTCGCACACGCTCATCAGTCCCGCCAGCGCATCGGGACGCGAACCCAGCACGGAGGGCCACACGGCATTCATCAGGACTTCAAGGGCGTCGATCCGCTGGAGATACTCCGCCGCCTTGGGATATCGCTCGGCGAACGTCTTCTGCTGGTCGAGCACGGCCAGGCGCATGGATGCGATCTTGTGGTGCTCGGCCATGGCCGCCTGGA
>CAYSSA010000015.1:3086-4235 GCA_964433485.1 uncultured Tepidisphaeraceae bacterium | reverse complement strand
CCGTGGCCACCGCATAGTAGCGGGCGCGGGCGTCGGAAAGCGTGGCCGGGGGCTTGGCGACTTTCCACTGAGTCAACCAGGTCGCCGCCTTCGCGGCGATAAAGGGCTCAATCGTCTTGAGTTCCGCTTCAATCGCGGCCAGGCGCCTCTCGGCGCCCGAGTTGTACTGTGCAATCAACGGCCAGGGGTTGCCGGGCGCCCAATCGGTGTGAAAATAGTGCCGGCTGGACATGCCGCCCTTCTCGAAGCGCACCCAGATGCTGTCCCATCGCTCCCACTTCATCTGCGCCACGCTGACCGGATCGGCGAAATCGTTCTTGATCTGATCGTACAACCGCATCCGGCGCGAAATGCGCTCTTCCCTGTTTCCCGCGCCGGGCTTTGAGGCGGCCGGCTGCGGCATGAGCCACATCTGACAGCGTCCATCCTTGCCCACCGGAAGCATCGCCAGCATCTGGTACTGCCCCGGCTTCTCCCGCAACGACCATGCCCGCTGGTTGGGCGCGGCAGATTCAGTGCTCTCGCCCAGCGACAGCGATGACTGCCCGCCCAGCACCCGGATGCGGCCACCCGTCAGACCCACGCCAAAGGGCAACTCATTCTGTTCCACCTCCACGGTCAATGAACGGCAAAGGACAACCACATCGCCGGGCCTTCCCTTAAACATCGCAGCCAGGTCGGCCATCTCACCGTCCTTCACGGAACACTCTCGCCAGGCCAATTCTCTGTTCTTGAGCGATAGCGGCCTGGTCAGATCCACCTTCGCCAGTCGCTCGACTTGCCGCAGATCCTCGCTGCCGGCCGGTAGCACGCCCAGGGTTTGCCACGGTCCCATCCTGACTCCGGCGCGGCCCAGCATGAGTTCATCAATCTCGCACTCCCATCGCAGCAGCGCCTCACGTGATGCCTGCATTGTTTCCTGCCATGTCGACTTTTTCTCATAGGGGGCGCGGTTGCCCTTCTCGCGGAGCGCCGCTGTGCGGGCCTTTTCCTCAGGCGAAATCACCAGCACGTCCTTGGGATCGCCGAACACCTCAAGCTCGATGGCCGCCATTGCACCAGTGGGCGTTTTGGTCTTGGCCGGCTGCCCGGCCTTGGATGGATACGTCCGCCAGATGCGGAACTCGACCCAGTCGGCCTTCCCGGCGA
>CAYSSA010000015.1:0-3076 GCA_964433485.1 uncultured Tepidisphaeraceae bacterium | reverse complement strand
CACCAGGCCAACGGCATGGGCCTGCCCGGGGCCTTCCCGGCGATCAGCGGCCCGCCGTTGGACGCGACAAACGAGGTATGAAAACCGCCCGCGTCGGCTCCGATGATCTTGTCGCCGCTCGTCAACGTCGGCGCCTCCGGGAACTTGGGCATCTTGCCGGGATTGGCGCTGTTGTCGGCCAGACGCACCTCGAAATCCTGATTGGAACGAGAGTCGATGTTGCCGGTGAAGAACCCGATCTCGTGAATGGCGACGGCCTTGCCGAGATAGAACGCCACCACCGACGGTCGGCCATCTATGAACACTCGTCCTTCGCCGCCGAGCACGCCGGCCAAACCGTCAACCAGCGCCGCCTGCCCCGCCAGATCGCCGTACGCCTTCACCCCCGGCCGGGCCAGCAGGTTGCGTGCGTTGCCATCCTCGATCCGCCGGGCCATCCGCTCGAATGCCTTCTGGTTGTTGGCCCAGCTTTCGGTCTTCATCACCACATCGGCGGCGGCGGCTCGCGCTGCAAGCAACAGGAATCCCACGAGACAGGTTCGCGTCATCAGCAGTCTATTGGTGTTTCGCATCGGTGTTCTTTCGTACTTCATGAAGTCTTGGCGTCTTGAGTGTCGGCCAAACAACCAACGTGCGCTCCATCGCCCACAGACACCCGTTACAGATTACCTCGCCCTTGATACTCCGTTGCGATGGAGGTCATCCGTTCGACTTCCCCGTGTCACCTCACCGTGAAAGCAGTCGGATGATGTGACTTCCTGTATTCTCATGCCGGACTCGTGACCTCGCCTTACGTCAACGCTTTCCGACATCTGCCGTAGGTAATACTGTTCGGAGACCCCATGACACATGCCCACTCGACAGGTTCATCGCGGCGGACTTTTCTTGGAGCATCGGCGATCGCAATGGGCGCGCCGCTGATCGTGCGGGCGGCCAACCCAGCTTCCACCATCGCCAACAGCAGACTGAATCTTGCGGTTGTCGGCTGCGGTGGGCAGGGCCGCGGGGTCATGAGGAACATCCTTTCCAGCGGGGCAAACCTGACAGGTTTGTGTGATCCGGATGCCTCGCAGATTGACAACGCCCGCGCCGACGCCCTCAAGGCCGGAGGGGAGGCAACCAGAAGCGCCAAAGCGTACGAGGATTATCGCAAACTCATCGACGATGCGGCCGGTTTCGACGGCGTTCTCATCGGCACCCCCGACCACTGGCACTTTCCGCTCTGCAAGGCGTTCATCAGGCTCGGCAAGCATGTTTACTGTGAGAAACCACTGACCCACAGCGTGGCCGAAGCGCGCGAGTTGCGCGAGCTGGCCCGCGAGTCCAAGGTCGTCACCCAGATGGGCAACCAGGGCAGTGCCAGCCCGTCGCTGCGCCGCTGCACCGAGATCATCAAGGCCGGCGTGCTCGGGCAGATTCGCCAAATCTACCACTGGGGTGTGGGCGTCAAGGCCAACGAAGGCAGCGCCCCCGGTGAAGACCCCGTCCCTCAGGGTTTCAACTGGGATCTGTGGGTCGGGCCGTCGGCCATGCGCCCCTTCAAGAAGGGCGTCTATCACCCCTTCCGCTGGCGCGACTGGTTTGACTTTGGCAACGGCGGCCTGGCCGACATCTGCTGCCATGCCATGAACCTGCCCATGAGGGCGCTGGACCTGAGCTACCCGGAGAAGCTCGTCATCAACTTCAAGGACGGAAAACAAGTGGCCGGCAAGGCCGCCGTGGAGTTTCATTTCCCGGCGCGCGGCAAGCTTGCGCCGTTGTCGCTGCACTGGCAGGGTGACGGTCTGCCTCCAGCCGACGTGCTCAAGCCGCTCGTTGAAGTCTACAAGGACAAGATTCCCGGCGGCCTCATGATTCTTGGCGAGAAGGGGTGCATCTACACCAGCCACTGGAACACCGGCGGCCTGCTGCGTCTGGAGGGTGAGCCGAAGCTTACTGATGTTACCCGCCACACCGCCACCGCCGGAATCCCCGTTACACTTCCGCGCGTGCGCAGCCACGAGCAGGAATGGGTCAACGCCTGTCGCGGCGAGGGCAAGGCTTTCTCGGATTTCGACACCGGCGGCCTGCTCACGGAAATCGGCCTTTCCGGTGTTGTCGCCCTGCGCGCCGGCAAGAACCTCGATTGGAACGGCGAGAAGATGCAGGCGACCAACGCCCCCGAAGCATCAGGATTCATCCGCACCGCACACCGCGACAAGTGGCTGGTGTGACACCGCTGGACACCGTGTTCAACGCCACGGCCGATCCGCCATACCAAGAGTTGTTGCCGCGACCGCCTGTCGTCGGCCGGCACGTTTTCGAACCTTTGAGCTTCGGAGGCTCCATGGATCGCCGGGAATTCCTCAAACAAGTCACCGCATGGTCGGCCGGGGCAACCCTGGCGACTCCTCTTTTCAATGTCGCGTCGGTGCTGGCAGCCGAGGAGAAGGCCACAGCGCCGTCCGTCCTGTCAATCGCCAAGGGCAAGGACTATGGCGCCATGGTCGCCAGGGTGCTGGAGCCGCTCGGGGGCATCAAAGCCTTCGTGAAGAAGGGCGACCGCGTTGTCGTGAAACCGAACATAGGCTGGGATCGCAAGGTTGAATTCGCCGCCAACACGCATCCGGACATCGTCAAGGCAATCGTCAACCTGGCGCTCGACGCCGGCGCCAAGCAGGTTCTGGTGTTTGACCGCACCGTCAACGATGCCCGTCGCTGCTATGTGGCCAGTGGCATCCCGGCGGCCATCGAGTCGCTCGGCGACGCCCGCGCACAGTGCATCTTTCAGGACCAGAAGAAGTTCGTCCCCGTGAAGATCGAGAAGGGACAGTCGATCAAGCAGTTCTCGTTTTACCAGGACTCGCTCGAGACCGACTGCGACTGCTACATCAATGTCCCCATCGCCAAGCATCACGTTCTGGCCAAACTGACACTGGGTCTGAAGAACATCATGGGCGTCATCGGCGGCAATCGCGGCGAGATCCATCAGCAGAATATCCACCAGCGCATCGCTGATCTGAACCTGGTGGTCAGGCCCAAACTCACCATCATGGATGCCACGCGAATCCTTCTGCGGAACGGCCCGAGCGGTGGC